>CAZTRQ010000091.1:0-10469 GCA_964616245.1 uncultured Spirochaetaceae bacterium | reverse complement strand
ATCGGTTCCCGGAACCGAATTCGCCGCCGACGTACCGACCGGGATACTCGACGCGCATGAAAAGTGGATGAAGATCTGAAAGGGAGATCACGTGTAGCGAAACCTGTGGAGGTAGATACTCATAAGTAGTCCGACGCTCATCATCCCGGTCCAGAGAGAGGATCCGCCATGGGAGAGAAAGAGCAGCGGGATGCCGGTAATCGGCATGATTCCCATGGCCATTCCGACGTTTACCAGGAAATGAAAGAAAATGAGACCGACGATTCCCGTGGCAACCAAGGACGCGAAACCGTCTTTCGCCGTAGAGGCGATGTGTATGCCCCGGAGCATCAGGAGAAGAAAAAGTCCGAAGACCAGAAGCGATCCCAGAAAGCCCCACTCTTCCGCGAGAATGGAAAAGATAAAGTCGGTGCTCTGCTGTGGAAGGTATTGGTAGTGGCTCTGGGTTCCTTTGAGAAAGCCCTTGCCGAATGGTCCCCCGGAGCCGACGGCGGTTACCGACTGAATAATATTCCAACCGGCTCCCCGGGGATCGACGTAGGGGTCGAGAAAGACGATCAACCGCATTATCTGATACTCGCGGAGAACACGAGAGGCCCCGATTGCGGCTAGAAGAGCGGAGCCGGCAAGGGAAGAAGCGTAGAGAATCCAGTAGAAGTATCGGCGCTTCATCAGAACGTATCCGACAAGGGCGAGGAGCGCGATACTCGCGATGCTCAGGAGCACAACGACGGCTATCTGCGGGTCCGAGACGACTCGAACGAGGGGAAAGCTCTGTTGGTGGATGTGGGTTTCCCAGGCCGGGAGCCCCGCGAGAACGAAGGTAAGGAGCGCCAGCACGACTACGAAGAGCACGTGGCGAATCCTCGCGCCGGCGGCGAAGGCCATAAGCAAGTAGATCGGAGGGAAGACCAGGGCCGTCCCGAGGTCGGGTTGCGCGAGGACCAGCATAACCGGAACCATGGCGATGGCGAGACCGGCGAGGAAGACGGGTAATCGGTCTATCGATTTTCGCCGTTCTTCGAGAAACCGTGCCAGTATCAGGATAGTCGCAAGCTTCGCAAACTCCGAAGGTTGAATTCCCAAGTTCCCGATTCCAAGCCAAGATCGGGCACCGTTGACGACCCTTCCGAAGAGCAACGTCAGCACAAGGACCAGAAGAACTATCCCGTAGATGTAGGGGCTCGCTCCCCTCAATCTGCCGTAGTCGAGAAAAGAAATGCCGAGAAGAAGCACCAACCCGGAGGAGGCCCAAATAATCTGCCGTAGGTACTCCGTCGAAAAGAGCTCTCCGGTGGACGTTATCCCACTCGAATAAATAAAGAGGATGCCGATGACGGTAAGGATCAAGGTGCTTGCCAGAATATAGACATCGAAGGCGAAAAGCGATTTCGATCGCATCACATGTACCACAGCGGACGCGGACCCCGACGCAGCGACCGAACACTGTTTTCGAAGTCCTGATCCGTAAACACTCCGTGCAGGATGATATTCGCCGCCTTAGGCGCCCACCATTCCCATTCGTTGGCGGCATCGACCAAGACAACAACCACGATACGCTCTTCCGGGTTTGCTACTTCGTAGGGAGCGTAAGCGACAAACCAGGAATGCCAGGCCCCCTCGGAGCCTACTTCGCCGGTGCCGGTTTTTCCGGCGACGTCGACAGCCGGTGTCGTTATGACGACTTCGGCCGTGCCGTCGGTTATAACCCCCCTCATCGCCTCCTGCACGTGGCGGAAAGTCTCTCGGGAGGCCGACATCTCGAAGAGCAGTTCCGGCTCAGATCGCCGCAGAACTTCGCCGGTTACCTGGTCCCTCACCTCTCTGAGGAGATGGGGCACGTAGACCGTGCCGTTGTTGACGATAAGGGAGACCATGTTCGCGAGCTGTAGCGGTGTCACCGAGACAAAACCCTGTCCGATCGAAAAGTTGGCAGTGTCGCCTCCGACCCAGGGACCGTTGAAGGTCTGTTGCTTCCAGGCAGGAGTGGGCACGAGCCCCGGAACTTCCCCCGGAAGATCCACCCCGGTGATCGAGCCGAAGCCAAAGCGGTGGGCGTACTCGGCGATGGTAGCAGCACCGAGATACTCTACACCCATCGTCCAGAAAAAGACGTTGGAAGACATCGCGAGGGCTTGGTAGAGGTTGATGGGGCCGAAGCCCTGGGGACGCCAGTCGTTAAAGACCCGATTTCCGAGTCGGTAGGTACCTGTTGCGTTGACCCTTTCCGATAGACCGAAGACTTCCTCCTCTACGACGGCCGTGGTCATCAGAATCTTCCAGGTCGACGCCGGGGGATAGCTAGTCTGGATACCGCGGTTCAAGAACGGCGAGTTCGGCGAGAGACTAACTTCCCGAAACGCTTCCGCTCCTCCCCGGCCGTAGAAGCGATTCGGATCGAAGTGGGGGTAGGAGGCCAGGGCGAGAATCTCCCCGGTGCTTGGTTTTATGACCACCACCGATCCGATGCGCTCTCCCAGGGCGTCCACAGCGAGCTGCTGAATTTTTCGATCCAGGGTTAACACCACGTTGTTTCCCGGCTCCGGAGGAATCTCTTCGGTCTCTTCGCTCATCCGGCGCCCCGCCGCGTCGACGGTTCGAAACCGTCGTCCCGGGCGTCCCTGGAGGATCTGGTCGTAGCGCTGCTCGATTCCGCTCTTCCCAACGACCGAATGCGCCGTGTATCCCCGATTAAACAAAACCTGGAGCTCTTCCGGGGTAATGTCTCCGACGTACCCGAGGACGTGGGCCCCAGCGGGTCCCAGAGTGTAGTTGCGTATCGGCTTGCTGTACCAGTGAACCCCCGGGAGACGGTCGGAGCGCTCGGCGAGGTACGCCAATTGAGAGAAGGCGAGACCCGAAACGACTTCGATCTCCTTAAAAGAGCGATAGAGATCCGGGGGAACCTTCTCGTTCAAAACCTTTGCGTCCACCGAGAGAATTTCGGCGATGCGATTTAGGACATCTTGATGCTGCCCCTCCGGGATCTCTCCGGGAGTAACCACGAGGGCGAAAGAGTCGACGTTCGCGGCCAGGGGTACATCGTAATGGCGATCGTAGATCTGCCCTCGCTGTGCCGGAATCGTGCTACTGCGTCGCTTGATATTCTCCGCCCGGAGGGAGTAGATAGAGCCGTCGACGAGTTGGAGGGAAAAGAGGTGACCGGAGTAGACGAGAACCGAGAGAACGACAACAGCAGATATGACAAGGAGGCGTACTCGGGAGAAACCGCCGTCGAATCCGGAAAAGCCGCTCATATGCCCTGCTCCGGTCGGAAGACAGGGATTAGTTTGAGTACCGCGAACACAATCGGACCCAACACCGCCGTGTAGATAACCTCGATAACGGCTCTCCCCGGAATAAGGGGGTCGATTGCCCCCTCGAAGGAGAAGAGCCCCGACAAGACGAAAACAAGCATCAGTTTGAGGATAGTCGCTCCAACCATCAGTACAATCGGCATAAAGATTGGGTCGAGGAGCATCCGATTATGCGTAAGACCCGTAGCGAAACCCACCAACGTGCGAACCAAAGCGTTATACCCCGGCGGTGCCAGGCTCAAGAGGTCCTCGGTCATGCCGGCGACAAAGCCGACGCATTCCCCGACGAGGGGTCCGTGGTGGTGGGCCAGGAAGACCACCATAATCAGGATCAGATCCGGCTGAACGTTTCGGATCTCGAGAACCCTCAGAAGGTTCGTCTGCCCCAGGACCGTAAGAACGGTAAGGATGCCGCCGGCGACGATGGTCCTCATCACCTTTCGTACTCCGAACCGACCACAAAGACGTACTCGAGACGTCCAAAGTCTATCGCAGGGTCGACCAATAGTTCCAGGGAGGATTCGTAGGGTCGGGCCTGAACCTCCAAAACGGTACCGACGACGATTCCCCGGGGATAGAAGGAGTTCATACCCGATGTTACCACCACGTCGCCGTAACTCACGGCGCTCTTAGCGGTCTCCGGCACAAAACGCATAACGATCTCTCGTCCCGCCGCCCCGCCGCCTTGGACGAGTCCTTCGTAGCGAGACTGCTGTAGCCGGCTAGCGACGAAGAGGCTCGCATCGAAGAGCGGCATGACGTGGGCGTAGTTGGAGCCGACTTCGACCACCTTTCCCACGAGGCCCTGGCGTCCATTCTGGATGGCGATTACGGCCATATCTCTCTCGATTCCCGCCGATCCACCCTTGTTCAAAGTGATGGTGGAAAAATGATTTCCGGGATCCTTACCGACGATCTGAGCTGGGATGGCAGCAGCGGGCAGCGATTCCGCGTAACCGAGTTGCTCCCGGAGACGAGCGTTTTCTCGCTCGAGCTCCGCGATATCCGCCGCCCCGGCCTCGAAACTGCGCACCTGTTCCACGAGCTCGAGGTAGTCCTGCCGAAGCTCGCCGAGCTCCCGGACCGAGGTTATTGTCGAGACGAAGGTACGCCGGACGCGAAAGGTAAGCTCTTGCCCCGCAGAGAGCAGAGAGTGGAGAACGCCGGAGCGTTCGGTCTCGCGTCTAGTGCCGAGTACGAGCAAGACGAAACAAACGACCACCAAGAGGGCCAGCACAGCGGATGGGCGATGTTTGGATACGGTTCCCCTCAGATCCACAGACTACAGCTTGTTATACGGTCCTCGGGAGCTTCTTGACATCCCTTTCTCGAACTCGAAGTACATTCCGGCGCCAAGGGCGACACAGTTTAACGGATCTTCGGCTTTAAAGCAGGGGACGCCGGTTTCGTTGGCTATAAGGGTATCGAGACCTTTCAGAAGGGATCCCCCCCCGGTCATCACAATGCCGCGCTCGACGATATCCGCGGCGAGCTCCGGAGGTGTCTGCCCGAGGGTACGCTTAATCTCTTCGACCACGGCCGTTATCGGCTCCTGCAGAGCCTCTCGGACCTCGACGCTGTCAATTTCCAACCGACGGGGTAACCCCGTAATCGCGTCCGTCCCCTTTATTTCCATCTTCTCGATCTTCTTATCCGGCGAGGCGTTTCCGATCTTCGTTTTTAGGTGTTCGGCTGTTCCCTCGCCGATGATCAAGTTGTGTACGGTGCGAACGTGCTTCATGATCGCTTCGTCGAACTCGTCCCCACCGAGACGAATGGCGTTGGTTACGACCATGCCGCCGAGGGAGATTACCGAGATCTCGCTGGTGCCGCCTCCGATGTCTACGACCATGTGGCCGGCCGGCTCGAAGATGGGGATGTTGGCACCGATGGCCGCGGCGAGAGATTCCTCGATAACTTTAACCTCCCGGGCCCCGGCCTTGTAGGCGCTTTCTTCGACGGCCCGTCGCTCGACCTCGGTTATGCACGAGGGGACCCCGATGACCATCCGAGGTTTGACGAACCATCGTCGACTCAGCACCTTCGAGATAAAGTAGCGGATCATCCTCTCGGTCGTTTCCAAGTCTGCGATAACCCCGTCTCGCAGGGGTCGGATCGCGATAATATCGCCGGGGGTCTTCCAGAGCATTCGCTTCGCCTCTTCGCCGACGGCGACAACCTTTTTGGTTCCCCGCTCGACCGCTACTACCGACGGCTCGCTTATTACGATTCCGCGACCGCGAATGTAGATGAGTGTGTTGCAGGTTCCAAGATCAATCCCAATATCGTTCGAGAAGGCTCCAAACATAGTGCCGTATTCCTTTCAGCTCGAGATAAAAGCTATCGTCCCCGAAGGGATCTGAGCGCGTCTTCATGGGTCGGATCGATGGAGATAGCTTGCCTCCATTCGAAGCGAGCCCGCTCCTCGTCGTTCCGGGCCTCGTAGACCAAGCCGAGGCGATAGTGGGCGTCGGCGGCGCGCTCGTTGTCCGCCAGAATGGCGAGATACTGATTCTCCGCCTCGTTTAGGCTTCCTTCATCAAGAAAAAGCTCTCCGAGCCCGTATCGGGCCTCCTGTCTGAGGAACGAATCCTCGGTGCTAGAAATGGCTCGGGAGAACATCTCCTTAGCCGTACCATAATCCCCCACCCGTCGGTAGAGTTGCCCGAGGGTCAGCAGAATCAGATCCGACGGGCTCTGCTCCCGGGCCATTTCGAGGTTCCGGATGCTCTCACGGTACTCCCCTAAGGTCTCGTACGCAAGAGCGAGGTACTCATATGAATCTTCGGCAACATAGCCGGCCTCTATAGCTTGTTCCATGTATTCCACGACCAGATCGTGATAAAACGAGCCTCGGTGAAAGTACGTCTTGGCCAAAACATAGCTCACCTCGCCGTAGGCAGGCGGCCGGTCGAGCAGCAGCGCTCTTCTCAGATGCCGGGTCGCATTTGCGAGATCGTCTGCCCGGGTATCCTGGTCGACTTCGTTTACCCCCTGATAGAAATGCGCAAAACCGGCGAAAACCAACCCCTGGGGGTCGAGGGGGGCTGTCGAAAAGATCTCTTCGGCAACGTCGAGAACCTCTTCGTACCGTCCTTCCTCCCACGCCTCCCGGAGGGATACCTCCGAGTCTCCGGAGGACACACCTGGAGTGTAAGTCCGGAAGTAGAAGAGTATGAGAGCTCCTACTAAGAGAATCCCCCCCAGAAGAAGCAGCAGTGGTCCCGGGGTTTTCCCTCTGGAACCGCGTGTGGACAAGCCGTTGCGGGTACTGAGTCGCGACATACGTACTCGGGCCATTTAACACGAGTTGGCACCGTTAGGTCAATGACGGAAAAAGCCCCGGTGCCTTCACCGGGGCTTTAAAGACGTACGGGTCTGTAAGCCGGGTTTTGTAGCCTCGAAGGCTGGTTGCCATCTATCTAAGCGACCTACCCGCGGTCTTGAGCGAGCAACCCGAAACCGCTGCTTGGTCTTGCTCCGGACAAGGTTTACCCTGCGAAAGCAATTACTCGCCTTCCGGTGGGCTCTTACCCCACCTTTTCACCCTTACCCGGGATCCTCGTCGGAGACGTCGATCCCAGGCGGTGTATTTTCTGTGGCACTATCTCGCCGGGCCGCGGCTTCGGAAAGCCCCAACCCGGGCCGGGTGTTACCCGGTGCCCTGCTCTGCGGAGCCCGGACTTTCCTCTTCGGAGCGGAACTCCGAAGCGGCAACCCGACCCGCACGTCGTTATCTAATCGTCGTCTTCCTCTTCGTCTTCGTCGAAGTCTTCATCCTCTTCATCGTCTTCCTCGATGTCGTCTTCGTCGTCATCGTCGTCGTCGTCGTCGGAGAAGTCTCCCGCAGGCTCTTCCTCTTCCTCGTCGTCGAAATCTTCTTCCTCTTCTTCGCCCTCGTCGTCGGGGTGGATTTCGTCCTCCTCTTCAACGTCTTCCTCGTCATCCCCCTCGTTCATTTCGAGGGGCTCTTCGTCGAGGATGCTATCGAGGTCCAGTCCTTCGTCGTCTTCTTGGATAAAAGATTCGACGACGTCGGCGAGGGACTCGCTCTCTTCGTCGGCCACGAGGGCGTCCTCGTCGGCGTCGACATGGAAAACGATCTTGCTGCAATAGGGGCAGAATAGAATCGATTCTCCGGCCCGGACGTCGTTGACGAACTGATTCGGAAGAATCATCTGACATCCGGTGCACACGCCCTTTCGCAGAGGTACGATGCCCTCCCCTTCCTTGCTGCGGAGGATACGCTCGAACTTAAAGAGGAGCTCCTCGTCGAGGCCCGGGGTAAGACCACCTTCGTCCTTTTTTAACTCCTTGAGCTGCTTTTCCTTGGCTTCAGTCTCGCTCTTTATCTTTTTCTGCTCTTCATGGAGCTCTTCTTCCTGCTGCTTTATGAGGTTTTCTTCCCGCTCGAGACCCTCGGACATCTCTTGCAGAACGCGCTCTTCTCGTTGGAGATCCTTTCGAAGCGTCTGCTCTCGTTCCGAAGCCTCCCGAATCTCCTTGTCGAGAGCCTCGTACTCCCGTTGTGTCTTGATCAGGTCCATCTGCTGCTCGTAACGCTCCCGCTCCCGCTCTGCCTGGAGCATTCGCTCCCGGAGCTCGGCGATGCGTTGTTTCGTCGCCTCGTACTCTTCGTTTTTCTCGATGTAGGACCGCTTCATTCGGTTAACGAGCTCGGTCTTCGTCGAGAGAGCCTTCGGGAGATTCTTTATCTCCGCTTCAATTTCGAACCGCCTCGAAAGGACTTCCTGAAGACCTTTGAGCTTCTCGATAATGTCCTGTACCACCTGCATTCTCCGTTATTGGTTGTCGAGATAATCCTTGAGGCGCCGGCTGCGTTTCGGATGCCGGAGCCGCCGGAGTGCCTTCGCTTCTATCTGCCGTATACGTTCTCGGGTTACGTTAAAGTAGAGCCCCACTTCCTCGAGGGTTAGCGAGTAACCGTCTTCGAGGCCGAAGCGCATTTTTAGCACTTCTTGCTCCCGCGCGGGAAGGGTCGACAGGACGTTTCGCAGCTGTTCCTGCAATAGGGTAAAAGCCGTTTGGTGCGCGGGGTTTTCTACGTCCTTGTCTTCGATAAAATCACCGAGCAAAGAGTCTTCCTCTTCTCCGATCGGTGTTTCGAGAGAGATGGGCTCCCGGGCGACGTTTTTGACCGACTTTACTCTTCCTACGGTCCACCCGAGGCGGTCCGCGATCTCTTCGTCGTTCGGCTCCCTTCCGAGCATCTGCATGAGTTGTCGCGATTCTCGAACCACTTTATTGATCTGCTCGATCATGTGCACCGGAACACGAATCGTCCGGGCCTGATCCGAAATGGATCGCGTGATGGCTTGGCGGATCCACCATGTGGCGTAGGTAGAGAACTTGTAGCCCTTACGATACTCGAACTTCTCGACCGCCTTTATGAGGCCAATGT
This sequence comes from uncultured Spirochaetaceae bacterium, assembly GCA_964616245.1. Classification (GTDB taxonomy): domain Bacteria; phylum Spirochaetota; class Spirochaetia; order DSM-27196; family PWMO01; genus CAYPUT01. Next base: position 1,730 of record CAZTRQ010000091.1, on the reverse strand, counting down.
TCCCCTCTTGAACCAGGTCAAAGAAGTGCAGCCCGCGGTTCGTGTATTTCTTGGCGATGCTTACGACGAGTCGGAGGTTAGCCTTGATGAGCCGATCCTTCGCCGTCTGCATCATAACCTTGCCCCGGCTTATCTCCTCCGACATGTGGAGGATCTCGTCGATGGTGTTCTCGAACTCCACCTCGAGGGAGCGGAGTCGTTTGTCCGTAATCTGGATCTGGCGAATCTTTTCCTTTATCTGGTCCGCGGTCAGCCCGAGCTCGGCCTCGATTTTTTGCCGTTGGCTGCCAATGGCGAGCCCCCGCCCGAGGGAACGAAGCTGACGGAGAGTGCCTACCCTGAGGCGCTTTTCGATACGCGCCTGCTCCTGTTGGTAGCGTCCGATCTTCCGGCTCGCGGAAAGGAAGCGTTCCGAAAAGCTCAAGATCTCCTCAGGGTGAAGCTCGACCTCACGGAGCTCCTTGAGAAGCTTTTCCCGCTGTTTCCCGAGGCCTTCGTCTTCGAAGAAGCTCTCACCTTTGGCCACGATCTTGCTTTTGTCTTCGTTGTATTGCCGAAGCCGGGGCAAGGTATCCTTTAGGACTTCGCGGTAGAGGGCGTTGAGACGCCGGCGGTCGGCGAGGAACTCGGAAATCTCTTTCTTCGAAAGATTCAACTCCCGGGGATCGCGCTTGGAGAAGGCCCGCTGCCCGAGCTCCACGAATTGTGGAATGAGGATACCGGAGCTCCGCACGACTTCCTTGATGATGTTCTCGCCGTCCTCCATCTGTTTGGAGAGCTCGACTTCTTGCTCTGCGGTAAGGAGGTTTTCCTTCCCGATCTCCCGGAGATAAAGGCGAATCGGGTCGTCGACGGAAGCATCCTTGTCGTTAACCACGATCCGACGCTTTCGCTCCTTCTTCGGGGCTTCGACCTCCTCCGGCTCGGAAGTTGAAACATCCTCTTCTTCGAGGGTCACGTTGTGTTTAGCCAAAATCGAGATGACTTCCTCGATCTTCTCCGAATTGACTATCGAATCCGGCAAAAAGTCGTTTACTTCCTCATAGCTTACGCTCGACTTGTTTCGAGCGTAGTCGATGAGGCGAAGAATTGCGGGATCATTCTGAAGTTCCGTCATTAACACGCACCCTTAACTTTTCCAATTCGGCGTCCAAAAACATTTTTTCTTGAAGTAGCTCGTCGAGAGCTTTCTGATCATCGGCAAAATTACCCGATCTAACCGCGCTTTCCACCCTTTTTCGCCGCCGACCCAAGGTTTCGCTCCGGAGGCGGTAGACAGCGTCCCGGATTACCCGTTCGGGATCCCCGGTGAACTCCTCGCCGGAAGCGCGAGCCGCTACCACCGTTCGGAGATCCTCGTCGTCGAGTCGCGAAAGGACAACCTCGAGGCGCGTCGTTCCCCGGCGGTATGCGTCCTCCAGGACCGCGTAGATCTCCCGGGCCCCCGGTGATTCAAGATCCTCCGACGAGATCCACTGCCGAAGAAACCCGAAATGCTCTAAGTTTGCCGCTGCCGCGACCATCGCCCGGAGATCCAAGGGCAGCCGGTCGCCACCCTCTTCCGTGTTCTTTTCCGATTTCGGGGCAGAGCTACGCTTTTCCCCGGCCCGTGCTACCTCGATGTCGCGAATAATCGACGAAAGCTGCACATTTAGCCTGTCGGCAAGCGCCGATAAAGTGGACTCCCTACGAACTGCTGAGTTTATACTGTTAATATAGGGTAAGAGTTC
>CAZTRQ010000090.1:0-10573 GCA_964616245.1 uncultured Spirochaetaceae bacterium | reverse complement strand
TTTGTCTCGGCGCGGTAATCCGCGGAGCGACCCCCCACTTCGAATACGTCGCCGCGGAGGTCAGCAAGGGCATCGCCTCAATCTCCCTGGAGACCGGTATCCCCATCGCCTTCGGCGTCCTCACCACCGAGACCGTCGAGCAGGCCGTCGAGCGGGCCGGGAGCAAGGCGGGCAACAAGGGCTGGGACGCCGGAGCCACCCTCTTGGAGATGATGGACCTCCTCCCCCAGCTGTCCTAGGGCTGATACACCGGGCGGCTCATGTAGCTCGAATAGTCCTTCAGTGTCGGCGTGTACTCGGTAGCGAAGAGCGTGGAAGAGACGATAAAATCGGCCGTCGCCCGGTTGTTGGCTATCGGAACGTTGTAGAGAACCGCTATCCGGAGGAGCGCCTTTACGTCGACGTCGTGGGGCTGCGGCTCCATCGGGTCCCAGAGAAAGATCAGCACGTCGATCTTGCCGTCGCTGATCAAGGAGCCGAGCTGTTGGTCGCCACCGAGGGGCCCGGACTTTAGCTTGGTCAGCCGCAGCTCCCGCGCCTCCTCCCGGGAAATCTTGTTCAGGATGGCCTGCTCTACCAGAACCCCGGTGGTTCCGGTGCAGATTATGCGATGCGGCAGCAGGGAGAGCACGTTGTACTCCACCCACTCCGCCATATCTCGTTTCCGGTTGTCGTGGGCAACCAGTGCTATCGTCTTTTCCGCTATCATTCGAGGGAATATAGCGATACGTCGGGGGAAAATCGCGTATCCCCGCCTTGTTTCTCGTGAATTTTTAATGAGGGGAGCGTCCCCACCGGCGGTAACCCCCGGCAGCTCGGTGGACCTGGAACAGATAGTCCCCTGGCGCGACCGGCCAGGTGCTTCGCCATAAGAATGGAGGCGCACCTGGCCGGTCGCGCCGTGGTCCACGCAGACAGTCCCGGTCCACCGACCTGCCGCGCCTTGCCGCCGGTCGCCTGCGGGGGGGCGGGTGTCGGCGGGGTGGGGTCGGGCTGCTTCGGGGTTCCGTCCTTCGGACCGGGGCCACCGCGGTGGCCCCGCCCTCCGCATCCCTCGCTTCCCAAGGGGGGCAGGACGCCGGGACCTTTTCTGCTGAAGCGTCCTACGCTCGGGTATCGACCTCGGGACGCCGCTGGGCCTCGAGGTCGTCCTGGGCTTCCTGCATCAGGCGGTAGGCGTCGGCGGCGACCCGCATGTCGGCGGCGGATGGATTCCCCGGGGCGGTGGCGGCGGCGTAGATCGTTCGCGCCTTTTGCAGGGTTGCCCGGGGGTCGCCGGGAACCTCGGCCATGTCCACGGCAATGCGCCCACCCACGGCAACCCGCTCGCCCCCGGGGCCGGTCTTGGTCGTGTAGGTTATGCCCGAGGCGGCGTATCCCCCGAGGGTCATCTGGTGTGCTCGTTCGTGTCCCCGGACCTCCCGGTCCCGGGCGATCGCCTCTTCGGAAAGCGTCAGTCGGTAGTCCGTCCCGGCGATGTCGATGCCGGCGGGATCTCCGGGATCCGCCGGGGCACCGCCGGATCGAATGACAACGACGGGAACACGACGGCTGTCCTCCCCGGAACCCGGGACTCGCGGGGCAGGCGGTGGGTTGTAACTGCCGTCTACGTAGATTACTCGCATCTTCTCCTCGGTATGTCGCTATCACATTCTACGACGTTGCATTCCGGTTGTTCCAGACTGCTCCTGCGAACCGCCGCCCGGGGTACACTCAATAAATTCATTATAGCTTTTTACTCCAATAACGCAATTATAGTTGTTATCTTTCTTCGAATGGGCTATCTTTGGGGTATCTTCGCCGACCAAGGATAGACAATGTTTTCCAACCTTTTGGCTTTGGCCTTCGCCCTGGAGCTCGGGGTCGTTCCGACTTCGGAATGGATTATGCACGAGACAAACTACACCTATAACGATACCGCCATGTACGTGATGATGGACGCCGAAGTCGAAATCGCCGAGTATCTCTTCGTAGGCGGGTCGATTCGGACCGAGATGATGAAGAACAGCTTCGACCAAACCTTCAACCCGATATCGGATCAGTACGTCTTCCGCGCCGGCGTGCGCCTCGGCATGCTCGAAATCGGCTATCGGCATCTCTGTACCCACCCGGTCTTCGCCTACGTCTATCAACAGGAAGAGCGTCCCCAGGTCAACTACGAAGGCAATTACGACGAGTTCTACCTCCGCGTCTCCGGGCGCCTCGATTCGTCTTCCTCGAGGTAGTTCCTTAGGCCCCGGAACCCCGGGTACCTTGCCCTTTTCCCGCCCTACCCCTACCATTCTAGTCAGAGATGAGTTGCTGTAGCCCCCAGAGAGAAAACGGCGGACCTCCCGCCCAGCCCGCGGCGCCCGGCGTCGGCGGCTCGGCGAATACCGCCGACCGGGCAAGTGCCCCGCCTCGAGCCGCCTCCTACGCCGAAAGGCTCCGGAGCCGGCTGATCGATCTCCCCGGCGGCCCCTTCCTGATGGGAACCGACAACCCGGCGGGATTCCCTGCCGACGGGGAGGGACCGATCCGGGAGGTTACCCTCTCCCCCTTCGCGATCGATCCCTTTACGGTATCCACCGAGGACTTTGCCCACTTCGTAGAGGAAACCGGCTACGTCACCGAGGCCGAACGCTACGGATGGAGCTTCGTCTTCCATCTCTTCGTCTCGAAGTTGGCCTGGAAGCGAAAGGAGGTCCGCCCGGTGCCCGGCACCGAGTGGTGGCTCGGCGTTCAGCGCGCCTGCTGGAAGCGCCCCGAAGGCCGGGGCTCGGACACCAAGGGCCGGGAGAACCACCCGGTGGTCCACGTCAGCTGGAACGACGCCGAAGCCTTCTGCGCCTGGGCCGAGCTCCGCCTCCCGACGGAGGCCGAGTGGGAGTACGCCGCCCGGGGCGGTCTAAAGCAGAGGACCTTTGCCTGGGGGGACGAGCTCGAGCCCGGCGGGAAGCACGCAATGAACGTCTGGCAGGGCGACTTTCCCCGGTCCAACACCAGGGCCGACGGCTTTGCCGGAACCGCCCCGGTAGACGCCTTCGAGCCCAACGGCTACGGCCTTTACAACGTAAGCGGTAACGTCTGGGAGTGGTGCTCCGACTACTTTAGCCCCGACTGGCACGTCACAGAGCGGCCCGAAACCCGCGTCGACCCCCAGGGCCCGCCGTCGGGAGAGGCCCGGGTTACCAAGGGCGGCAGCTATCTCTGCCACCACTCCTACTGCAACCGCTACCGGGTCGCGGCCCGGACGCAGAATACGCCGGAGAGTAGCACCGGCAACATCGGGTTTCGCGTCGCGGCCTCCCGGGCCACAGCGGCTCCCGCCACCGCCCCTGGCTCCAATCCTGCCCCGAGCTCCAACCGAGGCCCCGAGGCAGCCCCGCGTGGCTAAGCGCCGGGACAAAGGCACAGGCCCGGTAACCGGTCGCGGCCGGGCCTCCGGCGTCCGCCCCGGGCCCCCCTTAGGCCCCTTCTCGCTTCTGATAAAGCCCGCGGGACCCGATTGCAATCTGGCCTGCGACTACTGCTTCTACCTCGACAAGAGCGCCCTCTTCCCCGGGGCCCCGCGGCACCGGATGACCGAAGAGCTCCTCGAAACCCTGACTCGGCGGTACCTCGAGACCGAGCAGCCCAACCACGCCTTCGCCTGGCAGGGGGGCGAGCCGACCCTGATGGGCGCGGCCTTCTTTCGGAAGGCCGTCGAGCTGCAGAAGCGCTACGCCCGGCCCGGGAGCACCATCACCAACGCCATCCAGACCAACGCGACGCTTATAACCGACGAGATGGCCGAGCTCTTCGGCCGGGAAAAGTTTTTGGTCGGTGTAAGCCTAGACGGCCCGGCGGAGATCCACGACCGCTACCGGGTCTACGCCGGCCCCGCAGCAGGCGGCCACGCTGCCGATGCCCCCGCTCCCGACGCCCCAGCCGCCAGGCCCCGGGGAAGCCACGACCAGGTCCTCCGAGGCATCGAGCGCCTCCGGAAGCACAAGGTAGAGTTCAACATCCTCGTCCTCGTCAGCCAGGCGAACGTCCATCGTCCCGTAGAGGTCTACAACTACCTCCTCGAGAACGGCCTCCACTACCATCAATACATTCCCTGCGTCGAAACCGATTCCGAAGGAAACCTTCTGCCCTTCGCGATCAACGCCGAACAGTGGGGGGCCTTCCTTATCGCGGTATTCGACCGGTGGTATCCGAAGGATGTGCGCCGGGTTTCGATCCGCCACCACGACGCGCTGATGAACTTCTTCCTCGACGGGAGCTTCGCGATGTGCTCCATGGGAGGCCGGTGCAACGCCTACGTCGTCGTGGAGCACAACGGAAACGTCTACCCCTGCGACTTCTTCGTCGAGCCGGAGCTAAGCCTCGGGAACGTCGCGACCGACGGCTGGGCGTCGATGCTCCGGTCCCCGAAGCGGATGCGCTTCGCCGCGGAAAAGGCCCGGTGGTCCCAATCTTGCGCCGGGTGCTCCCACCTGGCGTACTGCTCCGGGGAGTGCCCGAAGATGCGCCTGCCGGGCACTGCAGAAAGCCGCCTCTGCGCCGACGGGGACGGGTGGCACGCCTTTCTCGACCGTGCGGTTCCGACCTTCCGGAGTCTCGCCGAATCCGCGGCGCTCCAACGGGGGCACCGGCTGCCCCTCTGGAACCCCGGCGACTGGGACCCGGAAGCCCCCTGCTTCTGCGGAAGCGGCAAAAAGGCCAAGCAGTGCCACTTGGCGGTGCCCCTCGCCGGGGTTAAATAACCACCCGGCGGACCTTCGCGGTAACCCACTCGCTAAAGAGCACCGTCGCAAAGACCATCAACAGGATAACCGAAACCTGCCTCCAGGCGAGAACGTTGATCGACGCCTGGAGCTGCAGGCCGATTCCCCCGGCCCCGACGAGCCCCAAGACCGTCGATTCCCGGATGTTAATGTCCCAGCGATAGACGCAGATGCCGACGAAGGCCGGGATAATCTGGGGCATGACGCCGATTCGAAGAACCTGAAGCGGGTGGGCTCCCGTGGCCTGCACCGCCTCCACCTGTACCGGGTCGATCTCCTCGATAGCCTCGTAGAGCAGCTTGCCGATAAAGCCGACCGACCGGAGCGATATCGCGATAATCCCGGCGAAAACGCCTGGGCCGACAATCGTCACCAGCAATAGCGCCCAGGCCAGGGAGTTTATCGACCGGGAGGCAACGATAACGAAGAGGGCCGCCGGACGAAGAACGCCGCCGAAGGGGGATGTGTTCTTTGCCGCAAGGAAGGCGACCGGAAAGGCGACGAAGGTCGCGCCGACGGTGCCGAAGGTGGCGATCAGGATGGTGTCCCAGAGGGGTCGAAGGAGCACCGGAACGTAGGCCAGGCGGGGCGGCACCATCCGAGAGAAGATATCCGCCGCCTGCTCAGGCGCGTCGAGGACGAAGACCCACATCGTGTTCTGGGATATCAAACGAAAGCTCAAGGCGAAAAGCAGGAGCATCCCCAACCAGAGAAGTTGCCGTTGGAGGCGCTGTTTCGAATCGAGGCGGCGCCAGATTAGGTTGCCGCCGGTGGTGGAGAGGGGCACGATAGACCTCCTTAGGCTACCCGGGACCGGACGTATCCCGAGACATGCTCGGTCACGAGCACGATGGCAATAATGATCATCAGAATCGCCGCGCTGATCTCGTACTCGTACCGGGTAAACGAGGTGTTGAGCGTGGCCCCGATTCCCCCGGCACCGACGATGCCGATGACCGCAGACTCCCGGAAGTTGATGTCCAGCCGGTAGAGGGAGAGCCCGATCAGCCGGGGCATCACCTGGGGCCCTACGGCAAAGCGGACCACCTGGAGCCAACCGGCTCCCGTCGCCCGGATCGCTTCGAGCTGCACCGGGTCGATCTCCTCGATGTCTTCGGCCAAGAGCTTCGCAACAAAACCGATGGAGGCAAAGGAGAGGGTAACCACTCCCGCAAATGGCCCGAAGCCGAACATCGCGACGAAGAGTATCGCGATAATCACTTCCTGGAATGTCCTCGAGACGGTGATGATTCCCCGGCAGAAAAGGTAGACCCACCGGGGAACTAGGTTCCGGGCCGCACCGAGGCCGATGGGAATCGAGATAAGGACGCCGAAGGCGGTGGAAACGACGGTCATCGTAAGGCTCTCGAGGATTCCGTCGCGAATAACGTCCCACCGAGAGACGAAGTCGGGCCGAACGAAGGCGGCAAAGAAGCGCCCCGCCCGCTCGGCCCCCAGAACGACTCGCTCCCACCGGACCTCGAGCGAATTGACCCCGAGGACAAAGTAGGCGACGGCGAGCGTCAAAAGCAGATACCGCGCCCAGGGACGTCTAATTATCCCCGGGGGCGTCCATACCGCCTGATTAGACATCGATCCGCTCCTCGATACCACCCTTGTGGGCCGCGACGGCGTGTCCGGACCCCCGGCGCTTCTCCGAGGCGGCCTCCTCTTCGCTCCCGACGGTCGCCTGCCAATCCTCTTCCCCGTAGATCTGGGTGAGAACCTCGTCGGTCAGCCCCTCGGGAGGGCCGTCGAAGACGATGAGCCCCTCCCGGAGCCCGACGATCCGGCCGGCGAAGAGCTGCGCCAAGTGAACGTCGTGGAGGTTGACGATGGCCGGGAGCTTCCGTTGGGTCGACATCGCGACCAAGAGACGCATGATCTGCCGAGCGGTCTTCGGGTCGAGGCTTGCCGTCGGCTCGTCTACCAGAAGAATCGCCGGGTCCTGCATCAGCGCCCGGGCGATTCCGACGCGCTGCCGCTGACCCCCGGAGAGGGCATCCGCCCGTTTTTCGAACTGATCCTTAAGCCCCACCTCGTCGAGAAGCGCGAGGGCGTCCCCGGCGTCGCTGCCCGAATAGCGGCGCAGAAGGCTCCGCGTAAGGGGCATCCGACCGAGGCGTCCGGAAAGGACGTTCTCCAAAACCGTAAGGCGCTCGACAAGGGCGTACTCCTGAAAGATCATGCCGATTCTGGTTCGGGCCTCCCGGAGCTTTCGCCCCGAAAGCGTGTCGAGCCGCTCTCCGTCGAGCTCGACCCTACCGGAGCTCGGCCGCACGAGGAGGTTTATGCACCGCAACAGCGTGCTCTTGCCGGCGCCCGAGGGCCCGATAAGGGCTACCACCTCCCCCGCGGACACGGTCAGGTCGACACCCCGGAGGGCCCGGTCCCCCGTCGGATAGGTCTTTACCAAGCTGGTCAATTGAAGCATCGAGGTGCCCCCTAGATACAGAAAATCGCCTGCCGGAGCGCGGTGTCCGGCAGGCGTGATTGTGGTTGTTGAGTCTGCGCCGGAGCGCCGAGGCTACCTAATCGCAGTTGTACTCGACGTCGTTGGCGGCGTCGATGGTGCGGATAACCGCCCAGTACTCCTCGTAGGTAATCGGAATAAACTGCGCCTCGCCGCTCTTGGAGAACTCCTCGAGAAGCTTGGTGCCTTCCCAGTCGAAGCTAAAGAAGGCCTCTCTGACCTTTTCCGCCACGTCCGGGTGAAGGTTGTAGACGTGGCCGTAGCCGGTGGTGGGGAAGGTCTGGGACTTGTAGACGGTATGGATCTGGGAAGCGTCCACGAGGCCCCGCTCGATCATTCTTCCCATCACCGAGTTGGCGATGGAGGCGGCTTCGTAGTCGCCGTTGTAGACGCCGAGTATCGAGGTGTCGTGGGCCCCGGAGAAGGTGGTGTCGAAGTCTTCGTCGGCGATCATACCGAACTCACCTTTAAGCAGGGCGCTCGGCGCCTTAAAACCGGAGTTGGAGGTCGGCGAGGTAAAGGCGAGGGTCCGACCCTCGAGGTCTTCGATTTCTCGGATGTCGCTGTCGGCCTGGGTGATAATCTCCATCTCGTAGCCGAAGGATCCGTCCTCCCCGGCCATCATCGCGAAGGGTGCGAAGCCGGCGCAGTTGACCGCCGGTGGATTGCTTCCCGTATTGAATCCGGCAATGTGGAGTCGCCCGGCCCGCATGGCCTCGAGCTGCGCCGCGTTGGACTGTACCGGGAAGAACTGTACCGGCTTGCCGGTTACCTCGGAGAGGTGATCGAGAAACTCCGACCAGACGTCGCGGTATACTTCCGGGTCCTCGACGGGGGTGTAGGCAAAGATAAGCGTCGAGGGATCGACCCATTCGGCGGAGTCGGTAGGTGCGTCGGCCACCAGATCGCCGTCGGCGTCGACGAGACCCATTCTAAGGTCTCCGTACTTCTGAGGCTCTTCGGAAGCCGATTCGGATTGTCCGGCGGCGTAGACGAAGGCCGACGTCACGATCAGCGCGACGAGGGCAAGGAATGCAATTTTCTTCACAAGGTCCTCCTTGGATTGTGTATACCCGGGAGTCTGGAGACCTTGCGTGAGAAACAGGTTAAGAAACCTTTACAAAGCTGTTAATTCGTCAACGGGCCCGGTGCCGCCGGCGACAACTGCGGCTCCGGGCTACTTCCGATCGGCCCCCGGCAGCTCTTCGGTCAAACGCCCCTCAAGGTCCGCCGAAAGGGACACGAGGGCATCCTGGACCCGGCTATTGAGGGCCCTTATCGCTTCCTTGGGAGAGCGCCCCGACGCCCGGGGAAGGGCGCGCATTACGCCTCGCCGGTGGGGATGCTGCCCTCGGCCATCATTCGGTTGTAGAAGGAGCGGGTCAGGGGGTAGCCGGCGAGAATCGCGATCCCGGCGAGGTAGAAGACGACCGGGATCGGTCCGCAGAGAAGCCGGATGGTGGTAAGGGCCCGGGGCCCGAGGACGGTCTCCGGGGCGTACCCTCCGACCTCGAGAAGAAGGCCGGTAATCCCCAGGGCAACCGCCTGGCCGATCTTGCTCGAGAAGGTCCAGAGGCTCGAGAAGATACCCTCCCGGCGGACGCCGTTTTTGATGGCGTCGTACTCGACGACGTCCGGGAGGATCGAATGGGGCATTACGTAGTGGGTCGAAAGACCGATACCGGAACCGATCATCACCACGTAGGCGAAGAGCACCTTCCCGGGGCCCCCGACCAGGGAGAATAGAAGCACCCCGGCGGACATCAACGAGATGCCGGCGATGTAGCTAGAGCGCTTTCCGATCCGCTTCGAGACCACAACCCAGACCGGGATAAAGAGCAGGCTGGTTACCAGAAGAAAGAGCAGGGAAACCTGAAAGAGCCCCGGGTCTCCGTAGATATGGGCGAAAAAGTAGATAAGCGAGCCCTGGACGATGCTCGTTCCGGCGATAAAGAGGGTCCAGGGGACGAGAGCCTTCAGAAAGACCCGGAGGCCGAGGACCTCGAGACAGGTCCGGAAGAAGCCCGGCCCCCCGGTCTCCGGTGTGCGTTCGGGCTCCCGGATCGCGAAGACGGTCCCGAAGGTCGAGGCCAGCATAATGAACCCGGTAACGGCCCCCATGGCGAGCCATCCGGCGCGTCCGCCGCCGAAGGCCGCTACCAGGGGAAGCACCGCCCCGGCGCCGATAAGCGTGCCGACGACGGCGAAGACCATCCGGTAGCCGGTCAGGGTCGTCCGTTCGTCGAAGTCGTCGGTAAGCTCCGGCAGAAGCGCCGCGTAGGGAATGTTCACCAGGGTGTAGGCCAGGCTCAAAAGACAGAAAAAGAGCGTCATGACGGCGAAGAGGGCCCGGCTGCTCGCCAGAGCCGGGGAGGAGAACATCAGGATCATACTCCCGAAGAGGAGGATCGCCCCGACGGCCATGTAGGGCCGTCGCCTGCCCCATCGGGTGACGGTCTTGTCGGAGGCGTAGCCGGTTACCGGGTCGGTTACCGCGTCCCAGATCTTCCCGATCATAAAGGCGGTCCCGGCGAGCCCCGCCGGGAGGCGGACGACGTCGGTCAGATAGAAAAGGAGATAGAAACCGGTGAGGGTAAAGTAGAGATTACCCCCGAGGTCCCCGACGCCGAATCCAAGCCGCACCCGGGCCGACAGTTTTCCCACAGCAACCTCCGAAACAGGAGGTAGTAGTAAAACACATTTATCTCTTCTTTGGGGACCCAGGGTTCAAGACCGCAAGCCCGCCGCGGTCAACAAAACCCCCGACGCAATGGCATAGATCCCGAGCACGATGGCCAGAGCCTGGGCCCCCGCCAGGGGGTAGAAGAAGAGGGCAACACCAAAGACAACGGCGAGAAATCCCAAGAGCCCCAGGAAGATCGCTCCGGGAAGCTCCCGCCGGAGACGAATCGCCGTCCAAAGCTCGTAGGAACCGTGGACCACCGCCCAGATTCCGAGAAGGAACGCCAGGACGGTAATGGTCGCCTCGGGCCAGAGGACCGCCCCGAGACCGACGAGGGCAGCGAGGATTCCCAAGCCGACAATGGAACCCCGACCAGGGCCCGTCGTCCGAAATCCCTCCAGCAGCATCGTCGCCCCGTTGATCAACAGGAGAGCCGCGAAGAGGACCGCGATAAGCGCCAAGGTAACCTCCGGGAGGGCCACGATGATGATGCCGATAACGAGGGAAAGGATCCCCCGCACCAATAGGCTGCTCCGATTCGTGTAATAAACTCTCATTTTTTCTCCTTTCGCCCCTAATCCTGCAAGGAGCGGGCCAGGTTTGCCCGCACGCCGTCGCGACACCACCCGGACCACCACGGCGGCCCCGGCGGCGAGAAACAGCCCG
>CAZTRQ010000089.1:4595-10685 GCA_964616245.1 uncultured Spirochaetaceae bacterium | reverse complement strand
GGTCTCCGGGGTCTTGCGGTGGCGATTCCCCCTGCCGGCGATGGCAACCTGGAGCTTAGAGCTCGCCACCCAATCGGCAACCCGGTTGGCCGACCTCGGCCCCGCCCGTCTCTGTCCAGGGCACGGCCGCGTGCTCGAAAACCCGGAGCCCGCGATGCGCCGGGCGATCGGCGAGGCGGAAAAGAAGCTCGCGGGCCGGTAAGTGGCTTAGGAAAAAACCACCTCGCAGACGGCTCCGTCGTCGTTGTAGAAGCGAGCCTTTCCCGAGATTTGTCTCGACAGGCCTTCGATGAGCGACAGGCCGAGACTATCCCTCGACCCGGAGAGAATATCCTCGGGGAAGCCCGGGCCGTTATCCCGAACGACGAGTCGGTAGTTGTCACCGAAGGCCGCCAGCTCCACCCGGAGCACCCCACCGGCAGCGGGAACTCCGTACTTGAGGGAGTTGGTCACGATCTCGGCGACGGTTAGCCCCAGGGGAACGGAAGTCTCGAGGCCAAAAACAAAGTCGTCTATCTCGGTTTGGAGGACAACTTCTCGACGCCGGCCGAAAATGTCCAAGAGGTTCTTGGATAGACGCGTCAGGTAGGCCCCCACCGGCGCTCCGGCGGCGTTGGCAGCTTGATAGAGCTGTTGATGGGCGAGCATTACCGCGTCGACGTGGGCGGCGACCCCTTTGAGCGCACTTTTACCCTCTTCGGTCTGTGTTTCTTCGATCTCTAGAGCAACGTAGCCGGCGATTGCGGCGAGGTTGTTCTTTACCCGGTGGTGTATTTCGCGAAGAAGGAAGGTCTGCCGCTCCAATTGTTCCTGTATCAACTGCCGGTCGAGAAAAAGCTGCGACACATCCCGGATAAAGCAGATCTGCCCGGTCTCTCCACCGTCCCGGCTCGTGGGATGCAGCGTAAGCTCGAGCTTTCGCTCGCCGCGATCGAGCAAGAAGGTCCGCTCCTCCATCTCCCGGGGCACCTCGTCAACCAATTCGTCGAGCCGCTTCCCGAGTATGCGGTCCGAGGGCAAGTCCATAAACCGCTCCGCGGCGGGGTTGACGCGGGTAACCTCCCGAGCACTCGTCATGATGAGCACTCCGTCCTGGGCGGACTCGAGTAGAGCCTCGAATTGGCGCAACTGCCCGAGAAGCTCCGCGGTAATGTTTCGGTGATGGAGCCCCTCGAGGCCGAGTATCCGGGGCCGGCTGGGGTGCCCGTCGAGGGGCTCCGATATGGCTTCTTCGAGGTAGGAACGCATCTGAGAGAACGGCCCCTTTCCGATGCAGAAGTCGGCGCTCAAGGAGGAGAGCGACTCGGTGTCTTCCTTGGCGACGGCGGATACGACCACCACGCGCATACCGTGCAGGGCCGGATCGAGGCGAACCAACCGAGCGAGGGTACCCCCGTCGATGTTCGGCATGACGAGGTCGGTCACCAGAACGTCGAAGGCGGACGCGTGAAGCCGGTCGAGGGCGGAAAGGCCGTCCTTTGCCGTCTCGACCTCGTGGCCAAGAGACTCGAAGAACCGGGAGGCAAACTCGAGAAAAATGAGGTCGTTGTCGACGAGCAGAATTCGCATCCCCACCCAAAATACGAAACGAGAGCCCTGGGTACAAGGAGTTCCGGCGACTTGACCTCAATCGAAATTACCACGATAGTAAACTGGCCTATTGTGGATATAGATACCCGGGAATCCATAGAAAACAGCCTCTCGGTTCACGCCTTTCCGAAGGAGAGCCGGGGTGAGAATATCGCATCGATCATTCGGGACGGCATTGTAAAAGGTCTTTGGAAGCCGGGAGACCCGATTAGCGACCTCGAGCTATCGAAACAGCTCGGCGTTAGTCGAACGTCGGTCCGAGAGGCCCTTTCGAGACTCGTTGAAAACCGAATTGTCGAGCGCATCCATTGGAAAGGGTACTACGTTCGGGAGCTCTCCTGGGCCGAGGTCGAATCCCTGGTCGAGGTCCGCAAGGCGCTGGAAGAAATCGCTTTTTCCCGCGTCATGGTCGATCTCTCGGAGAAGCTCTTGGACCGGTTGGAGGAGTGCATCGAGGCTCAACAAAGCTGCGTGGACAGGAACGACCAGGACGGCTTCTCGATCGTCGATCCGCAGTTCCACGAGCTTGTCTACGAAGCTTCGAAGAACCATTGGATTCCCTACATCCTGAATAACTCCTTAACGCTTCTGAACATTCTTCGAAGCGTGGACAAGCGAAACGACTTTGCAGAAGCCGCGCAGTGGAGCGTGAACCAACACCGCGGTATTCTTACGGCGATGCGATCGAGAGACACAGACGAGGTACTCCGTCTCCTCGACGACCACATCGATTTGCACAAAGAGCGCCTTCGCCGCATTATCCTTCGCTGACGGGCCTGCCCTTCGATGGTTAGACGACGCACCGTTGCACTGCTCCTTCTCGTTCTTCTCATCCTCGGCACTCTGTCGGCCGGGGGCACCTACGGCTACATGGCGCTCTTCGAGCCGAAATACCTCGGCTTCGAGGGCACCGTCATCACTATCGAGCCGGGGCAGCCCCTCGGTAGAATTGCCGCCGAGCTGCAGCGCCTCGGTGCGGTCCGGAGCGATTTTTTCTTGGTTCTCTACGCCCGGTATCGAGGTCTCGAATCGGCACTCCAAGCCGGAAAATACCACCTCTCGGGGTGGATGAGCGGCGTCGACGTCCTCGAAAAAATTGTTTCCGGCGATGCGGTCTTCGACGAGGTTACCGTTACCATCCCCGAGGGCTTTACCCTCGCGCAGATAGCAACCCGCTTCGAGGCGCTGGGGTTGTTTACCCGAGAGGAGTTCGAGGCGGCGGCGGTCGTCAAAGAAGAGTTTCGGGACCTCTGGGCCTTGGACCCGCTCCCCGACGGCAAGATCCTCGAAGGTTACCTCTTCCCGGATACCTACCGCATATTCCCCACCTCTACTCCGGATACGGTTATTCGGCGGATGGTGCAGCATCTCCAGCGTGTCCTCGATGGGCGTATTATGGAGGACATCGGCGCCACCGACGCTACCTTGCACGAAGTACTTACGCTCGCCTCGATCGTGCAGAAAGAATCGCCGGCCTGGGATATGCCGGGGATCGCCGGAGTCTTTTGGAACCGCTTAGCGATAGGACAACCCCTCGAGTCGGATGCGACGGTCAACTACGTCCTAGGGACGAGTAACCTTCAACCGACCTTCCGGGATACGGAGGTCGATCACCCCTACAATACCTACCGCAATCGAGGGCTTCCGCCGGGGCCGATCGGGAACCCGGGCCTCGACGCCATCGACGCAACTGTGCATCCCCTCGAGCACGACTACTATTTCTTTCTCCACAAGCCGACCCTCGAGACGGTCTTTTCTCGAACCTTCCGCGAGCATCTCGCGGCGAAGGCTCGGTATCTCGATTGATGGTTTTTTCCGCGGTTGCCTTCGAGGCGGCCGTCGGGTATCTTCCGGAGAATGAACGGCATAGATACTCCCGAGGCTAACGGTACTCGGGCTTACATAATACTGGCCTCGCTCTTTACCGGCGCCATTATCGCGGCGAACCTCATCGGGACGAAGGTTATCCCCTTTTTCCGTATCGGCGGTTTCGAGTTTACCGGATCCGTCGGGATATTTCTCTTCCCGCTGACCTTCTTGATTACCGACATCGTCGCAGAAATCTACGGGCCGAAGGCGACGCGGTCTTTGGTCACTGGAACTTTGGTGGCGCTCCTGGTGGTCCTCGCGGTAACGGCCTTCGCTACGGTGCTTCCGCCGGCCTCCCGCTTCGCTTCCCAGGACGATGCCTACGTCGCAATCTTCCGCAACTCGCTTCGGATAATGCTGGCGAGTATCGTCGCCTTTAGCCTATCGCAGTATCACGACGTCTGGGCCTTCGACTTCTGGAAGCGCCGAACCCAGGGGCGCTTTCTCTGGCTCCGGAACAACGCGTCGACGATGGTCAGTCAGCTTATCGACACGGTCATCTTTATGTTGATAGCCTTCTGGGGCGTCGGCGAGCGCTTCAGTCTCGTCTTCGTCCTCGGGAGCATGGTTCCACCGTACTATCTCTTAAAAGTCTTAGCGGCCTTCCTCGACACGCCTCTGGTCTACCTCGGCGTGGGTCTCTTAAGGCGGGCAGGCGTCGGAGTCGACCGGCCTCAGCCGGAGCCGGCGTAGATAATCGCAAAGACGGCGGAGGCGATCATCGCGAGCAGAGCGATACCGCCGATGATAAGCCGCTTCCGCCCGAGGCTCTTTAGCCTGTCCATCATGCCCTACTCCTCGATAACTCGAACCGCACCGAGATCGGCCGACGCGGCGAAGTGCGCGTATACTTTCAAGGCGGTGGAGACCGTCCGTTTTCGGGATTTCGGGGTGTAGGCGGCCTTTCCCCGGGCCTCCTGGGCGCTCCGGCGCCGGGCGATCGCCTCGTCGGATAGCATCAGGTTGATGCTCCGCTGCGGAATATCGATCTCGATGGTGTCGCCGTCTTCGACGAGGGCAATGAGCCCCCCGGACGCCGCCTCGGGGGAGACGTGGCCGATCGATAGCCCGCTCGTCCCCCCGGAGAAGCGGCCGTCGGTTAAGAGGGCGCAGGCCTTGTCGAGCTTCATGCTCTTGATGTAGCTCGTCGGATAGAGCATCTCCTGCATTCCGGGGCCTCCCTTGGGGCCTTCGTAGCGGATAACCACGACGTCCCCGGCGGCTACACTCCCGTCCAAGATACCGTCGCAGGCGGAGTCTTGGCTCTCGAAGACCCGGGCGGTCCCGGAGAATCGGTGAATAGAGGAATCGACCCCGGCGGTCTTTACGATGCAGCCCCGCTCGGCGAGGTTCCCGAAGAGCACCGAGAGCCCCCCTTCGGCGTAGTAGGCGTGCTCGCCGTCCCGAATGCAGCCCTCCGCCCGGTCGGTGTCGAGGGCCTCTGCGTAGGCGGCCTGAGAACCCATCACGAGGTTCCGGCCGGTGCGCCCCGGAGCGGCGGTGTAGAGCTCGGTCGCCTCTTCGGTAACCGTCTGCCGGCGGACGTCGTACCGGTCGAGGGCCTCTCCGAGGGTGAGACCGTCGGCCCGGACCACGCTGGTGTCGAGGCGCCCGAGGCGGTCGAGCTCCCCCATAATGCCCAGAATACCCCCGGCGCGGTTTACGTCTTCTACATGATAGTCGGAGCTCGGGGCGACCTTGCAGAGGTTCGGCGTCCTTCGGGAAAGATCATCAATATCCTTCATCGAGAACTCTACCTCGGCGGCCCGGGCGATCGCCAAGAGGTGCAAGACCGTGTTGGTCGAGCCTCCCATGGCGATGTCGAGGGTCATCGCGTTAAGGAAGGCTTGCCGCGTGGCGATGCTCCGGGGCAAGACCGCATCGTCGCCGTCGCGGTAGTAGGCGGTTGCCATCTCGACGAGGCGGTCCGCCGCGGTGTCGAACATACTCCGGCGGAGCTCGTGGGTCGCGACGACGGTCCCGTTACCAGGGAGGGCGACGCCGAGGGCTTCGGCGAGGCAGTTCATCGAGTTCGCGGTAAACATCCCGCTGCAGGAGCCGCAGGTCGGACAGGCGGCGACCTCTATCTGGGCGACCGTTTCGTCGTCGACGTTCGGGTCCCCGGCAATCACCATGGCGTCGATAAGGTCGTAGGACTTACCCCCGTGTTGCCCCGCTTCCATGGGGCCCCCGGAGACGAAGATGGTGGGAATGTTCAGCCGCATCGCGGCGATCATCATCCCCGGGGTTATCTTGTCGCAGTTACTGATACAGATGAGGGCGTCCGCCTGATGGGCGTTGACCATGTACTCGACGCTGTCGGCAATGATTTCCCGCGAAGGGAGGGAGTAGAGCATGCCGTCGTGGCCCATCGCGATCCCGTCGTCGATGGCGATTGTGTTGAACTCGGCGGCGAAGAGGCCGGCGGCCTCGATTCGTTTCTTGACCGCCTGGCCGATTTCGTGGAGGTGTACGTGGCCGGGGACAAACTGGGTAAAAGAGTTGGCGATGGCGATTATCGGCTTGCCGAACTGCTCCGGCTTCATGCCGTTGGCCCGCCAAAGGGCCCGGGCGCCGGCCATTCGTCGACCGGCGGTGCTGGTGGCGCTACGTAGGGGATATCCGACCTGT
>CAZTRQ010000089.1:0-4495 GCA_964616245.1 uncultured Spirochaetaceae bacterium | reverse complement strand
GGGGGCCCTACTCCCGGCGGCCGGCGAGCATAAAGAGCACCAGGGCGACCAGGGCGTCGAGGGAAAGGCGGTTCAGCCAGACCAGGAAGGTGGGCTCGAGGAAGGATCCGAAGACGTGCTGGTAAACGATCCGTATCGCCCAGAGAACCGTCAGCGACAGGACAGGAATCCGGTACACCCCGGCGCCCATCGGCACGAAGGGCGCCGCCAGAAGCACCGCACCGGCGACCAACTCGATAATCGCCGCGACCAGGCTGAGCTCTCTGGACGCCCGTCCAAAGGCGGGTCCAAAGCCCCGGAAGGCCCCCCCGAGGAGCGAATCGTAGTAAGCCAACTCGAGAATACCGAGGGTAAGGAAAAAGGCTCCGGTTAAGAGCTGGATCCAGAGGGTGATGTCGAAGCTTCTACTTCTGCGCGCCATAATGTCTCCTATCGTCTTGGGTTGCTCTAAGCAAAGAGCTCGGCCCGGAGGACCGTAACCGCTTTTCCGCTAAGTCTAACGCGGCCGCCGGAGAATTCACAGCCGACCTCCCCGCCCCGGGCAGAGGCCTGGTAACCGAGGAACTCTCTATCGCCGAGTACGGCGCTCCAGTAGGGCGCCAAAACGCAGTGGGCCGCCCCGGTTACCGGGTCCTCGTCGATTCCGAAATCCGGGGCAAAAAACCGGGAGACGAAGTCGTAGGGCCCGGCATCCGCAGCGGCCGTTACAATAAGCTGCCCGACCCCGCCGGCGAGAAGGGCCCGGGTATCCACCTCTAGGCTCCGGACTGCCTCGGGGTTGGAGAGTCGGGCGAGGTAGAAGCGCTCGACGGCGCCCCGGTGGACGACGATCTCCACGGGCTCGGCCCCAAGAACGGCGGAAATGCAAGCGAGCGCGCCGGCGTCGGCGTCCCCCTCGGGGGGCCCGGCAAGGAGGGCGGGGAAGTCGAGAGAAATGCCCCCGGCGTCGTTAGTTGCGGTAAGTGTCCCGCTAAAGCGGGTGTGGAAGTGGATGGGCCCGGAGAGGCCCTGGAACTCCGAGAGGATGTGTGCCCCGGCGAGGGTGGCGTGCCCGCAGAGGGGGACCTCGACCGTCGGTGTAAACCACCGGAGCTCGTGGCCTTCGTCGAGAGACCGGATAAAAGCGGTCTCCGGATGATTCAGCTCCCGGGCGAGGTCCTGTTTCCAGGCGTCCGGCCGGTCCTCTTCGAGAATACAGACCCCCGCCGGGTTTCCCCGGAATGCTTCGGACGTAAAGGCGTCGACAACAAAAATATCCACGGAGGGACCGTATCACGGCCCCTCCACATCGGCCAACTAGAACTCTTCGAAATCGGCATCTTCCGCCGCAAGGGCGATACCGGTCTCTCGTTTGGCCTGCGTAGCGGCGGTGGGGGCCGCTGCGTGTTGGAGCTGACCGCTGGTGCGACCCTTACCGCCCGCGTGTCCGTTGCCCTTACCGTTCCCCTCGCGGCCGTCGGTAAGGTAGCGCTGCTCGGAAGCATCGACCTTAAAGAAGCTGATCGACGCTTCGAGCTCTTCGGCCTGGCTTGCCAGCTCTTCGGCCATACTTGACATCTCTTCGGCCTGGCTGGCGTTCTGCTGCACGACCTGGTCGAGCTGGGTAATGGCCTTGTTTATCTGCTGGCTGCCGGAGCTCTGCTCGTTACTCGCGGCGCTTATCTCCTGGACGAGCTCCGCGGTCTTCTGGATATCCGGGACCAGGGCGTTCAAGACCACCCCCGCCTCCTCGGCAACTTCGACGCTCTGGCCCGAGAGCTCCATAATCTCTCCGGCTGCCTTCTGGCTCCGCTCGGCGAGCTTCCGGACCTCGGAGGCGACCACGGCGAACCCTTTTCCGTGCTCCCCGGCCCGGGCTGCTTCGATGGCTGCGTTAAGCGCAAGAAGGTTGGTGTTCCGGGCTATCTCGTCGATTATCGTGATCTTGTCGGCGATGTCCTTCATCGCGGTCACCGTCTTGTCGACGGCCTTGCCGCCTTTCTCGGCATTCTCGGCAGCCTTCTGGGCGATAGACCCGGTCTGCTGGGCGTTGTCGGCGTTCTGCTGGATATTCGAATCCATCTGCTCCATCGAAGAGGTAACCTCTTCGGTATTCGCCGCCTGCTCGGTGGCCCCCTGGGACATCTGCTCCGCGCTGGAGGCCATCTGCTGGCTTCCGGAAGAGACGTTGGTGGTTGCCGTCGAGATTTCTCCGACGACCGTTCTGAGCCTCTTTGCCATCTCCCGGAGGGCGTCGGCGAGAATTCCAACCTCGTCCTTCTGGTCGACATCGATGTCGGTCGACAAATCGCCCCCTGCGACGGTCTCCGCAAAGGCGACGCCCTTTATCATCGGCCGAGAGATACTCAGGGCAACCATTACCGCGACCACCGCCACGAGTACGGCCACGACCACGCCGACAATCAGTACCGACATGATCAACTCCCTGACGGGCTCGCGGACCTCCGCCTCGTCGATCTCCGCCAAGAGGGCCCACGTAGTGTCGTATATGTCCACGGGCGCAAACGCCGAGAGCACCGGGTTCCCGTTGTAATCGATAATGATCCGAGCATCGGCTTCGTGAGCGAGAGCCGCGTTGGCAGCTTCGGTTTCGACGGAGCCCAGCTCCGGGTCGGCGAAGGAAGCCATCACGCTATGGTTCTCCGGATCCAAGTAGGAGTCCGAACGCATAAGATGGTCGGGTCCGACGAGGTAGGTTTCCCCGGTACGTCCCATGCCGGTGCGCTCCTGCATGATGGCGTTGATGGCCCCGAGAGAGACCTGCAAGGCTACCACGATTTCCGCCTCACCGTCGCGAACCAACGGTTGGGCGATAAAGGCCGCCGGTTCTCCGTTCGAAGGGGCGTAGGGCCTGAAATCACCGAAGCCGAACTCGCCGCTTTGCAGGGCCTCCCGGGTGGCGTCACCGAGGCTCGAGTCGGCGTACGTTCCATTGACAATGTTCGTGCCGTAGTCGGCTTCCTTGGCGACGCTGTAGAAAACACGCCCCTCGGGATGAATCAGAAACAGATCGTAATAGCCGTACTCGGCGACGTAATCGGTGTAATAGTCGGCGGTGTGACCCTCGAGGGTAGGCGCGATCGCCTCCTCGAGGTTCATCTTGGTCACCATGGCCCATTCCATTCCCGGAATATCCAAGGGCTCAAAGACCACCATCGTCAGGTTTCCCGCAGAATCGGTAAACACATCCGCGCCGTGTTCCCCTCGGTAGGCCCGCACGAGGTACTCCGGGGCGATATCAGTTACATCATAGCCGAATACGAAATCCCCACCGCCCATCGTCTCCATGTCGCTGCGAAAGAAGATCCTTCCGTTTCGCTTTTCGGTAACGTAACTCTCGCCGGTAGATCCGAGACCCGTTCGGTCGCCCACGATGTCGTTCATCGCCGCGTGGACGCCGCCCCCGGCTATCGCCTGATCCGCTTGAATTCCGAATTGCCTAAAGTAGCGCTCTACGGCCCGAGCTTTGTTGTGATGTACGGCCTCGAGCTCTTCGAACGCCGCCTCCTCCAATGAAGCCACGGTATTCATCAAGACCTGTAGATCGCCCCTTCGTTCTTCGAAAAAGCTGTCGATCTGCGCGACCTTTATGCCCCGAACCGCTTCAAGCTGTCCGAAGGAATGATCCATCAAGGCCTCGGTTGACAGGCGCGTGGCCCAAAACCCGATGGCCGCCAGGGGGAGTATTCCCACCAAAAGAAAGAGGCCGACGAGCTTCGGTTTGAGTTTGATGTCCTTTAGTCTCACGTTTCACTCTCCTACGGCGCCAGGGAGCCGGCGCCACACCGGAGCCCCACGCTAAATTTATTATATTTATCATCTCTATTATCAATTTTAACACTATTAAAAACATTTAGCAAGATATAGTTACGAGGAGAATCGCAGATGTCTGTTGACGCGGCGTCGCGCCGGGGAGAACTTAAGAGCATGAAAGCGCAAGCAATCTTAACCGTAGCGACACTGGCCGCCGTGGTCTTGATAATGGTCGGTTGCACCACCGTAACGACAGAAGTTCGCACGGGCCCTGAGGAGAATTGGCGCTACACCATAAAGGAACCCAAACGCGAGACTAGCCCAAATGGCCCGGTCGGAGAGCTGTCCTACCGCGGCCGAGAGATCCGACCCTACTTTCCCCGCATCGTCGTCGGGAACAAGACCTTCGATTATGCCATCCGTGTCGACCGCTCGGACTTCGCCGGCTACCGCATGTCGACCGGCGAACAGCTGCCGGAGAGCGCCCAAGAGATGCTAACCGAAGAGGAGCGCGAAAGGGGCTGGTACTTCGCCCCCCTCACCGGCCGTCGGAGCGGAACTCCGGAAGATTGGGTCTGGGTAAAACGACTCAATGTAGAAGCCTTCATCGCGCCCCGCCACATCTCCCGCCTCGCCGACACACTCGATCTCTACCCCGTCGACGGAAACAGCGGGAACGAACCCCGTTCGGGTGTCTCTCTCGGCATTCGGTTTACCACGGTCTTCTAAGAGCTCTCGCCCG
>CAZTRQ010000088.1:0-10723 GCA_964616245.1 uncultured Spirochaetaceae bacterium | reverse complement strand
GCTCCCGAAATACCAGACTGAGGTCTACCTCCAGCTCCGGAAGGACCGCGGGGGATACCGTGTCTTCCGGGCCGTAGGCGCCGATGCGCTCGTAGGTCTGCGACCCGGCGAGGCGGTACACCTCGACAACCCCGCCGGGGTCGACGATCCAGTATTCCCCGACGCCGTAAGTCCGATAGAGCTCGAATTTGCGTTTCCGGTCCGTTGTGACGGTGCCCGGTGAGATTACCTCGACGCACAGTTCCGGCGCTCCGTTAATACCGTGTTGGGTAACCGTTTCAGGCCGACACGTAATTGCCAGATCGGTCTGAACGACGGTAGGCTCCTCGTCATCCTCGGCAGCGGAGAGCTTCACATCCACGGGAGCTACAAACACGCGGCAGCGCCGGTCCAGAAGATAGTTCGAGATCTGACGGAGCATCTCACCAAGAATCTCCTGGTGCCCGGTGGATGGAGCAGGGCTTATCGCGTAGGCGACGCCGTCAACAAGCTCCCACCGCTCACCTAGAGGCCATTCCGGCCATGAGAGGTAGTCCTGGTAGCTGTAGCGTTCGTGCTGCCGGGGTACTCCCATATGGTCACAATAGTCCCCGTATGCCGGGACGTCAACGTTTCTTCGGCAGGAAGGAAACGCCTTGTAGGCTAGATGTCCGAAGAAGCACCGAGTCACGACCCTTTGAGGGCAGAATTATCCCGGCTCGCCACACCTCTTCGATCGAGACTACACCCCGATCGGGGACTCTAATTGCCCCCGGCAGTTTCCGCCGGATCTTGCAGCTTATGGGGAATGGTCAAGGTCCAAAACGTGGGCGCCCCGGAGCCCTTGGTCAGACGCCCGTGGAGTTGGTTGGTCACTATCTCCTGCGCAACACGAAGTCCTGCTCGTTGATATCGCACCGTTGTCCGGGCCCGGGGGGCCGGTGCGGTTGTGCTTTCGCCGGCTCCGACGATCTTTATAGTCACGGCGCCGTCCTGCCGGTCAAGGACTACGTTAAGGGCTTCATCTCGGCTCGAAGCCCAAAGCTCATGGCGGGCTGCCGCGAAGGTCTCCTGGAGCACCATACTTAGGGGAACCGCTACCTCCACCGAGATTCGTATGTTTTCGGCCGCTTCTATGTAGATGCCCCGGCCATTACTGAGCCCTTCCAACCGTACCATTTCGGCGATATCCGCGACGAGGTCGTTGAGGGCGAGCTTGGTAAGATCGGAGGACTCGTAGAGGCGGCCATGGGCCAAAGACATGGCCTGTATCTTGTCCCCGACGTCGTCAATGATGCCGGGTATCTCGTCGGGAGCGGCGTCCCGCAAGGATATCGACATGAGGGAAGAGATTACCGCCATGTTGTTTTTTGTTCGATGGAAGAGCTCTCGAATAAGGACTTCACGCTCCTTGACCATGGCCTGGAGGCTCCGCTCGGCAAGAACGCGCTCGGTGATGTCTCGACCGACGTAGAGGATGTGGGTGCATCGGCCGTCGATCCCAAATATCGGCGTGTAGCTCGAGCCGAGATAGAAGACGGTGCCGTGCACCGGGACTTCTTCCTCTACCCCGATTCGTTCTCCTGTTTCCGCAGCGCGTTGGTAGTGTCCAATAAAGGCCTGGTAGCTCTCCGAGGGCATGTTTAGGGCTTCGGCAAACTCGCCGGCCGTGAGTCCCTCCAGGTCTTCTTTGCTTATCGACGGCATGATGGTTCGCAGCTGATCGATATAGGCGCGGTTGATCAGGACCACACGGTAGACACCATTATCCTCGGCCCGCAGGAGCAGTACATAGTCCGAAGTGCTATCGAGAACGAGGGAGCGATAATCGACGGGTGATGTCGCCACTCGAGGCTCTTTTCGTTCCACGCTCCTCCTTTTCCCCGCCCATAATTGTACCGCAGGTTGTCGAAAGTCTCTGACAACTATAGTCGGAGCGGAAAAAAGCCGGCCTCGCCTTTCGACACAACTTCTAGCGGAAAGGTGAAATCGTATGCCCAATCTTAACTGCTCGTTGGGCTTTACGAGGCTCAGCGCATGAAAACCCGCCTCCGACAAACCATTACCCCCCCCGGTGACGATAAAGGCCGCGGACATCAGGCCGACACGTAATTGCCAGATCGGTCTGAACGACGGTAGGCTCCTCGTCATCCTCGGCAGCGGAGAGCTTCACATCCACGGGAGCTACAAACACGCGGCAGCGCCGGTCCAGAAGATAGTTCGAGATCTGACGGAGCATCTCACCAAGAATCTCCTGGTGCCCGGTGGATGGAGCAGGGCTTATCGCGTAGGCGACGCCGTCAACAAGCTCCCACCGCTCACCTAGAGGCCATTCCGGCCATGAGAGGTAGTCCTGGTAGCTGTAGCGTTCGTGCTGCCGGGGTACTCCCATATGGTCACAATAGTCCCCGTATGCCGGGACGTCAACGTTTCTTCGGCAGGAAGGAAACGCCTTGGCGTCTTTCGAGATACAGCTCTGATGCACAGTCCGTCGACGGCCGGCGCCAAGACGGAGGGACCAGGAAATCAGTGGGGAGATATTTCGCCGGACGGCGAACGCGCTAAAAGGTAAGCCCTGTTCGGTGTACGACGCGCCGCTTGACGTGAAACTGAGGGCCGATGAGGACGACGAAAGCCCCACGGTAGTACAGCCGGACATCGCCGTCACCGGCGAGGCGGTATCGGATCTGTCGGTATCACCGGCGGAGGTTTTCGACGAAGATCTGTAGCATCGATCCAGTCCTCACTACACCCCAAAGTTTCGAAATCTCACCACCGATCGGCGGTTTTGCGGTTGCGCTCCGATAGCACTCTTGCTCCGAAGAGGCGACGGATCGAGGTTGACAATGCGAATCGCATTAACGGCTTTTTAACGCAATTCTTATAGGAAACTCGTCCTCCGGCCGTATGCTGCCGAGCGTATTACCCACACAGATATAGGAGGCCTTCCATGAAGAAATCGGTCTTGCGTTTGGCGGTCCCGGCTGTCTTGTTCGCCGGCATCGCGCTCGCTGGTTGCGCCCGGGAGGACGAACGTGCCGCCGGGGCCAGGGAACCTGAGGATAGTGCGCCGGCGTGGGTGATTCCCACAGGCGGTTTCCCCGACGTTAACCCCCTCGAGGTTCGAGGCGACATCATTGTCGCCGGCTCGTCCACGGTTTTTCCCCTTGCCGAGGCGATGGCCGAGCGGTTCCGGGACGAAGGATACTCGGGCAATATCACCATCGACTCCATCGGATCCGGAGGCGGATTCGAACGGTTCTGCGTGGCCGGCGAGAGTGACATCTCCAACGCAAGCCGCCCCATCAAGGAGGGCGAAGTTGAAGACTGCCGGTCCATCGGTCGAGAACCAATCGAGA
Source organism: uncultured Spirochaetaceae bacterium (assembly GCA_964616245.1). Taxonomy (GTDB): domain Bacteria; phylum Spirochaetota; class Spirochaetia; order DSM-27196; family PWMO01; genus CAYPUT01. The sequence continues at coordinate 7,385 of CAZTRQ010000088.1, read as the reverse complement.
TTCGCGTGGGAACTGACGCTCTTGCGGTTGTGGTAAACCCCGCCAACGATTGGGTCTCCGACGCCACAATGGAAGAGATAGCGCAGATCTTTACCGCCGACAACTGGAGCGACGTAGACCCGAGCTGGCCTAACCGGCCCATCCTTCGGTTTATCCCCGGCACCGACAGCGGAACCTTCGACTATTTCGTAGAAGAGGTCTTCGACGAAGACGAAGAGCCCATTCTTTCGGCGCGCAATACCCAGCTCTCCGAAGACGACAACGTCCTGGTACAGGGCATCGAGGGCAGCGCGGATTCGGTCGGCTTTTTCGGCTACGCCTACTACGCAAACGAGGGTGACGCGCTCAAAATCCTCGACATCGACGGGGTAACGGCCAGCGCCGAGTCGGTTGACGCCGGTACATACCCTCTCGCGCGACCTCTTTTTATGTATACCGCCCCGAACGTCATTGCCTCGCGACCGCAGGCCGCCGCCTTTCTCGCCTTCGTCCTTAACTACGTAAACGAGGAGATCGATGAAGTCGGATACTTCCCCGCAAATCCGGCGGCTCTCAACGCTGCGAAAGACGCGTGGATGGATGCAATGGCCGACCAGATGTAGCACGCCTGTGCCATCGGATAGGCAACGAGTGCCTGCTTCTCTTCACACTTCCTTAACAAGCGTCGTCGACAATCGAGGGGTGAAAAGCGAAATTATCGACTCGGTGGTGGCCAAAGACGACCGGGAGGTTCTCCGGGGCATCGAACAAGGCCGCACTGGGTCTCATACTATTGGGCGCCTCGCATCGAGCCGCCACTTCGTACACCCGGAAACAACCGTAGAAGACGTTGCCGACGCACTTCGGAAGAACGAAGGCGTCTTCGCCCTTGCGGTGGTCGACGTTCGGCGGAAGGTCCTCGGAATCGTTGTTCGCCGACAATTCTTCGCGACCATGGTCCGACCCTACGCCCGGGAAGTGTATAAGAAACGAGCAATCTCCGACGTTATGGAGTCGGCGGTTACGATGCGCAACGACCTGAACACCTTTTCCGTTGCAGACTCTCTCGAATCGGTGCTCGAAGAACAGGAGATCGCCTACTACGTCCTGGTCGCATCGGACGATACCTTCGCCGGAATCTTCTCTTCGTTGGATCTGCTTGTCTATCTCTCCCGTATGACGCAAGAGGACATCGAACTGGCCCGGGAGCTGCAAGCCAGAATTGTGCGGGGCCGAAGCCTGGTGGTGGGAAAACGCTTCGAGTTTGCCGCCACTTCCGAAAGCGCTCGGGGGGTAGGGGGCGACTATTACGACGTCCGGGAGTATGCCCCGGGACGTTGGGTTTTCGCCTTCTGTGATGTCTCCGGTAAGGGTGTCGCGGCTTCCATTATCACCTCGGTTCTCTGGGGAATGATGAACGCCTACGATTTCAACGCCGGGGTAGGCGAGTTTATCGTTCGCTTGAACGCCCAGATTGCCCGCACCTTCGAATCCGAGAAGTACGTTACCGGTGTTTTTCTCGACTACGACGAGAACGAAAACCGGGTCCGTATCTGCGACCTCGGACATTCCCACGTCTACATCCGTCGCAACGGGGTGCTTCGGAAGGTGGCGAGTAGCAAGCACAACCTGCCCATCGGCATATCCCCGGAACTGAATCCCAAGTTCACCACCTTCGTGCCGGAACGGGACGACATGCTGGTCCTCGTAACCGACGGATTACTCGAACAACAGAACGACGAAGGCGCTGTCTTTCCCTTCGCGATCGTTACCGAGCTCTTCGAGGAGGAGGGGGATCGCCCCGTCGAAGCTCTCGCGGGGCGCCTGAGCCGAGAGTTTCACGCTTTCCGGGGCCATCGCCATCTCGGCGATGACGTCACGGCGATGCTTCTTCGTTTCGCCGAGCAAGAGGTAACGCTTTGACTCTAACTCCTTAAACCAGGATCCTACCGTACCCGACGCTGAACGGCGATGGCGTTTCGTTTCTCGTTGAAGACGATGCCGCCGTTCCAAAACTCTATCGCTGCGAAAAGAGCGTTCCCGCCGTCCGAGTCTTCGCTTCGGTCCGTCCGGAAGGATAGGTAATCCATCATTTCGTCGAATCGATTGTTCCGGTAGCACTCGATCTTCCGTTGATAGAAGTCGTTCCACTTTTCGAGATCCTGGAAGCCGCTGCCTTCGTCTTCGACGATGAGACGGGCGAGATACGGGGTAAAGGCGAACCAGATACGGACTGCCTTTTCCTTGTCGTTTCCGTTCCCGTGCCTCACTGCGTTCTTTATGATCTCGCTTACCTGCTGCTCGAGTATGTTGATTTCTCGGATCTCCGCCGGGGCCTTCTGAACGATAAGGCCGGCGAGCCGTCGAACCTGGCTTAGGTCGATGTGAAACTCCTTGAAGAACATATCCTTGGTTTCGAAGAGCGGACTATTTGGATCGACTTGCAGCTTGCGAATCTCTTCCTGTTCGGCGGAGGTCTCGAGCCCGACCCCGAGTTGAGCAATGGCGTCGGCCCGGGAATCTGCGAAAGGCAGGAATCCATCGAGCTTCGTCTGGGCGAGAATTCGCGCCACCCCCGGGGTCGCCCCGAAGTAGACGACGCTTAGGTTTCGCGTACGGCACCCGGTGTAGATATAGATGAGAACACCGATTCCGCTGGAGTCGACACCCGCGACTTCGCTTAAATTGATGAGAAACTGCTTCTCCCCCTTGTTCCAGAGACGGATGACAAGCTCCTTTACCGAAGAGGCGTTGTAGAGATCGATGTCGCCGACAACGCGAATCTCGGTAGCCCCGGGTCCGAGGTGGGTCAGCTCGATGTTCATGCGAGGAGAGCGTCCGCTTCCGCAACGCTGTCGACGATCGGGAGAAAGCCCAAAAGACTCGTCAGCTCGATAACCCGCCGGACAGACCCATGCACGTTGACGAACCAGACCTGGGCCCCGGTCTTCTTGCTCTGGGCGAAGGTAAAAAGCAGCACCCCAACCCCGCTCGAATCGATGTAGCTCAGCTCCTCGCAGTCGACGATCAATGCGCCGACGCCCCGGGTGAAATGCTCGTTGACGTACTCTTTAAGCTCGTGGGAGCTGTACATATCCATTTCGCCCTGGAGCGCGACCACGGTGGTGCCCTTGGCGCTCTCGGCGGTTGTCAGTTTCACGCTTCGGTTCCTTTCTCCATGCTGATGCATACGCTACACGTTCTGTATTTGATTTCTGTTAACCACGCGATCGGCGGAAACTCGCAAGGCCGGCACACGGAGGGATGCCACCGTGTGACCGTCCTCGATGGAAATGCTCAAGGAATCTTGGGATAGTCCCAGGTTCCGAAGCATCATCACCATCATTACGATGCCGAGCCCAGCTCCCTCGCTTTCGTCTTCGATCCGAGGGACCGCTTCCGGGATCGACTCAATTTCGGCTGCGATGCGGAGTTTTTCCTGAATTCGCTCCCATTCCCAAACCGTCGGGACCGTGTTGTTGATAACGGACACCGTCAACCCGTCGGCGCAGCGTTGAAAGCGAAACTTAACGAAGAGGCCGAGCTCCCGTTGTCTTCGGAGGTAGTAGTCGATGCGGGGAATAGTCTCGTCTTTAAACCGGCGCATTCCGACCTCGTAGTCCGTCGGATCGGTAAGGTCGAGGCCGTTCTCCGAGAAGAAGACTCGTTTTGTATGTGCCCGCTTTGCATTCGATGCAAGCTCGTGAACACAGTAGGCTAGATGGATCCGCAAGTCGGGGCGCCCAACCGCTTCGAGGCTAAGTCCGAGTACCTCATCGAGATATTCCCGTTCCCGTGGCCGATAGGAATGCGTTTTAAGAACGAGGGTCGCCGACCGTGCTATTGCTGCGCGTATCGTCGGTACATGGTACGGTCGGCTCATGGTGGTGGATCCTGTCTAAAAGGTAAACGCGAGGTTGATGAGCGTCCCGCTACCCGAAGCCACCGGTTGAACGTAGGGATCGAAGAGGATTCCCACTCTACGGCACATATCCGCCAGGAAGGAGAGGTAGTAGAGTCCGAGATCCGGTTCGCTTTCGGCTCGGACCGATTGTTCGTAGAAGTCGTTGAGGCTTTTCCTCGTTACCGCCTCCTCTGCCCGGGTATTTACCGCCCGCCTCATTGCGAGGTACGACGACGTTCGTTCGCAGAGAATTACGTTCAGTCGTGCTCGATCTCCGGGGGCGTTACGGCGCTTTCGAACCGTCCAGATAACGTGCGCAGATGCGTCCTCAGGCGAATCCGGATATCTCTCCCGCTGGTCTCGAAGCGATCGGGAAAGGAGTTCGAGGAGGAGCAAGGCGGAATAGTCTGGCACCAGGGACCGGGGCAAAAAAACGTGAACCTGGTCTTGGAGCTGCGTAGCAACGTGGGCGGCCTCTAGAGACCGGGTCTGGAGGAGAATCAGGAAGTTGGTAAACATGTCGAGGGAATCCAGAAGCCGTTGGGCGATCTGCTTGGATCTTACTTTGTCTTCCGGGTCCGTATCGACGTTCCTGTTGATTTCTTTGGTTAACGACACGAGTATTGCTTCTTTGAATGCGGCGAGCTCTCCTTCTCGCTCTGCGACGGCTCTCGAGACAATCTGGTCGGGAAGGACCTTCCCGGGCCCCACGGCATACCGGGGATGCCGCCGGTTCCACTGCCGAACGGCTGCGGTCTGGAGAAGACTCTCGCTGGTTAGAACGCTGAACTGCTGATAGAGGGACGCGAAGGTAACTAACTTGTGAAGATCCATGAGCGGTTGTCGTTGCTCCACGAGGTTGTGGACACCCACCTCTATTTTGTGGACGTACCCGAGAAGAACGAGCTTCTGGAGGGTAGGTGCCGGGACTCCCGACAGCGTTACCCCCTGCTCCTCGGCATCGTCCGAAAGCACAAACTTCGAGAACGGCTTCTTATTTCGGACGAAATACTCGATTCCCTCGTCTGTCAGGAGGAGTCGAATACTCTGGGGAATGTTCGCGCGCTGCTTCGTTTTCATCTACCTGTCGTGACCGGAGCCGCAGGCTACCCAGGTTTTGTTTGATCTCGGTAAGAATGGCAACAAATTTCGATGAGAAGGGCCCATACCCACGGCGCTCATCATCGGCTAACACTCTGCGGGCATGCTGCTACCATGGCGATGTCTGCGGTGACCGATTCGCTTCCGGCTTCCTGGGAAACTGTGGTGGAGACCCTAACCTTCGACTATCAACCGGTCGTCAACGTGCATACCGGTAGGGTCTTTGGCTTCGAGGCGTTACTTCGCAGCTATCGAGAGGCGGGATTCGATTCGATCGTGTCTGTCTTCGACGAGGCATACGAGGCGGGCGTTCTCCAGGAGCTCGATCTGATGCTGCGAAGCAAGGCAGTTGGCGGATTTGCCACTCGGCCGGACGCTCGACAGTCCAAGCTGTTCTTCAACCTCGATAATCGGACTTTCTCGTTGCCCCGGGCGGTCGTTCCCGAGACAGCTGCCATAATGCGCAATATTGGTCTGCCGAACAGCGCTCTCTGTTTTGAGATTTCCGAGCGCCACCATCTTTCCGATGTACAGTTGCAAAGCGGTCCGATTCGCTCATACCGTCACCATGGCTTTCGCGTTGCCCTCGACGATTTCGGTTCCGGCTACTCCGGACTCCAACTGCTCTACTATGCTCAGCCCGATATCGTGAAGATCGACCGCTTCTTGATCGCCAAAGTCGATACCGACCCCAAAAAACGAGTCTTCGTTTCGAGTGTGGTCAATATGGCGCACATCATGGGGATGATCGTCATAGCCGAAGGAATCGAAACCGCCGACGAGTTCCGGCTCTGCCGCGATGTGGGCGCCGACCTCGTCCAGGGGTTCTTCGTCGGTCGTCCCACGTCGGATATCTGCGGCTTGTCCGAAAGCTGCGACTCGGTGCTATCCATTGTCGGCTCCGACCGCCGAAACCGATCCACATCGAAGGACGTTATTGCCCGGAAGATGGAGTACATCGAGCCGGTTTTTGATACGGATCCCATCATCCGTGTCCTCGATCGCTTCCGGAAAGACCATGAGACGCCGTTCTTGCCCGTGGTGACCGATAGCCACGAGCCGATTGGAGTTCTCCGGGAGAAAGACCTAAAAGACTACGTCTATTCACCCTTCGGGATAGCGCTTCTGCAGAATCGGAACAACGTAAAGAACGCCCAGTCGTTTACCAGCAAGGCCCCGATCGTCGACATCCATTCCCGGATGGAGAAGGTTGTCGAGGCCTACGCTATAAACGCCCATGCGGAGGCTGTTATCATTACCGACAATGGGCGTTACTGTGGGCTGCTTCAGTCCCGGGCACTGATCGAGGCCCTGAACGAGCGTCGTCTCGAGGAAGCCCGGGATCAGAATCCACTCTCCCGTCTTCCGGGGAACCACACGATCTCGGAGTACCTTTCCCAGGCGCTTTCCCGGGCCGACGGATCGGGGTACGCCTTCGTCTACGTCGATTTCGACCACTTTAAAGTCTTTAACGACACCTACGGCTTTCGTCTCGGCGACCGGGCGATCATGATCTTCGCCGACATGTTGCAGGGGCTCGTTGTTCGCACGGGTTTGTTCGCCGGCCACATCGGAGGAGATGACTTTTTTCTCGGGGTGTCTCTCGATAAGATGGACTTCGAAACGACGCAAGACGAGATCCGTGCGTTAATTGCGAAGTTCGCCGAAACCGCCTCCGGCCTCTATTCGCAGGAGGACCGCACCCGTGGATACGTTGTCGCCGAGGGGCGAGACGGTCGGCGGAAGCGTTACCCATTGCTTTCAGCGAGCGCCGCGTCTATCTCGATACCGGGGCCGATCGCCGGCCGGATTACGACCGAACAGCTGAGTGAGCACATCGCTACCCTCAAGCTGATGGCAAAGAACCTGCCCGAGAAGTATGCCGCGAAATCCTTGTCCGTCATCGGCGAGGCGGTCAACTGCTTCGACGGACTACCAATTCCGTCGGTAAGACAACCCTCCGCTCCTCGATCGCCTCGCCCCTGACCCGGCGAAACCCCGGTAGCCTCCGCGAGACTCAACCCTATGAGACGCATATTCCACCATGGGGCCCGGGCTACGCCGACATGAAGCGTCGGGTCTTTTCCCTCATCGATCCTCGCTGGACACCCTTTTTCCGGGCTGAGCCCTCGAAGATCGATTGGCGCCTGGTGGAGTGGGGCGGGGTGCTTATCGACGACCGCCGGGATGGCTCCCCGGGGGTGCCGTGCCATAGCTGCATCCCGGCGCTGGACGATCCCCCGGTAACCGACGCAGCCGAGGCCGGGACGATGCGGGCCCCATTTTTCCGGTGGGTGATGTGGACCAGCGTCTCCCCGTCGAAGAGCGGATTCTCGGGGTAATTGCCGCCGACGGCACCCCGGTCGCCTTCCCCGTGGCAGACGCACTCCTTGCCCTGCGG
>CAZTRQ010000087.1:4227-11064 GCA_964616245.1 uncultured Spirochaetaceae bacterium | reverse complement strand
GAGATGTACCTCTATCCCTTTATCCGGGACAACACCGCCGTCGCCCTTCTTCTGATTACCGACAGCCCCTACCTTCGGAAGAACCGACCATACTTGTCGATTATTTGTGCCGCCGTTTCGGACCCCGTTTCGGGTCTTATCTACGAAAACCGAGAAGAGCGCATGCGGAGTGCCCGGTACCAAGCCGCCTTTAGCCTGGACGAGCTCGCCTCCCACCTCGAAGAGCTCGAAAAGGGTTCCCGGGAAGGGCTACAACTGGTGCTTCTCTCGGCAAACCAAGCCGTAGGAGCTCTGGTCCAGGAGGGCGAAGCGAGCGACGAGTATCGCATTCGGCAAGACGTAATACGGGTCGTCTCGGCAATGGTCTCCGGAATTGCGAACATAGCGGACGCCGGAGGCGGTCGGATCCTTCTCGCTCTCTACGACGGAGGCAAGAGCGATCTCGACCTCTTGCTTCACCAACTGTCCTACCAAGTCGGGGAAATCTTCCCGGAGATCGCGAGCCTGGAGAAGTTCTCCCTCGAGACCCTTCCGGCGCCGCCGGCGGAGGGTCCGATAGCGGAGCATCTGCACTCCGTAGTACCCTAAGGTTCGTGTCCATTAGCAAGCTACACTCCCGATTCGACCCGGCGAAGGAGGCCCGCAGGTTTCTCGACCGAGAGGTTGGTGCTCACAGCGTCGCCACCGCGGTCCTCGTCGCCCCGGGGCTAAACTACCTGACGCCGGTCCTTACCGAGGCGCACCCCGGGGCCAAGATCGTCGCCCTTTTTGCCTCTGAGGAGACCTTTCGAGCCGCGGTGGCCCATCCGATCCTCGAGTGGCGTCCGGGACTCTCTCTCGACCCCGAGGCCTTTCTCCGGAGGGTCTTGCGGGAGGAGGATGTGCTCTCTCTCCGACTTCTCGTCTGGCCGCCGGCAGAGAAGCTGTTCCCGGAGGCCACGGCTCGGCTTCTCGAGGCCGCCGCCGGAATCGTGTCCGGTCTTTCCGCCGGTTTTGCCACGACGGCGGCGGCGGGGCCCCGCTGGATTCGAAACGCGGCCTTCCACGCAGCCGCCCTCGCCGGGCCCCGGGGCCGGGGAGAGCCCCGGGGCCGGGAGGTCCTTCGACGGGGGCCGCACCCGGTGGTAATCGCCGCGGCAGGACCCACCTTGGAGAGCTCCCTCGGGAGGCTCGCCGCCCGCCGAAGCGAGATCGAGCTCTGGGCTCTTCCCTCGGCGGTACTGCCTCTGGCCACGAGAGGCGTTACCCCGGATCTAATCGTCGCGAGTGACCCAGGGTTCTACGCCCGGTGCCATCTCCGCCGGGCCTACGCCAAGGGGTTAGCCGTCGCCGCCCCGGCGACCGCGGCTCGCAATCTAAGCCGTCTCGCCGGTCCCCTTTCGCTTTTTTCCAACGGAACCCCAATGGAGGAGATCCTCTTTTCCCGGGACGAGGTCCCAACCGTACCGGAGAACGGGAGCGTCGCCGGCACCGCCCTCGACCTTGCGCTCCTCCTCGACCGGGACCCGGTCGTGTTCGTTGGCCTCGACGGCTCGAGTTGCGACCTGCGGACCCACGCAGGGCCCTCGGAGCTCGATTACTACGTAATCGGTCGGACGAGCCGGCTCTTTCCGGAAGAGACGGCTCGCCTCCAACGGGTGCGCGGAAACCGGCGCATCGAGGGACTGCGACCTCCCCGACGCGTGTCTCCGGCCCTCGCCGAGTACGCGAAGTGGTTTCGCCGGCGCTGCCGCCGCCTCGGCAATCGTGTCGGTCGCGTCAATCCGACGGCGGTAGACTACGGGATGACACCGACGAGCCTCGACGCTGTTCCTCCGCTCCCGGTAGAAATGCGGGAGCAGCCGGTGGTCTACCGGTCCGAAGACAGGGCTAATCCGGCGTCCGGGGAAGGTTTCAACAAGCTTGTTGACGAGCTATCGAGCCTCTCGGAGGGGAGCCTCGATAGCATTCTCCGAGAGGAACGGGAGCTCCGGCATTCCGGATCTCCCCGGAGCCAGGTGGCAGACCTCGTCTTTCTCGCGGCGGCCCGGACCTACACGAAGGCCCTCCTTTGGCCCGAGGGGGAGCACCGGAGTCGCCTCGGATCCGAGCTTCAACAGCTCGTCGCACGTCTACGACGCTATACGGCGGTGTCCGGGTGAGCGCCTACTTGGAGTCCAACCTTGCCGCCCTCGAAGGGTATCCTCCGGAGATCCGAGAGGCGGTGTCCGCGTGGGAGGCCCCAGGGTGGCTCACCCTCGCCGAGAGCCGGTCCGGAGATCCGACGGCGGCAGTTCGAAGGGGAGGCGAGGAGGTCGCTATTCATTCCCGGTACGACCCTCGACGGGAGGCGGAAAGGCTTGTCCGAAGCGTCGCCGTCGGAGCCACGGTGGTTGTCGAGGGATTCGGTCTCGGGTATCACATCGAGGCGCTCTTGGCCGAGCGGAAACCCTTTCGGGTTCTGGTCCTGGACAAGGACGTAAGCCTCCTCGCCGCGGCGGCTCGGTCCCGGGACCTGGCGCAGCTTTTTCGGGACCCCCGGGTAAGCATCGCCGTCGCCGTCGGGGCGCCGGAGATCCATGGTCTCGTCGGAGAGCTCTTCCAGCCGCTCTTCTCCCGCGCCCTCGAGAGCCTCTCGCTGACACCCTGGACCCGAACGGACCCCGAATGGTTCTCCGAGCGGCGCCGATGGTTCGCAGCCGCCGCCGAAGGCGTGTTGGACGACGTTGCCGCCCAGTGTCGTTTCGGATTCCGGTGGACCCGAAACAGCATCGTCAACCTCGCGACCCCGGGGACGTTTCTGGCTCCGGAGAGCGGAGGTGCCTCGGGCCGGGCGGTGGTTACCGCAGCCGGCCCGTCTCTCCCAGGGGGCCTCAAGAGCCTCGGGGCGGAGGACGCGTATCTGGTCGCAACCGATACCTCGCTTCCCTCCCTGGATTACTACGGCGCCGTGCCCCGGGAGGTCATGTCGATCGACTGCCAGCAGGTTTCCTATCACCATTTCTTCCGACAGGTGCCGACGAGGGCCCTGGTACGCTTCGAAGCCGCGTCTCCCCCTTCCCTCCTCCGGCGAGGCGCGAAGACGACCCTTTTTCTCGGGGAACACCCCCTTCACGCCTACATCGCCGGACGGCTCCCGGGACTGCTGCGGATCGACACCAAGGGCGGCAACGTTACCTTCGCCGCGGTGGACTACCTCCGGGGCCGGGGGTTCCGGGAGATCGATATCCTGGGGGCAGACTACGGCTACCCGAGGCTTGTGGCGTATACCAATCCGAGCTTCCTTCAACACCATTTCCAGGCGCGGTCTACCCTCCTCGCCCCCCTGGAATCGCTTATCGCCGGGTTCGCCCTCGACCGGCTGCCGGAAGGGCAGCGCTCGACGCCCCTCCTGAAAGGCTACCGCCGGAGTCTCGACGCCTTGGTCGGTCGCCACGGTGGGAGCATCGAGGACCGGGGGCCCGGGCACCTCGGGGTACGCTTTCCCGGGACCGGGTCCGGGCGGGAGTCGGTTTTGGGGCCCCAGAGTCCGAGCGCGGACCCGGGGCCGAGTGCAGCCCCGGCGCCGGAGGGGTTTGCAACCGGTGGCCCGGAGATAACCAGGGTCCTTTCGGAGTACCACCGGAAGCTCTCGGACCTCGACATCGAGAAAACTGCCGGCGAAATGGTCGCCGGCGTCAGGATAGCCCGAGCCGAGTTGGAGGTATTCTTGACGCTGGTTCCCGTCGCCCACGCCTGGTCGGCAGCTTCTTCGAGGGCCGATCTCTCGAAGGCCCCGGCGCCGGAGCTTCTCCGGATAGCGCGACGGTGGACCTTGGCCCTTCTCGAGAGCTTCTACCCCGTTGTCGCCGAATAGGCGACGGCCCCGTAACCGACAAAGGAGTCCGCGGGACGGATGTCGTGGCTGCTGGTGTGCTCGAGGAGTGTTCCCTTCACGACCCCGCGGGCCTTGGCAAAGCTCATTGCTGCCGCCGCCGCACCGGAGCTACAGGCGGAACGATTCTCCGCCGCGTGCTCGATGGCCTTCTGCGGCTCCCCGGCGAGGCAGAGATCCAAAAACGCCCGATCGTTCTCCCGGGCCCAGGACACGGCAGCCGTTCCCGTCCCAGCCGGCGCGAAGGCGAAATTCGGCCCGTAGTGGGTAAGGTCCGTGGAACCGATAACTCGAATAGCGGCGCCGGAATCGGCGAGCTCGGCAAGAGTGCGTCCGAGGGCAACCGCCTCGGCGCTCGCGGGAGCCCGGAGGCAAAGAACCGAGGCGCCGGGAAAGAGTCCGGCGACCATCGGCAAGAGGACGTCGACGCTGTTATCGACGCCGTCGTCGGGGGTCACGTGGATGGCTGTACGGATTGCTTCCCGAACCTTGGTGTCAGCAGGGAGCACTCCAAAGGGGGTTTCGAAGCCGTCTTCGGGAAACAGAAGTATGGGCGCTCCGGGGGGGAGGTGCCCACCGACTACTACGACGGTCTCCGGTGCGTCGATGCACCGAAGAGCCCGGTAGGCGGAACCTCCGGAGAAACTCCACCCGGCGTGGGGTGCAATAACCGACACAGCCTCCGGATTTTGGGGCTGCTCCACCGCTTGCGCCTCCCACCGGTCGAAGAGCTTGCGAATAGCCTGGGGGTCTCTCGGGTACCATCCTGATGGGAGCAACTGCTGTCGAATCATACGCAAATCTACCGTATAATAGTAGCATTATGGGCCGCCGTTTTTCACTCATCTTTTCGATTTTCTCAGGGCTGCTGCTGGTAGCGATACTTTGGTACTCGCTTTATAGACTCGATGTCGAGCGCCGGGAAGCCGTTGTACAGGCGGAGATATCGTTCTCCGAGATCATTCGGAGCATCGACGCTGTCGTGGACCGTGCGGGAGAGGCCCGCCTCTCGGAGCGGGTGCGCCAGGCGGTCAATCCGTATATCGGTACCGATGCGCCGCTTCGGGCGGTCGCGGTCTACAGCGGGGAGCACGGCGTCGAGTACGTCTGGGCGGCGGAGGGCCGTTACGTCTCCCAGGTCCGCCGGGCGGAGGGCCAGGTTCAGCTGCCGGAGCTCTCGGTCAACAATCTCGTGGAAACGACCTTCCGAAGGGCTCTGCGACGGCCGGGTCTGGAACTCTACGTCGAGGCGGCTTACTACGTAATGCCTCAGGGTGCACTCGCTGTGGTAGTACGAGACGCCCTTTTCGGCGTGGGTGGTCTGGTAGTGGTGATAGTCCTGGTGATGGTTCTCGGCACCGTCGTTTCTTCCAGACCGCAACGTCAGAGCGCTCCGGCCAAGCCTTCGGCGGCGGATTCCCAAGGAAGTCCGGCGGACCCCCACATCTCTCTCCGAAGCGGCGTAACCCTCGAGACGCATCTACCGAAGCGCGTCTCCTTGGAGCTCGAGCGCGCCGCCTTCAACGATCAGGATCTCACCCTGGCAATACTTAAGCTGCCGGGCTTGGCGCCCGGGAGCTCGCGGTACCGATGGATGGCCCGGCTTCTCCTCGAGAACTTTAAGTTCGAAGACCTGGTATTCGAATACGGTCAAGACTCCTTCGCGGTGGTGCTGACTAATACCGATCTCGACCAGGCGATTCGGGCGACGGAGGAGTTTCAGCGAAAGAACGCGGCCGGATTGGCGAAGGAACACGTCGAGCCGGTCTTCGGCCTAAGCTCCCGGAACGGGCGGCTTATCGAGGGGCCTTTGCTGCTCAAAGAGGCAAACGCTGCGGTCGACCGTGCGAAGAAGACGCCGGGACGTATCGTGGGCTTCCGGCCGGATCCCCAGCGCTACCGACAGCACATCGCCTCCCGCCCACCGGTTGGGTAGCGAAAGCAAGCGAGGCTACTGTTGCGCTTCGGCGTCTTCCGGCTCCGGCCGGAGGTCTTCGATGTTCTTGAGGATGCGCTCTAAAGACCAGGCACCGATCTTAAACACAAGAGCTTCCCCCTCCTCCGAGCGGGGCACCGCCGGCCCCTCGCCCCGGAGGGCAAACTGATTCTCCGGGAGCCCCTGCCCGACGACAAACCGGTAACCCTCGCCGTCTTCGGTGGTAAAGGAAACGGTGGCCTGGATCTCGTCGAAGAGTCCCGACGGCGGGTCCAAGAGGTAGTCACTCGCCTGGAGGTTCGCCAGGGCACCGGCGACCCGTTCCACCTCGCTCTCCTCGAGGTCCCCGCCGGGCCCGGGAGACAGGTTCCACTCGTCGCCGGCACCCCGGGTCAGTCGGTAATCGGCGCTGACCGGCTGTGCCGGATCGAGAAGCGCGAGGTCTGCATCCACGGAAATCTCGACGATGTCCTCCGGGATGAGGTCCCGCACCAGGCGGAGCTCCGCCCAATAGCCGGTCTCCTGGTTAAAGTAGAAGTTTAGCGCGTTATCGACGGCGTAGGCCGTCTCTTCTCCGGCGTAACGGACGAATACCTCGCCGCCCTGGGGCGCCAGGTTACCGAAGAGAAGCGATATCTCCGGGGCTGTCCCCCGGCTTACGGTAAGCCGGGTCGCGGTCTCCGGGTTAAGACCGAGCTGCTCGTGGCGCTCGGCGCTTCCGGATACCGTCCGATTCCGCCGAAGGTTCTCCAGGGCGTTGAGCATGCTATCCACCCGTTCCGGGCGGGCGGGATAGAGCTCGCCGCCGAGTCGCAGCTGCCAGCCGCCCTCGCCTCCCTCGATTCGGAGCTCGTTCCCCTCGGCATCGGCCACCTCGATTCCCGTTACGGCCTCGAGGGCCCCTTGCGCCAAGAGGGGATCCTGTTCGGCCCCTCTTCCGGACATTCGAACGAGGCCAAAGACGTAGAGGGCCACCAGAACGCCCAAGAGGACGCTCAACGAGAGAACACGGTTTCGGAATGTCATTCCTGCTCCTCCTTGGACTCGG
>CAZTRQ010000087.1:1508-4127 GCA_964616245.1 uncultured Spirochaetaceae bacterium | reverse complement strand
ACCGAGTTGGGCCCGGCGCCTACGGAAGAAGAAGCGCCCGATACCCGCGGCGACCACGAGGAGGGGCATCACCAAGACGTTGAAGAGCTCGGCGAAGGTCGCCACCCCGGCCCTGACTTGCGGGTCCTGAATAGCGTTGAGGCGAACGTCCCGAACCGCCCGGGTCCGAATGCTCAACAGATCCTCGTCGTTGGCGAGCCACCCGAGGGCGTTTTCCAAAAAGACGATGTTATACCGGCTGTCGGTAAACTGGGTGTAGCTCCCGGCGAACTCCGAGTCGCCGACGACCACCAGGCGAGCCGAGTCTACGCTCGTCGTTCCCGGGAGTAGCGGTTCCTGTTCCCCGGGACGCGGGGGAAGCGCCATGGTGGCAAAGTAGCTTTCGAAGCTTCCGGAGAGGGCAACGGCCAGGACGTAGTTCCCGGTGCCCTCGGCGCGTCCCTGCGTCATCCCGAAGGGCTCGACCGGGTCGATCATGTAGGGCCCTTCCATCGTCCAGCTCTCCTGGGAGGACTCGAGGAGCACGGTCATCTGCTCGGCTTCTCCGACCAGGTCCAGGGGACTCGGCCAGTAGAGGTCGAGCCCGGAGAAACGGGCGGTAATCGGATGCTCGGGGTTCGCCGAGCTCCCGAGAACCGAGACCCAGGGCGGATAGGGCTCCAGTCGCTGCACCAGAAGGGGGCCCTGGGGCACCTGGATCGGAATGCGCCGGTTGTTGGTGTCGAGCACCAGCTCCCGCCGGGGCCGGACGCCGTAGTGTTCCAAGAAATCGATAATCGGTTGCTCCTCCGGCGAGAAGGCGAAGAGGCCCTGCTGGACGTTTACGCGAATGGGGTCGTAGGCAAAGAGCACCGTTCCGCCGGACATAATGTACTGGTCGATCTCGAAGAGGGCGTACTCGTCGAGGCCGGATCCCCCGATAACGATAAGACTCCGGACATCCGGCGGAATCTCCTCCCCGGGTTCGATCGGTCGGATCTCGTAGTTCCGGGTCAGCCGGGAGGTAAGGAGTTGGTAGTTCTGCTGAAGGCTCGCCCCGGGTTGATCGAGCAGAACACCGACGACGTTCGTCCGGTCTTCCACCAGGTTACGGATGGCGCTGGTAACCTCGTACTCGATAGCCTCCGGCTCGAAGACCACCGGAAGCGCCGTGGACTCCTCGAGGTGGGAGATGACGATGCCGGTGTAGACGACGGCGAAGCTCTGTTGGTCCTGCTCCACGACCTGTATTTGCTGGGGCACGACGCCGAAGTTCTCCGCCTCGGCGGTAACCCCGGCGAGCGCCGGGTCGATTATCCGGACGTCGATGGCGCCCCGGCTAAAGGCCTCGTACTCGGTCAATAGGTCGACGATCTGTTGCGTTTCCGGCGCCCGGGTACGGAGGCGGTCCGAGAGGTAGTAGGTAATCGTCACCTCTTCTTCGATCTCCCGGAAGAGGTTCCGGGATACCTGGGAGAGGGAGTAGGTCTTGTTCTCGGTAAGGTCGAGGCGCAGAAAGAAGAGGTTGCTGTTGAGCGCTACAAAGACCAGCACCGCGAGGGTCAGGATAAGGGTTAGCGTTTCGCGCTGCTTTTTCGAGAGTTTCTTCGATAGCTTCTTCGTTAGCTTCATCATTCCTACCTCCACTTCCTGTAGACCAGGACTTTGGTGTTGAGGTAGAGAAAGAGAAAGGTCATCCCGAGGTAGAAGACGACATCCCGGGTATCCACCAGTCCCCGCTCGAAGCTCCGGAAGTGGTGGCCGATGGACAGATAGTTGACCAGAGAAGCTACCGCCGGGGGAAGATCCGCCAAGAGGGTTACCTGGTTAAGGAGCGTCAGAAACAAGAGGACGACCGCGGTCAGGATAAAGGCGGTAATCTGGTTCGAAGAGAAGGCCGAGAGAAAGAGGCCGATCGCGATGCCCGCGGCTCCGAGGAGAAGAACCCCGATGTACTGCCCGACGATCTGCCCGGTCTCGAAGTCGCCGAGGGGGCTCACCGAGAGGGGTACGGGAATCGTCAGCGCCAGGACCGTCGCCAGGAGGGCGAAAACACCGAGAAACTTACCAAAAACGATCTCTCCTTCGCGATAGGGCAGCGTAAGAAGAAGCTCCGCGGTCCCGAGCTTCCGCTCTTCGGCCCAGCTACGCATGGTAATCGCGGGAATAAGGAGAATAAAGATGATAGGCATAATGGTAAAATAGGCCCGCAAGCTCGCGACGTTCTGGGCGACAAACTGCTGGATAAAGAAGAACCAAATCGAGGTAAAGGCCAGAAAGAACACGGCCACCACGTAGGCGATGGGACTGTTTAGGTAGGAGAGCACCTCCCGTCGCAACAGCGGTAGGAGTCTAGACATGGGAACCTCCGGTAGTAAGCGTCGCGAAGACGTCCTCGAGGCTAAAGGCCTCCCGGCGGAGCTCCAAGAGCGTTACCTTCTCCCGGACCGCCCAGTCGAAGACGGCCGCCGCGTTGGCGTAGGAGGCAGCCGGGGGCGGGGTTGCCGCTCCGGGGGCCGGTACCTGGCCCGGCACCGGTACCTGGCCCGGGGCAAAGAATAGCCGCGCCCGCCAGACCGAGGGATCGGCGGCGTCCTGCCGCAACTCCTGCACCTGGTCGAGCCCCGGGATGCGCTTCAG
>CAZTRQ010000087.1:0-1408 GCA_964616245.1 uncultured Spirochaetaceae bacterium | reverse complement strand
CCGAATCCAGCCGCCGGCCGGAAGGCTATCGGGTAGATCTCGTCGCCTTTCATCCCGGCGGCGATCTCCTCGGTGGTTCCCGTCGCGACGATGCGCCCCTCGTTTAGGATCATCACCCGGTCGCAGACGGCCTCCACCTCCTGAAGGATGTGGGTCGACAGGATAACCGTCTTCTCGGTTCCCAGCCGCCGGATAAGCCGCCGGATCTCGGCAATCTGGTTCGGGTCGAGGCCCGTCGTCGGCTCGTCGAGGATAAGGATGTCCGGGTCGTGGACAATCGCCTGCGCCAGGCCGACCCGCTGCTTGAATCCCTTGGAGAGCTGCTCGATCGGCCGGTGGAGGACCGCGGTTAGGCCGCAGGTCTCCAGGGTAGAGGCGATGCGGTCCGCCTGCGCCTCCCGGGGGATGCTCCGGGCGTCGGCGACGAACTGCAGGTATTCGGAGACCGTCAGCTCGCCGTAGACCGGGGAGCTCTCCGGCAGGTAGCCGATCGATTCCTTTATCCGGATCGGGTCGGTGTAGACGTCGTGGTTGTTTATCATCACCCGACCTGCGGTGGGAAAGTGATAGCAGGTCAGAATCCGCATAAGGGTGGTCTTCCCGGCTCCGTTGGGTCCGAGAAGTCCGACGATCTCCTTCGGCGCTACCTCGAAGGAGACGCCCCGCACCGCCTCGAAGGCGCCGTAACGCTTGGTTACCTCCCCCACCTCTATCATGCACTCTCCTCCGGATAGGGGATCGGAATAAGCTGCCGATCCCTCGTTAGGAACGCCTCGGGAAAGTGGGCCTTCGCCTCGGTCTCGAGGCGCTTTAGCTCCCGGTTGCCGTACCGCGGGCTGTAATGGATAAGCCCCATCTGCCGAACGCCTCCGGCCCGGTCGGCGAGTATCCCTGCGTCCTCTGCGGTCATGTGTTTTTTTTCGTGGGATGTCTCGGCAAGGGCCTTCTCGAACATCCCCTCGCAGATTAAAAGATCGGAATTGCCGGCGGCCTCGACAAGCTCTTCGGTGTAGATCGAGTCGGTTATGTAGGAGAATTTTCGGCCCCGACGGGGCTCTCCCATCACTTCGTCGGGACGCACCAACCGACCATCATCGAGAGAAACCTCTTCCCCGTGCTGCAGCTTCGACCACAGCGGTCCCCGGGGAACCCCCGCCGCGGCAGCCCGCTCCGGGTGGAAGATTCCCGGCCGGGTTTCCTCCTCGAAGAAGTAGCTTACACAGGGTCGGGTGTGAACCGCGGGCACCGAGCGGACGGCAAAGCCCTCCCCGGCGTAGACCTCCTGCGCCTCCCGGGGATTGGCGATCTCCTGGACGATAATCTCGAAGTTAATGTACATCTCGAGGACCTTCCGGCTGCTCTCGACAAACTCCCGGATCCGGGGGGGGCCGATTACGTAGAGCGGCTC
>CAZTRQ010000086.1:9612-11202 GCA_964616245.1 uncultured Spirochaetaceae bacterium | reverse complement strand
AGATGAAACGCGCCGACATCAACGACAAACAGCTGATTACCCATATGAGCACCCTGTCAGAAGACGAGCTCGCGAGTTACGTCCTTCGCTCCGGTAACTACCGGCTCTCGGTGGTCCACGCCACCCGGATGATCAACCAGATGCGGGCCAACCACGGCTTGGGCATCTTGGAGACCTTTATCCTCGGCCACGCCTATCTCGGCGCGGCTCTCATGGTCTCGAACCTAAAGGGGAAGGACCGGATCGGCATAGAGGTGGAAGGCGACGGACCGGCTAAGGGCTTTTCGGTGGAGGCGACGGCCGGGGGCGGCGTCCGGGGGTACATCAGTAATCCGTCGATATCCCTCGACGAGGAGCTTACCTCCTTCGACATGGTACCCTTTATCGGGGAGGGTATGCTCTCGGTTACCAAGAAGCTGGAAAAGGCCAAGCAGCCGTATACGGGCCGCGTGGAGCTCGCCTACGGGAACGTCGCCCAGGACCTGGCCAACTACTTCCGCCAATCCGAGCAGAAACCAACCGCCTTCAACCTGAGTATTCAGTTCGACAAGGAGGGACGGGTCGTAGGAGCCGCGGGCTTGATGGCCCAGGCCTTCCCCGGCGCCGAGGACGAATACGCCGAAGACCTCGACCGTACTATCCGCGGGTTGCCGAGCATGGGAGCCCTCTTTGCCGCGGGCCTCTCTACCGAGCAGTTGGTCCACGGCCACTTCGAGCGCTTCGAGCCGATCCCGGTGGGGCAGCGGGAGATTCAATTCTACTGCCACTGCTCGAAAGAGCGCTTCGCCCGGTTCCTCTCGGCGATGCCCTTGGCGGACATCCGGGATATTCGCGACAACGGCCCCTTCCCCTTGAGAACGACCTGCCACAACTGCTCGACGACCTACGAGTTCGACCAGGCGGATATCGAGAAGGCCTACCAGATGGCCCGATAAGCCGATGACGCACAAGAGGCACCGGAGGCACCATTGACCATAGTTGCATCGATAGCAGTAGTCCTCGCAGGCGCACTCTTTATGATCCTCGGGTTCCTAGGATGCGTGGTACCGGCTATTCCCGGGCCTATTCTCGCGTATCTGGCCCTCCATCTACTCTCGATCCCAACCGGGTGGACCCTTTTCCAACCGGTGGCGCTTATCGTCCTCGGGGTCGTCGCGGTGGCCGCGACGGTCCTGGACAACATTTTTCCGGCCCTCGCCTCAAAAAAGGCCGGCGCCGGAAGACCCGGTGTCTGGGGAAGCGTCTTGGGGATGATCCTCGGCAGCATCTTCTTTCCTCCCTTCGGCGTCTTTATCGGGGCCTTTCTCGGGGCGCTTTTGGGGGAGGTCATCTTGAATCCGGAGAACAAGGATCCGCTCAAAGCGGCGGCGGGGGTGTTCCGGGGAACCCTTCTCGGTATCCTGGTAAAGCTCGGAGCGACCGGAGTAGTTGCCTTCTACTACCTCCGGGGAGCGATCCGCCTCTTTTCTTGAAGCTGACGGCTCTTAAAGCCAACGGCGTCGGGAAAAGATAAACCTCATGACCTCGTAGCCGTCGACGGCGCTGGAAACGGGCTCCCGGCCGGGTTCCCGGAAACAGGCAACCGCGTCG
>CAZTRQ010000086.1:0-9512 GCA_964616245.1 uncultured Spirochaetaceae bacterium | reverse complement strand
GACGGCGCTGGAAACGGGCTCCCGGCCGGGTTCCCGGAAACAGGCAACCGCGTCGTCGACCATGTTGGCAAAGTAGCCTGTGGGACCAATGGGCGCCGGCTCCTCGAGGGCCAGGGAGCGATAGCCCTCGTAGTGGGGGCTCTCGGCGCTTTTCTCGACGGCGAAGACGCCGTTCCCGATCCTGAGGCGCCCTTGGCTGAAGCTCAGGGTAAGCTCGAAAACAAGATGGTCCCGATCGGAACCGACCTCGACAAGGACGGGAATCGACCCGGCATCGGTTCGAAGCCTCGCATGGAGATAGCTCGTCCCGGTACTCCGGTTCAGATCGCCGACGACTCGGTGCACCCGGAGACGCCCGCCGGCGAGAAAGTTGATGATGTCCACGAGGTGAGTACCGTCGTGGAGAAGCACGTCCCGGTGGGGCATCCGGGACCCGAAATAGAGAACGCCGGTAACTCCAAGAAGCCTGCCTAGGCTTGCCTTCTCGACCAGGTTCCGGGCAGCGAGGTAGTCCTTCGAATAACGACGCTCGTGATTGGTTAGAATGGTTAGGTGCGGCGGGTTGTGGAGCCTCCGGAGGGCTCGGGCTCGGCGGAGGGTGTCGGCGAGCGGTTTTTCGCAGACGATGAGGGGAACACCGTACGCCGAGGCCACACGGCAGATAGCAAGATGGCTGTCGGGATGGGTAGCCACGAAGAGGGCATCGATACCGCCGGCGTCGGCCTGCCCTCCAAGAAGCGATTCGGCGTCTTGGTAGAGGCTATCGCACCCCCAACGCTCGGCGAAGAGGGTCCTCCGATCGGGATCTATGTCGGCCCCGGCGACGAGGTGGCAGTCGGGGTGCCCGGCTATCGCACCGGCGTGGGTCGCAGGCTTTTCGCGAAGAGCATCATCCTCTAAGAGCGACCCGATACGCCCGAGACCGACGAGGCCACACCGCATAGGTGGGGTTCTCTTCGAATCGGAAGAACGCGATTCCTGATTCACTATCTGTCCCCTCTCGGGCACCATTATAAACAACGTCTCTTCCGGTCGGAAGAGATCTCCAAAATGTGGTATTGTTGCAAGGACGCACGATGGCTAAGAGTAACGAAGGCGGATCTGCATTCTACAAGCGTCTCCGGGAGCAGGGCACCAGCGATGCCGAGATAGAGAAGATCTATCGAGAGCTTCGGGACAAGGGTTACGGAGAGGCTGCAGCCCAAAGACGCTTCGAGGAAGCGGTCCGCCGCATGAAGGCGGAGAACCAACGATCCCGAGAGCCGAAGGAGGCGCCACGTCGCCCATCCCATCCGGCCCCCGGCGACAAAGCGGTGCGACCTCATAGCGAGACGCAAGGACGTCGAGCCGACGACTGGTTCCCCCGCACGAAGCCGGCCTTCCGCCGGCGAGTAAACCGCTGGAGCTACCAACAGCGTCTCCGTGCCGTCGGGCTCCGGGAACGATTCGAAGACCTAGTCAGCTGGTTTCGGAGTGACTACCCGGACCTTCTCAACAGCCGGCTCATCGACCTCCTCGCCGACCGGAAACGCTACGCCTCCTACAGCCCCTACGAGTACACGCTTCTCGACACCCTCGACGCCCTCCACGACGCGGCCAACGTCCTTCTCGGAACCACCAAAGAAGATCGCAGCCGGATAACGGCGGCACTGCGACGGCAGGACCCCCTCGGACTCGAGTACCTCCAGGTTTTCGCCGATCGTCAAGAGGCGCTTCGTGTGGCGCTTACCGCGGTAAAACACGAACGGGATGCACGGGGACGCATAGAGGCCGCCCGCCTCGGCTCCGTCGCCCGGGAGCTCTTCCGCTTGGTGCTCAGCACGGAACAGCTGGCTCCGAGCCGGATCTCCCATATTTTGGCTACCGCCCGAGACATCGGCCGGGCCTACGGCGGCGCCGGGAAGAACGATATCGACGAGGCGCTCCATATCTTTCGTATTTCGATCGACAACCTCCAACGGTTCAAGAAGGAGCTGAGCCCGGTTATCGTCCGGGGCCTCGGGACCCTGCTCTCCTTCGATCCGGAGAACGATGAGGAACGAAGCCGCATTTTTTCCTTCCTCCAGCTCCGGGCCGACGAAATTTTGACCCCGGAAGCCTTCGCCGAGCGACAGAATCGGGCCCGGGAACGCGATCTCCTCGACCGCCAGCGTCAAGATCTCGAGGCCTTCGAACGGGCCAGAGAGGAGGGGCTCTCCCGGCAGTTTGCGGGCACCTTCGCGGTCCTCAGGGCTCTCTTCCCGGAATCGGATATAGATCGCATGGATAGCCTCCCGTACTACCTGCCGTACTTCGATACCCGGGTGTTTTCGGCTTCTCTGACGTTTTCGCACGACACGGCAAATATCGAGGTCGTTTCTCGGGCCGACCCGCTTCAACCGGTCCTGGTAATCCATCGCATTATCGACAGCATGCTCTCCAGCGTCGACTTTTACCTCCTTGAAAAGACGCTGATACGCGATGGTATCGGGGATGCCTTCGCCGCGGTTAAACGACACTGGGCGGAAGCCTACCCTCGCATCTTCGAGCCCTACCTCCGAGCATTGACGACCTACCATCACGGTGTCTTCGACGACGGAGACTACCAGCAACACTTCCGCCGGAGTGCCGTCGCCCGGAGCCTTACCGAAGAGATCAACCGTCTTCGAAACGTATGTATAGCCGGCTACGGTCACGCTCTTCTGCCGGCGGAGATCGACATTCCCCGAACCTATGAAACGGTGGCAGAGCTCTCGGAGCTCCTCCACCTTGTCGGAGAAGACCTCAACGACGAGCTCCTCCGGCGGAACGACGCGGTGGGTAAGAGAATCTACCGCTCGCTTTCGACGACCCCGGTTGTCGACTTCGAGGTCCAGGGCGGGAAAGAAACACCGGAACCAAAACCGGTGACCCGTCAGGTCCGTCGCTATCTCGAGGCACGGCATTACTCGGGTATCAGCACGATGCCGAGTCTGGCACAGATTTTCTTTTTCCAGATTCTTAGGGGCATCGTCGATCTCTATCTCTACCTGTTGACCGACGAGCACAGCTTCCTTCGAGGCGCCGGTGCCGCGGTGCGGATTGCCGAGGAGGAGGAGCGCCGTGCCTGGGAAGAGGCGGAGAGCACCGCCGGCAGAGAAAGCCTGGAGGTGCTGCAGGAGAAGCTGCGCAAGGAGATGGAAGGGGATCTCCGAGACGGCCTGACGGGTCTTTGGAACAAGAACTACTTTCTCAAAGCGCTTCCGGAAGAGCTCGAAAACCTCGTCGGGGCCGGAAAGACCTACAGTTTGGTCCTCCTCGATATCGACCATTTTAAGTGGGTGAACGACACTGTCGGGCATCAGTTTGGGGACGATGTTCTCAAGAAAGCCGCCGAAGCGATACTCGACGGCATCCGAACCGCCAACGACCGGGGAATTCGATACGGAGGAGAGGAAATCCTCTTGATACTGCAGGCGCCCCTCCATCAGAGCATCCTGACCGCGGAACGGCTGCGTTTTGCACAGGAGGGCTCTATCGAAACCGACGAGCTCTACGCTCCGGTCCGTGCGATCGCCAAAGAAAAGGGTGAGCCGGTGGCGACCTTCTCGATAGGCATCGCCGAAGGGAGCCCCGACCGGTCGCTGGCGGAACTGGTCGAGGCGGCGGATAAGGCGCTCTATCAAGCCAAGAAGCGTCGAAATAGTCTCTGCCTAGCCCGGTATCGGGAGTCCGGTGAGAGGGAGATTCTAGACTACGCGGCGTATGTCGAAGAGATTCGAGATAAGGAAGGTTGACAGCTCCGGCCCCGGCGGCTATTGTTTGACCGATGAGTGCGTTGTACAGTCGACCGGCAGCATTTTTACTCCCTTTTTTGAGTCTTCTACTCCACCTCGCTCTACCCGAAGGCTCATCGATGAGGGAGCTCGGACGGCGACCCCGACCATAGGTCGAGCGCTGTCGCGCAGCGGCGAAAGCCCGCTATCGAGGTCCCTCGGTAGCGGGCTTTTTTTGTTACGACCGACACACAAACTCGGCGATGAGGAGGAGAGACATGCCGAAATACGAACCTTTCAAGACGGTGGAGCTGCCGGACCGGCAGTGGCCCCACAAGAGCATCGACGCGGCTCCCATGTGGTGTAGCGTCGATCTCCGAGACGGCAACCAGGCCCTAGCTATCCCCATGAGCGTCAAGGAGAAGCTCGAAATGTTCGAGCTCCTCGTCGAGATAGGCTTTAAGGAAATCGAGGTAGGCTTTCCTTCGGCGTCCCAGATCGAGTTCGACTTTGTCCGCCGGTTGGTCGAGGATAAGCGAATACCGGACGACGTCTACGTTCAAGTTTTGACCCAGGCCCGGGAGCACCTTATCCGGCGAACCTTCGAAAGCGTCCAGGGGGCCCCTAACGCCATCATCCACATGTACAACTCCACCTCCGCCCTGCAGCGCAAGGTAACCTTCGGCATGGAGAAAGAGCAGATACAGGATATTGCGGTAGCCGGAGCCCGGCTCGTCAAGTCCCTCGTTCCGACCCTCGAGGGCACGAACGTCCGCTTCGAGTACTCTCCCGAGAGTTTCTCCGACACCGAAACCGACTTCGCCCTCGAGGTATGCGAAGCGGTGATGGAAGTCTGGGAACCGACTCCGGAGAACAAGATTATCCTGAACCTCCCGGACACCGTCGAGTGGATCCCGTTCTACAAGCATGCGGATCAAATCGAGTGGTTCTGTCGAAACATGAAGAACCGCGATCTGGCCATCATCAGCCTCCACACCCACAACGACCGGGGAACCGGGGTCGCCGCCACGGAGCTCGGACTGATGGCCGGGGGCGAGCGAGTCGAAGGCACCCTCTTTGGGAACGGCGAGCGCACCGGCAACCTCGACATCGTAACCGTGGCTCTAAACCGTATGGCCGACGGAATCGATCCGGGGCTCGATTTTTCGGACCTCCCGCGCCTCCGGAGGGTCTACGAGCGGACGACTCGCATGACCGTGCCGGCCCGGCACCCATACTCCGGGGAGCTGGTCTTTACCGCCTTCTCCGGGTCTCACCAGGACGCCATCAAGAAGGGGATGGACCGTCGATCAGCGGAGGGCGACCCGAGTACCCGGTGGGAGGTGCCGTACCTGCACATCGATCCCCGGGATATCGGGCGGACCTACGACGCCATCGTCCGGATTAACAGTCAGAGCGGAAAGGGCGGAGTCGCCTACGTGATGTCCCGGGACTTCGGTTTCGAACTGCCGAAGTCGATGCATCCGGATATCGGCGGATTGATCAACCGTATAGCCGACGAACAGGGACGCGAGCTTACCAACCACGAAATCTACGAAGCATTCAACCGCGAGTTCCTCCAGAAGCGAGAACCCATGGAAGTAAAGAGGACCAGCTTTCGGTACGTCGAGGATGGCGCTAACCGCCTTTCCTGTACCGCGAAGGTCCGGAACGCCGAAGATGAAGTAGAGATTTCCGGCGAGGGAAACGGCCCCATCAGCGCCTTCGTCCACGCTCTCGAAGGCAAGGGGTGGAAGGACTTCGACCTGACGGACTTCCACGAACATGCCATCGGAACCGGGGCCGACACCGAGGCCGTCGCCTACGTCCAGATCGAGCTTCCCGGCGGCAAGAAGTTCTGGGGGGCCGGGGTACACTCGAATATCGACACAGCCGGCATAAATGCCCTGGTTAGCGCCTACAATCGGGCCCACGGGAAGTAGGATCACATAGATGGACACGAGGCGGCTTGCCCACACCCGATCCTGCGTACACGAGATCCTCGAAGGCGGGTACCACCTCGATTTCAACACGGTGGAAAAGGTTCTCGATCACTACTTCTCGGAGGATTTTCTGCCGCAATGGTATTTCCACGCGAATACGCCCGAGGAGATAGCCAGCCACGTCTACTCGATAACGCAGCTTCTGACCGCTCAAAATCCCTACCTGACCGAGGTGAGCGCCGACGGTCGAGCTATTACCTACATCCTGAACGTCGGCCGGGATTATCCCGGTCGCCTCGAAGGGATTCTCCAGCAAAACGCCGCGATGGGAATCGCCTCCTTCGACGCGGTGCGGACCCGATCGGGGATCGGCATCATAACCCTCGAGAAGCGCGGCCGGCGGCATATCGCCACGGGCAGGGTAACGACGGCGGAGAGCGAAGCGCTTTTCGCCGAGGCTCGAGCCTACGCCGCCGCGCACCGGTTGCAACACACCGAGGAGTTCCTCCACTGCCTAACGCCGGAATACATCCTCGAGGAAGTGGCGAGCACGGCGGTCCCTCCTCGAATCCACCGTCATCAACGCCTCTTCGAAGGCGCCGTGGTGAGCGATGGTCCGGTGGTAATCGTCGAAGGAACCGAGACCGAGCGTCCGGGAGAGAACGAACGCCTTTCTTCGGGGGAGACCAGGATCGCCGTCGCCTTGAAGAATCCGCCCCGGGAGTTCGCAATCGAAGGGGTCTCGATGTTCACCCGGCAGGGGATAAACATCCGCCGGGCCTATCAAGACACCTTTCTCCCCTGCGCGGAAAACGACTATGAGGTTGGCCTTTTGTCTCTCTATGTCGACACCGGCGCTTCGACGGAGGCGGTGGTCGCAGATCTCGGTAGCCTGACACCCCGGGTCCCGGGCCCCCGGGAGAGCACGACGATAGGCGTGGTTGAGGACGCTATTCGGTGCATCTCCCGGCCGGACTCCGAAGCGGGTGAGGTTTCCGAGGCTCTGGCGTCGCTCCGCGGCGTCGCTGCGGCGAACGGCGACACCGCTTCGACGGAGGAGCTCGGCGTCTTTCTCTTGAACTCGTTGACCGACTTCTTCGAAGCCGCCGAGGGAATGGGCATCGTCGACAACGACGCCGTAATGCGGATGCTCCTTCGGTTCGAGGCCTTCGAGGAGTTCTGGGTCGAGCACAACGAGGGGCGGAGCAGCCGGCATCTTCCGGGGTATCGGACCAGACACAATACGGCCCGGGGTACCGCGAAGGGGGGCCTGCGAATCGACCCTATTGTAGAATTCGTCGAGGTATCGGCCCTCTCCTTTATGATGACATGGAAATGCGCCCGGTCTCGGATCCTCTTCGGTGGGGGCAAGGGAGGTCTCAAGACCACTTCCGATTACTACAAGAGCGACAGGATCGACACCTTCGATACGCTTGCCAACTTCGGCCGGGCGCTCTTTCTGGTCACCGGTCCCTTCCGGGACGTCCCGGCGGGGGATGTAGGCTGCGGCCCGAAGGAAATCGGCAACATGTTCGAAGGCTTCAAGAGCGCTCTCCGGGATCTCGCCTTGATGGCCTACGGTGTCAAGCACGGGGCAACCCTCTTCGGCAATCGGGTGGTGTCGGCAACCGAGGCCCGGCACATCCTGATGGACGGCTTTGGGATCGACTATCAGGATCGCGAAGCGATGCGGGAGTTGGTGTTTAGCGAGCGCTACCTCGAGTTGGTCGCCGCGGCCCACATTACCGGCAAGCCCTTCATGGGTATTGCCGCCCGGACCGGCGCCACCGGCCGGGGGCTTCTCTACAGCCTCCTCGCGGTGGTAGGTCGGCTTCATCTCGACGGCCGGTGGGAGGCCGCTGAGCCCCTCGACCAGGCCGAAGATAGGCTTCTCGGCAGAATGGCCGCCTACACCGAGGAGGTTGTCCGCGAAGAGAGGGGCGCCCCCTCGGTTTCGCAAGAGAGTTGGCGGGAGAGCAACCTCTATCGCAAGCTCCTCGCGGGGCGACGGGTGGTCCTCCAGGGCTCGGGAAAGGTCGGCGGTTCCCTCCTCGCGGAGCTCGAGCGCTTCGACGTCAACCTTGTCGCGATAGCCGACAAGGACGGCGCCATTGTGGGAGACCGGATTCCGATTACCGAACTGCTCGCCCACGTCCGGGAAACCGGGAGCGTCGTCGGCTTCGAGGCCGGGGTAACCCGGACGCTCCGGGGCCCTGCGGAGAGCGCGGAGATTCTCGAGCTTCCCTGCGATATCCTCGTTCCGGCGGCGTTGGAGAACGCGATTACCGCGAAGAACGCACCCCGAGTCGAGGCTCGGGTCGTCCTCTGCGGCGCAAACGGCCCGAACAGCTCCAAGGCGGAACGGATTCTCTTCGACCGAGGGGTTGTCGTGGTCTACGACTTCCTCGCCAACGGCGCCGGGGTAATCGCCTCTTACTTCGAATGGCTTCGAAACTTGGCGCAGCGGCTTCGTTACGAGGCGGAGACGATTCGCCGCGGCGGCTTCTCCCTCGACAGCATGGACGCCTACATCATGCCGGAGTTCAGACCGCGAATAAAGGAAATACTCGCAGGACCGGAGAACGACGCCACCACGACTCGGTGGAACTATCTGATCCGGGATATCATGTTCTCCGCCGTCAACGACGACTACGACCTCGGTCGGCGGCAGGGAATCTCCATGAAGAGCGCCGGCTACCGTAACGCCATCGCTCGGGTCCTTGTCGCCCTCTTGCTCAAGCAGGACGCCCAGGAACGGGCCGCCCGGTGGGCCGAAACGAGCGACACCACCCGGGCCTACCTCGAACCGTACTTCCTCCATCCCGAGGCGGAACTCTTCCACGAGGACCCCGGAGGCGTGTTCCGGGAGCTCCAGGGTGCCTATGGAGCATGACTACGCCTCGCGCCCCCGGGAGAGCACGGGTCTCTCTCCCCTAGACCGGGTCCTCGACGGGTTGCGCTCCGGGGATAACGTCGTCTGGCGTCTCGATAGCATCGCCCATTACCAACCGTTTACCCGGGCCTTTCTCGACTATGCAAAGTCTCGGTCTCGAAAGGTCGTCTACTTCCGCTTCGGCGGTCACGAAGCGGTCCTCCCGGAAGACGAAGACGTCATAATCCAGCGGAACAATCCAACCCTTGGGTTCGAGCACTTTATTACCGCGATTCACCGCACCATCCGAGACGTCGGTGTCGGAGGCTACTTCGTCTTCGACGCCTTATCCGACTTAAGCGAAACCTGCTACAGCGACCGGATGATCGGCAACTTCTTCCAGCTTACCTGCCCCTACCTCCTTGGACTCGACACGATCGCCTACTTTGCCCTCTATCGGCATCGTCACTCCTACCACGCTGCGATCCCCATCTACGAAACCACCCAGGTCCTCTTGGATGTCTACAACTACCGCGAGCGGTTCTACGTTCAACCGGCGAAGGTCTACGGCCGGGAGAAAGCCTCTCATTTCTCGGTCTTTCGGTGGGACGACACCGATTTCTCCCTCGTAGATAACAGCACCGAGATCGCGGCGGTTATGGAGTCTTCCCCCTGGGGGGGCTTGCGCTCGGCGAGCTACCGAATGGTGGGGCTCTGGGACAAGACGTTTATGCGCGCCGAGACCGTGCTGGAGGCAATAGCCGCCGGGGAGGCCCCGGCTTCCAGGGCCGACGCCTCTTTCCGGGAGCTAATCCGGCTTATCATTCCCCACGAAGAACGGATGATGGCCCTGGCGACGCGGTACCTGAGCATCGACGACCTTATTACCGTATGGAAGCACATGATCGGCACCGGGATGATCGGGGGGAAGTCCGTCGGGATGCTTCTTGCCCGGGCCATTAT
>CAZTRQ010000085.1:0-11210 GCA_964616245.1 uncultured Spirochaetaceae bacterium | reverse complement strand
GCACCGGGATGATCGGGGGGAAGTCCGTCGGGATGCTTCTTGCCCGGGCCATTATCCGGCGGGACCTTCCGGAGCTCGCCGGGAAGCTCGAGCCCCACGACTCCTTCTTTATCGGGTCCGACGTCTTCTACACCTTCCTCGTCAACAACCACTGCTGGTGGGACCGTCAGCGACAGAAGGATCCGGATGCCTTCTTGACCGGTCTCGAAGAAGTGCGACAGCGGATCTTGAGCGGCAGCTTTCCGGACTACATCGTCCGAAGATTCCAAGACATGCTCGAGTACTTCGGCCACGCACCGATTATTGTTCGATCGAGTAGCTTGCTCGAAGACAACTTCGGCAACGCCTTTTCGGGGAAGTACGACTCCATCTTCTGTCCGAATCAGGGTTCTCCGGAGGAGCGCCTCGCGAGTCTTCTCGACGCCATTCGGACGGTGTACGCGAGTACGATGAGCGAGGAAGCCCTTACCTACCGCCGACAACGAGGCGTTCTCGAGCGAGACGAGCAGATGGCGCTTCTGGTACAACGAGTCTCCGGCTCCGTCCACGGGAGCTACTTCTTTCCTCAGCTTGCGGGGGTTATCTACTCCTTTAACCCCTACGTCTGGAGCCGTGAAATCGAGCCCCGAGCCGGCGTGGTGCGCCTGGTCTTCGGGCTCGGCACCCGCGCCGTCGACCGCTGGGACGACGACTACACCCGGGTCGTCGCGCTAAACGCCCCGGAGCGACGCCCCGAATCGAGCTTCGACGCGGTAAAGCGCCATACCCAACGGCGGGTAGATGTCCTGGACCTGGACCGGAACGAACCCCGGGGCATCCATTTCGAGGACCTCGTCGCCGACTGTCCCGGGCTGCGGTTAGAACGGATCGCAACACGGGACCGCAGAGAAGAACGGGATGCCCGAGAGAAAAGTGGGCGTTCATCGCCCCGGTGGATACTGACCTTCGATCCGGTGCTCCGAGACACCGAGATTGTCGAGGATCTTCGTAACCTAGCCCAGGCCGTCAGGGACGGCTACGGGACGGAAGTGGATATTGAGTTTACCGCCAATATGATGAGCGACGGTAGCTACAGCATCGACATCGTCCAGTGCCGGCCCTTCCACGGAAGCGCCGGAGCCGAGGAGCCCCTGGGGCCCATACCTACGGTATCGGAGGAGCAAGTTATCTTGCGCACCTTCGGCGGTGTAATCGGCCCGGGTCGCCGGATACGGATCGACCGGATACTCTACGTTTCCCCCGAGGCGTACACGCGCCTAGCAGAGACCAAGCGGTACGCCCTGGCTAGACTTATCGGGAAGATTGCAAAGCACACCGAGCTTGCCGGGGAAACCATCATGATGATAGGACCCGGGCGCTGGGGCAGCAGCACCCCGTCGCTGGGAATTCCGGTCTCCTTCAACGAAATTAGCACGGTCTCTGTGTTGGTCGAGGTTGATGCCCTCCACGAAGGTCTCGTACCGGACCTATCCTTGGGAACCCACTTCTTCAACGATATGGTCGAGATGAACATGCTCTATCTGGCGCATTTTTTGGCGGCGCCGAATAACAGATTGAACCGCAGCTTTTTGGAGGGCGCCCCGTCGAGCCTCCTCGGCCTCGTCGAGGAGGCGTCGGAATGGCACGATATCCTCCGAGTCGTCGATTCCGCCGGGAAGGAGATTGTTCTTCAAGCCGACCCCCTCGAGCAGGCCTGCTTGGTCTACACCAACCCCTGATCGAGCATTGCGTCGGCAACCTTGACGAACCCGGCGATGTTGGCCCCGGCGACGTAGTCTCCCGGGGCTCCGTACTCTTCGGCAGCCTGCGCTGTCGCGCTAAAGATTCGGCGCATAATGTCCCGGAGCCGGGAATCGACTTCCTCCGCCGGCCAGGAGAGCCGCATGGCGTTCTGGCTCATCTCCAGTCCCGAGGTTGCGACTCCGCCGGCATTTGCCGCCTTGCCGGGGCCGAAGAGAACACCGGAGCCCCGAAAGACCTCCACGGCTTCCGGGGTACTCGGCATGTTTGCCCCCTCGGCGACGACTCGGCAGCCGTTGTCAACCAGCGCCTTGGCGTCGGCGGCTTCTATCTCGTTTTGGGTCGCGCTCGGGAAGGCCGCATCACACGGAACCGACCAGGGTCGCTTCCCTTCGTGGTATTCGCACGCAAATCGGTTCGCGTACTCCTTAATCCGGCCCCTCCGGACATTCTTAAGCTCCATGACGAAACCGAGCTTTTCCTCGTCGACGCCGTCCGGGTCGTAGACGAAACCGCCGGAGTCGGAAAACGTCAGAGGGACGGCCCCCAATTGAAGGAGCTTCTGTGCGGTAAACTGGGCGACGTTCCCAGACCCCGATACCACACATCGCTTGCCTTTTAGACTATCGCCGGCGGCGCCGAGCATCTCCTGGGCAAAGTAGACCGCGCCGTATCCGGTAGCCTCGGGACGAATGAGAGACCCACCCCACCCGAGAGCCTTGCCCGTCAGGATGCCGGAAAACTCGTTGGCGAGGCGCTTGTACTGCCCGAAGAGGTAGCCGATTTCCCGGCGGCCAACTCCGATATCCCCGGCGGGTACGTCGGTGTCTTTGCCGATATGCCGGGAGAGCTCGCTCATAAAGGACTGACAGAAGCGCATCACCTCGGCGTCGGACTTGCCCTTGGGGTCGAAATCCGCCCCTCCCTTTCCGCCTCCCATGGCAAGCGTCGTCAGAGAGTTCTTGAAGGTCTGCTCAAAGGCGAGAAACTTGAGGATGCTCAAGTTGACCGTGGGGTGCAATCGCAGACCGCCCTTGTAGGGGCCCAGGGCGCTGTTGAACTGGACCCTAAAACCCCGGTTAACCTGAAACTCCCCGGAGTCGTCGACCCAGGGAACCCGGAACATGACGACCCGTTCCGGCTCTACCAGGCGCTCGAGAATGCGCTCCTTCTGGTATTCCGGGTGAGCCTCGACTACCGGCGCAAGGGTACCGAGAACCTCTCGGACGGCTTGGTGAAACTCTCGCTGCCCCGGATCCCGGCGCTCGACGAGCTCGATGACTGAGGTGATGTAGTTCATGGTGTCTTCCTTTGAATATGTAGTATACACCCAGATATCTCAGACGCAAGGCGAGGTCGCCCTTAGGCGTTGCCCGGGCCCCCGAGGGACGAGAGGAGTCTTAGGAGCGTCGCTTCTGCGTCGTCGAGAGAGTTGCCCGAGGCGACCCAGAGGCTCAACTGGTTCATCGCCCCGGACAGGGCCTGGGCCGCAGCCTCGGTTTCCGGCACATCGATTTCACCGGCGGAGTGGAGCTCCCGAAGCGCGTCGGCAAGAAGGCGGGTGGTATAATGGTAGTCGAGCTCCTGCCAGGTCGGAATACCGAGGACAGCTGGGGCGTCGGTCAAGATGATGCGGTGGTACGCCGGGCTCTGGGATGCCTGCAGGAATGTCAGGCAGCCGGACTCGAGGGCTTTCCTCGGCGTTGCCCCGGCCTCGGCGGCGGCCTCGATCCTACCACCGACCTCTTCCAAAAGGCGGGTGACCGCCGCCACGAAGAGCCCCTCCTTGTTCCCGAAGTGGTGATAAATCGCTCCCCGAGTAACGGACGCCGCCTCGGCTACGAAGGAAAGTGAGAGCTTGTCGTAGCCCTCGACGGTACAAACCTCGATCGCCTGAGTGAGTATCCGTTCCTTGGTGCGAAGGGCTTCTTCGGTGGTTCTCCGCGGCACGGTACCATTTGATCACAACCTTGACAAACATACAATCTGCACGTATGTTTGAATTCGTTTACATACATTCTGCACGTATCTATAGAGAGGAGGGTGTCTCAGTGATCCAAAGCTTCTATCCCGTGTTGATGACGAAGGATGTCTCTGTCCTTTCCGTGTTCTACAAGACCGTTTTTAGATTCAGTCCCACCTTCGCGACGGATTGGTACGTGAGCCTACGAATTCCGGATGCGGCTGGCTCTTTTGAGCTAGCGATTCTCGATGCCTCCCATCCCACGATCCCTGCCGGGCACCGAACCGAATCTAGAGGCGTAATCCTAAACGTCGAAGTGGAAGACGCCCGAGCGGAGTACGAGAGAATCGTCGGCGGGGGTCTCGCGGTGGAGGTCCTTCCTCTGAAAGACGAAGAGTTCGGCCAAAGACACTTCATCGTCACGGACCCGGCGGGCAACTTGGTAGACGTTATCGAGAACATTACCCCGTCGGACGAGTTTGCGGCGAGCTACGCGGATAAAGACGATGGCCAAGGGTGACCTGACAAGACACTTCGGCCCGCCCTTGGCCGAGCTCCTGGCCACGCGATTCGAGTCGGCCCACTCCCGGTTCGACGCTGGACGCCTTCGAGAGACTGCACCGAGGCTGGAAAGGGCTGCTCTGATGCAGCGGGTGCACATCATCGCAGAGGCCTTGCACCAGGTGCTGCCGGCGGACCCCCACTCCGCGTGGGAAACGATGGCCGCAATCCTCCCCCCTCCCCTGTCGCAGGATCAACAGGTCTTCAACGACGGCTACTGGATGCTCCCCCTCGCCGCCTACTGGGAAATCCGGGGCCACACCGACGAGATTGCCCTCGACGCCTTGGAGGAGCTGACCCAACGGGGAACGGCGGAGTTCGCCATCCGCCCGCTGGTAGTTAGGGACCCGGAGACCGTGCTGCGGCGCATAGAGCAGTGGCGGCGTCATCCAAGCTTTCATGTACGCCGCCTGGCCTCCGAAGGAACCCGCCCTTACCTGCCCTGGGGTGGGAAGCTCCGCGTTGGTCCGGAGATGCAGCGTCGCTTCTTGGACGCGATTACGCCGCTCGCAACGGATCCCGTCGCCTACGTACGACGCTCAGTCGGTAATCACGTCCGCGACTGGCGCCGGATAGACGCCGAGGTGGCCGACGCCTGGATAGCGCAGGCGGAGTCCCCAGAGGATGTACGCCGGCTTGCCGGTCCCCGGCGACCCCGCCGGAGCCCCAAAGCCGTCGACGATTAGGCTCCCGGCACCTGGAGCGGGGCCAACACCGACTCGATTTTCTCACGGTGAGATTCGAGCCAGGGAGGCAGAATCAGCGTCTCGCCGAGGTGCTCGGGGTCCTCGTCGACGGCAAAGCCGGGTCCGTCGGTGGCGACTTCGAAGAGAGCCCCGCCGGGTTCCGGCGAGTAGACCGACTTAAACCAGAAGCGGTCGATTACCGGGGTCGGGCGGCCTCCGTGGGAGGCAATCTGGCGCTGCACCATCCCTTGCTCGGTTTCGTCGGCGACCCGCCAGGCGACGTGATGCACCGCTCCGACGCCCCACTGACCCCGGGACTCCTCCGGCTCGATCCGCAGGTCGATGCGCTGCCCGCTGTCGCCGCCGCCGAGAACGTAGCGTCGCCGGCCCCCCTCTTCCGGCCCCTCGGAAAAACCCAGGGCTTCCGTTAAGAACTCCTCCGTGGCGCCGGCGGATCGCTCGCGGAGGCGCACTCCGGCAAGACTGTGAATCTGATACTCCGACGGCACGCTGCTGCGCTCCCAGGCCTTATAGCCGAAGCCGTCGTACATCGGCGCCTCGACGAGGGCCAGCGCCATACCGTGGGGATCCTCGAAGGAAAGCACCTTCTCTCCGAAGCGCTCTTCGATTACGCCGACGGCCGCGGGTGCGGGGCCCGGGGCAGAGGTTCCGGCCTCGGCAAGCCGCTCGGCCCACCATTCGACGCTTCCTTCGGGGATCCCGAGATAGACCTCGTCCCAGTGCCCGATTCCCCGGCGCTTGGGTCCCATCTGGGGCCAGGTAAAGAAGGTCAGATCCGTCCCGGGATTCGCGCCCCCGTCTGTGTAAAAGAGATGATAGGTATCCGGCACGTCCTGGTTGACGCTCCGCTTGGAGAGCCGCATGCCCAAGACGCCTGCGTAGAAGTCGAGGTTCTCCTGGGGGTCCCCGGCGATCGCGGTTATGTGGTGTATTCCCTTTACCGTTTGCATCAAATCACTCCTTGTCGTCCAAAAGGTCCGTGATCTGATCGCGATGGTCAACTTTCTACGATTCGGTCTAGAGGAAGCTCCCGACGTAGTCGATCATCTCCCGGAACGCCTTCTGGAAGGAGTCCATGTTTTCAACCATCGAGGTAATCTCGTCGAACTCTTCGACGGCGAATCCATCCTCGTCGGCGGACCGGCGGAAGTAGTCGATCTGGTTCAGCTTCGCGACGATCTTCTCGTCGGGTGCGTTGTCCCAGTTGGGCTTGATCTCTTTGTTGCGATAGTGGACCAAGACGTCCCCGATAACCGACGGCGGAACGGTGTAGACCAGGTCGCCCCCGGCGAACATCTCGATGTGGGGATAGACAATCTCGCCGGCGTCGTTTACGTGCTTCCGGGCGGAGCAGGTAAGCACCTTGATCGGAAGCTCTCGCTCCTTGTACAGCCGAGCCGCCTTCTTGCAGACGACTTCCGAAGCGGTCCGGAGCTCGAAGGCGTCGATCCCCATGTTGTTCTTGTCGATGACACCCCGGAAGGCCTTGGAATCCTCCAGGCGGCCGTTCATGTGGGTGCAGACCGCCCGCCAGCCGTGGCGCGGCTTGTCGGTACTCGCCAGGTGGGCCTTGCGGCCCTCGGCCACCATCTGCCCCACGGCGAGCATCTGAGAGAGGGTAAACACTGCGGTGGCGTTAGTAGCGATACCCTTCGAGGCCAGATACTTAAAGATCGGGATACCCCGGGTGGAGCCGGGAATCTTGATCATCACGTTCGGGGAGATCTCCGAAAGCTCGTCGGCCATCTCCTTCATTTCCGGCTCGTTGTTCATCAAAAGCGGGTCGACCTGGGCAGAGATATGGCCGTACTTTCCGTCGGAAGCTTCGAAGAGGGGCAGAAACTTCTCGGCGCCGGCCCGGACCACTTCCGCGTACACATGACGGAAGAGCCCGTACTTCGACCGGCCCTTGTACCCCTTGCGAACTTTCTTGATGATGTCGGCCCACTCGGCCTTGCGCTCCTTCAGAACGGCCCAGGAGAGGGGCGGATTGGTGGTGCAGCCGTCGAAGACCCATTTGTCCACCGGGGCGTCGAAGAACATCTCGCCGAGCTCGTTCTCGAGCCACTTCATCTCCTCCTGGCTCAGGCCCAGGTTCCCTTTCATATTCTCTTTGAAGTTCGGCCAGACAACCGGGGACGAGTCCCACCAGACCTCGGTGTCGCTGCTGAGCTTCTTAATCTCTTTCCATGCGTTGTGCACTATTTGGTCCTCCGATTTGGGGTTGTTAGCACGTTTTAGTACGACGATAGTAGCGTGAGAGCCAGATCCATTCAAGAGGAAAATCCTTGTATAATCCCCCCGGAGGCAGCATGAATCGAACGATCATTCTCGGGGCCGGTGTAATGGGAACCGCCTTCGCCTACCCGCTCTGCGACGCCGGCGGCCGGGTCGACATCGTCGGCACCCATCTCGACCGGGACGAGGTGGATCTGCTGCGTACCGAGGGGCGCCACCCCCGGTTGCCGACCCCCGTGCCACCGTCGGTGTCGGCGCATCATACAGAAGAGCTCGAAGGCCTTCTCGCCGAGGGGCCGGCTCTTCTGGTAATCGGCGTAAGCTCCCCGGGAGTCCGGTGGGCCGCGGAGACGATAGCCGGCGCCTTGGCGGCGGCGGGCACCCGGGGTCCGATCCCCTGCCCCCCGGTGGTCATGTTGACCAAGGGCCTCGACGTCTCGGTCGCGGGACTAAGGCCTTTCCCCCATCTCGTTACCGAGCTTCTCGAGGCGTCGGGAGTCGCCGGCCCGGCGGTCGGCGCCGTCGGCGGTCCCTGCATAGCCGGAGAGCTCGCCGAGAGGCGTCATTCGAGCGTCGTTCTCGGGGGCCCGGATGCCGGCTTTTTGGACCGCGTCGCGGGGCTCCTCCGAACGCCGTACTATCACCTCATTACCTCGACGGACCTCGTCGGAGTCGAGGCCGCCGCAGCCCTCAAGAACTTCTACACGATCGGCATTAGCGCCGCCGGGAGCACCAACCCTTCGGCGGCCCTCTTCGCCCAGGCAGTAACCGAGATGGCCCGGGTTGCCGAGGCCCTCGGGGGCGACCCGGCGACGGTCTACGGCCTTCCGGGGGTCGGGGACCTCTACGTAACCTGCCGAGCCGGGAGAAACAGCCGCCTCGGAGAATACCTCGGCCGGGGCCTTCGCTACTCGCAAGTACGCCGGGACCACATGCCGAAGGACACCGTCGAGGGCGCGGATCTGGCCCTGGCCCTGAGGCCCTTCCTGCGGCCCGAGGCGGAGGAGAACACCCTCCGGCGGTTACACCTACCCTTGGGCGAAGCCATTATCCGGGCGGTTTGCGACGACGAGGCCTTTACGGTGCCCTGGAGCACCCTGTCGGAGCAGAGGCGCGAGCCTCGCTAAAATATTTATTCTTGCGATTACCTCTTTATTGATCTACGATGAGAATAGCAGGATAAAACGTTGCTCGAGTCGTCGGAAAACAGAGTCCGTATCCTCCTCGTCGAAGACCAAGCCATTATAGGGTTGGCCGAGTCGAAAATCCTCCGGGACGCCGGCTTTGCCGTGGAGATCGTCCACACCGGCGAGGAGGCCCTGCGGGTTGCCGCCGAACGGGACGAGATCGACCTAGTGTTGATGGATATCGATCTCGGAACCGGAATGGACGGCACCGAGGCCGCCGAGAAAATTCTCGAAGTCCGGACCCTGCCGATCGTCTTCCTTACCAGCCACTCCGAGCAGGAAGTCGTAGAGAAGGTCAAAGGGATAACGCGGTACGGCTACGTGCTAAAGAACTCCGGCCCGTTTGTTTTGATCGAGTCGATTCAAATGGCCCTCGAGCTCTTTAGCGCCCACCGGACCACGGCCCTCAAAGAGCGGCAGATTCTCAAGATCAGCCGGACCTACAGTGTCCTGAGCGACATCAACCAGGCCATCGTCCGCATGCAGGATCCCCGAGAGCTTCTCCCGAAGGTCTGCCAGATTGCCGTCGACCGGGGCGACTTTCTCTTGGCCTGGATCGGCGTCCCCGACGCCGAGGGACGCAGGATCGTCTCGGCTACCTCCTACGGCCCCGGAAAGAGCTACGTATCGGATATAACCATCGACCTTTTCGACCCCCTTACCGCGAAGGGGCAAACCGCTACGGCTTACACCACCGGAGAGCCCGCCGTGGTCAACGATATCGCCGCCGACCCTCGTACCGCCCAGTGGCGGGAGAAGGCCCTCTCCCGGGGCTTCCGCGCATCCGCAGTGTTCCCGATTCGGGTTGCCGGTCGGGTCCACGGTGTCTTTAACCTCTACGCGCCGGCCGTCGACTTCTTCGACGAAGAGGAGATCCGCCTCCTCGACGAGCTCGCGGCGGACGTCGGGTTTGCCCTGGAGGTCGAGGCGGGCAACGAGCGCCGCCGCCGGGCCGAGGAGAGCCGGGACTGGTGGGAGTACCTTCTGCGCTACGTCATCCAACACGACCCTAGCGCTATTGCCGTCCACGACCGGGAGCTGCGCTACCTCTTCGTGAGCGACCGTTACCTTTCCGATTACAACGTCTCGGAGAAGGAGATTATCGGGAAGCATCACTACGAGGTTTTTCCGGATATTCCACAGAAGTGGCGGGAGGTACATCGCCGGGCGCTGAAGGGGGAAATCCTCGAATCGAAAGACGACTCCTACGTGAACGCCGCCGGTCGAACGGTCTACACCCGGTGG
This sequence comes from uncultured Spirochaetaceae bacterium, assembly GCA_964616245.1. GTDB lineage: Bacteria > Spirochaetota > Spirochaetia > DSM-27196 > PWMO01 > CAYPUT01. Next base: position 1,569 of record CAZTRQ010000085.1, on the reverse strand, counting down.
AAGTGCCGCCCCTGGTACGATGCCGCCGGGGAGATCGGGGGCATTATCCTCTACACCGAGGTTGTGACCGCCGAAAGGCAGTTACGACGGGAGCATAGACAGAGCCTCGCGGCCCTCGAATCGCTGGTCCGCAACTCTCCGGCCCCGGTCTCCGTCGTCGACGCTTCGGGCCGGTGGATGGTCTGCTCCGAATCGGTGGCTTCGAACGTCGGCAGGCCCCCGGAGGAGCTCAAGGGCCGCCGCTTTGCGGAGCTACTTTCGCCGGAAATCTCCGGGGAGTTCGGGCGGAGCGTCCGGCGGGTCGTCGACACCGGCGAGGGGTTTACCAAGGAGGAGTGGATTCCAAGCCCGACGGGGGAACGGTTCTACAAGACGACACTCTTTCCGGCGCAGGTCGTCGAAGGGCGGGTAGAGCTTATCGGCGTGGTCAGTGTCGATCTAACGGATTCTGTCCATGCAACACGGCGGATCGAGGCGAGTGAGAGTAAGTACCGGCACATCATCGATTTCCTCTCCTTTGGTTTCTGGATTACCGATGCGAGAGGCGTTATCCTGGAGGCCAATCCGGCCTCCGAGGAGATTACCGGCTACACCCCGGAAGAGCTCGTCGGTATGTCGGTAACGGAGATCGACGTCGGGGAAACCCCCGAGGGCGTGGCGTTCCGAATAGAGAGCATGAGGCATTCGGGCTCCTTCGAGTTCGAAACGACCTACCGCCGGAAGGATAGGTCGACGGTTCCCGTCGTGGTGCGGACCAACCGCCTCTCGGAAAAGGAGGACACCTTCTTCGGCGTTATCGAAGATGTCTCCGCTCGCCGCGCGGCCGAACACCAGGCCCGAAGCCTGATGGAAGAGAAGGAGCTCCTTCTCCGGGAGAACCGGCACCGTCTGAAGAACGATCTCCAAACCATCCGCGGCTTACTCTCCCTCCAGGCCGACCGAGCGGCCGATTCCGGCGCCTCGGAGGCGCTCCTCGAAGCGGCGGGCCGGGTAGAAACGATGGCCCACCTCTACGACAAGCTCCACCGGAGCGAAGGGCTATCGGGCACCCTCGACGCCGAGGCGCTTCTCGAGGATCTTTTAGAGGATATCGCCGACCGCTACGACGGAACGGGACCGATCATCGGATTTCGGGGTGATGCAGTCACGATGCGCCAGAACGCAGCCACGCCCCTGGGGATCATCGTCAACGAGCTCGTGACCAACGCGATAAAGCACGCCTTCCGGGGAGAGCCGCAGGAGCCCCGGGTCGACGATCCCCGGGTCGAGGTTTCCCTAGAAGCGGAAGCAGAGGGCCACGCGCGCCTGACGGTGGCCGACAACGGAGCGGGAGCCCCGGACCCGGTGCTCGCCGGAAGCGCAGACGGATTCGGGCTGACCTTGGTTCGCTCCTTCGCCGGGCAGCTAAAGGGCACCCTGACCATCCTCCTGAACGACGACCACCGGGGCACCCGGGTGGAGCTCCGGTTCCCCGTCGAAGGCGGTGCACCCGTTTGACGCATCGATGATGTATTATCGTTTCCGGGCTACGTAGAAACCGTAACTAAACCAGTCTTGGTAGCGTCGGTA
>CAZTRQ010000084.1:3218-11234 GCA_964616245.1 uncultured Spirochaetaceae bacterium | reverse complement strand
CGAAGGCAAAGGAGGACGGATTATGAGGAAGCAGACGGAGCTTCTCGGTAGTAGGACCCGGGTGGAGGCGCGGTACGCGCTTATTCCGCTGGAAGGGATTCCCTTTTCCCGGCTTCCGGAGTGGCCCGAGGCGGAGGTCCAGGTGCTTGCAGCGCCTGCCCTGGGTGCGGAGTTTGCCGAATATCGCATCCAGCTGGCCCCGGGAACCGGGGGGCATCACCCCGCCGACGGGGAGATCGAGCACTTCCTCTTTGTCCTCGACGGGACGATCGAGCTGAGCCTGGACCCCGGAGGGACGGCCGGGCTCTCCGCCGGTGGATACGCCCTGGTGCCACCGAAGAGCGGCTACCGGGTCCGGGCCACCGAGGCGGCCACCCTGCTCCTACTCCGGAAGCGCTACGAGCGACTTCCCGACGGCGGCGAGTTCGATGCGGTAGTCGGCACGGAGCAGAAGGTGCCCGGCGAGGTTTACATGGGAGACGAGGGTGCGCACTTACAATCCCTAATTCCCGACGACTTCGCCTACGACCTGGCGATGAACATCTTTACCTTCCAGGTGGGACACAGTCTTCCGGTAACCGAAACCCACGTGATGGAGCACGGACTCTACGTCTTGGGTGGTAAGGGCCTCTACTACTTAGGCGACAGCTGGATGGAGGTGGCGCAGAGCGACTTTATCTGGATGGGCCCCTTTTGCCCCCAGAGCTACTACGCGACGGGCCCCAGCCCTTCGCGCTACATCTACTACAAGAACGTAAACAGGGAGATACCCCTCTAAAGGAGCGACTCATGAACGAGAAGATCTACCGCGACGACGATGTCGATGCTTCCATCCTCGACGGCAAGACCTTAGCGGTTATCGGCTACGGCATACAGGGAAAAGCGCAGGCGATGAACGCCCGGGACTCCGGCTGTAAGGTCATCGTCGGAACCCGCCCGGCGGCCAAGAGCCGCTCCCGGAAGGAGGCGGAGGCCGAGGGCTTTGAGGTCTACGACTACGGGGAGGCCGTAAAGAAGGGTGATGTCCTCCTGATCGAGCTCGCCGACCCGGCGCAGCCTTCGGTCTACGCAGCCGACATCGAACCGAACCTCCGGGCCGGGCAGACCTTGATTTTCTGCCACGGCTTTAACGTCCTCTACGGCGCCATCAAGCCTCCGGAGAACGTGAACACCGCCCTCTTCGTGCCGAACGCCCCGGGGGCCTTCGTCCGGGAGAAGTACCAGAAGGAGGAGGGCATCTACGGTTGCGTCAGCGTAGACCACGACGCCACCGGCGACGCCCTCCAGGTCGCCCTGGCCGTTTCGAAGGTTGTCGGCTCCACCCGGGCCGGGGTGGTGGAATTGACCTTCCAGCAGGAAACCGAGGGCGACAACTTCGAGGAGCAGATTCTCTACGGAGGAGCGATTTATCTTATGCGGCTCTGCTTCCAGACGATGGTCGACAACGGCTATCCCCCGAGCTTCGCCTACGCCAAATCCATTCGTTCCTTAAGAAGCGTCATCGACGTGATGGACGAGCACGGCATCGAGGACTACCTAACCCGGCGCTCGAGCCGGACCTGCGAGTTCGCGGTCCGAACCCGAGGCCCCCGGGTTATCAACGACGAAGAGGTCCGGAAGATCTTTGCCGAAACCGAGGCAGGCATCTTTGCCCGGGACTGGATGCAGGAGTGGCAGCTTGGCATGCCCCAGGTCCATCGCCTGCGCCGGACCCAGGCCGACAGCACCATGGAGAAGTCCGGTCGGGAGTGGCGGAAAGAGTTCGGCGTATGACGGACGCCGGCATCGGCGTTGAACCCGTAGACGCCCAGCGGATCGCCCGGGATATCGAGGCCATCGCCGGCTTCTCCGAGAGCCCACCGGAGGTCGGCTACAGCCGCCCGACCTTTTCTCCGGCTTGGCGAGCCGCCCGGGACTACGTTATCGAGGAGGCGGAGAAGGCCGGCGCCGAGCACCTTATCGACGCCGCGGGGAACGTGCATATCCGCCACCGCTCCGTCGGCTGGGAGCGCCGGGTCTGGCTCTCGGGCTCCCACGTCGACTCGGTGCCCTCCGGAGGGAAGTACGACGGAGTGATGGGGGTGGTCATCCCCCTGGAGATCCTGCGGGTCTGGCCCGGGGCGCCCCTGGAGCTTGTCATCTTTTGCGAGGAGGAGGGCACGACCTTCTCCCTTGGGATGATAGGAAGCCGTGCCTGGAGCGGCGCGATCGATCTGGGTCTCCTGGGGCAGCTCAGGAACTCCCAGGGCCAGAGCGTCGAGGAAGCGGGAGCGCCCTACGGACTCGACGTCGAGCGCCTCCGGATGGCCTTCGCCGGCGCTTCGGCCCCGGGGGCGTCGGTCCCCTGGACCGACCGCATCGACCCCGGGCGCTATCTCGGTCTGGTAGAGGTCCACGCCGAGCAGGGGGTAAGCCTCTGGGAGGCGGGCCTGCCCCTCGCCGTGGTGGACCGGATAAACGGCCGGCGGCAGTTCGAGATTACCGTGACGGGACAGGCCAACCACGCCGGCTCGACGGGGATGAGCGGCCGCCGGGACGCCCTCGCCGGCGCCGCGGAGATGGTCGGCGCGGTTGAGACCCTGGGGCTCAAGCTCGACGGCGAGGCGCCCTATTCGGTCTGCACCGTGGGAAGGATGATCGTCGCGCCGGGGGCGGTAAACGTAATCCCCGGGGAGGTCGCCTTTTCGGTGGACATGCGGGCCCAGGAGGAGCGGCTCCTCGCGGAGGGGGAGGGCGCCCTGCGGCAGGCCGTCGGCGGGATAGCCTCCCGCCGGGGGCTTTCCCTGCGGGTCGACAGGAGCGAGATAATCGCCCCGGCGCCGCTTTCCGGGGAGGTCAGCCGGGAGCTCCACGCCGCCGCCGAAGAGCTGGGGCTGGAGGTTCCCATCCGGCCCAGCGGAGCCCTTCACGACGCGGCGATTCTGGCGAACCAGGTGCCCACGGCGATGATCTTTGTCGCGAGCCGGGACGGCATTAGCCACAACCCCGGGGAGTTCAGCCGGACCGAGGACATTGCCCGGGCGGCGGAAGTGCTGTTGCGGATGATCGAGCGACAAGCTGAGGCCGTGGCCGGGCCCATCACCCTTTCCACGCTCAACGGGCTCCCGGAGGATAAGGCGGTGGCCTACTGCGGCGGCTTCTTCGAGGACTCGCCCTGGGTTGTCGAGGCGGCGTTGCGCCGGCGGCCCTTCGCGTCCCTCAAGGCCTTCCACGAGGCCTGCCGAGGGGTTCTGGAGGCGGCCGGGGAGGATGCCCTTCTGGCCCTTATCCGGGCCCATCCGGATTTGGTCGGCCGCCTCGCCAAGGAGGGGCGCCTCGGGGCGGCATCGACGAGCGAGCAGGCGGCGGCGGGCCTCGGCGAGCTCTCCCGGGTGGACGCGGAGGCCTTCGACCGCTACAACGCCGCCTACCATGAGCGCTTCGGCTTTCCCTTCGTTATCTGCGCCCGGAAGAACCGCAAGGATGCGATCCTTGAGGCGTTTCCGGTGCGCCTAAAGAATAGTCGGGAAGAGGAGATTGCGACGGCGTTGGAACAGATCGCAGAGATTGCCTGGTTGCGGATGGCCGACGCGATTACAACAGAGGAGGAACCATGGCAGAGCTGAGAGAGAACTCCTACGGGAAGCAACGGGTCCGGCTGACGAAGATAGTCCGAGAGGAGCCGAAGGGCGGATCGCCGTCGGTCCATCAAGTCTATGAGTACACAGTACAAATCCTGCTCCACGGCGCCTTCGACAAGATCTACACCGACGGCGACAATTCGGCCTGCGTCCCGACGGACACCATGAAGAACACGGTGTACGCCGTCGCCCGGAACAGCCATTTTACCTCGCCGGAGCAGTTCGCCGACGCCCTTTCGGCGCGGTTTATCGATCGATTCGATCAGGTCGAGGCGGTGGAGATCGAAGTGGAAGCTCAGCGCTGGAAGCGCATCGAGGTGGACGGCGCTCCCCATCCCCACGCCTACGAGAAGGCCCACGGAACCAAGACGGCCCGGATCCTCCGGCAGGGTGGCGACACGGCCTCCGCGGAGACGACCCTCTGGGGCGGAATCCGGGGCATGGAGGTGTTCAAGAGCGGCGGCTCGGCCTTTACCGGGTTCTACCACGACGAGTACACCACGCTTCCGGATGCAACCGACCGCATTCTCGCAACGACCGTCGACGCCTGGTGGGAGTATGGGTCCGGCATCGATGTCTCGGGGACGGACTTCGGCGCCCTCTGGGAGAGGGTCCACGGAACAGTGGCCCGGGTCTTCGCAGAGCACGACAGCCCGAGCCTCCAGGCGACCCTCTGGGAGATGGGGAATGCGGTCTTAGCCGAGGCTTCGGTTGTGGATTCGATTCGCTTCTCGATGCCGAACCAGCATCACATCCTCTTCGATCTGAGCGCCTTTGGCCTCGACAACCCGAACGAGATCTTCTACGGCACCGACTCTCCGTTCGGCATCATCACCGGAACCGTCGGACGGGAGAAAAAGACGTGAGCGCCAAGCTGAGCACCCACGTCCTGGACACCGCCGCCGGGCGCCCCGCCGCCGGCGTGGCGATCGAGCTGTGGAAGAAGACCGAGGCTGATTGGAAGCTGCTCAAGCAGGAGAAGACGAACGCGGATGGACGCACCGAGGCGCCGCTTCTCTCCGGGGATGAGGTCCAGACCGGGGAGTACCGGCTGGTCTTCGACGTAGCCTCCTACTTTCGGGACCAGGGGCATCCGGATGCCGGCACCTTCCTGACCGAAGTGCCCCTCGCCTTCCGGATTTCCGACGCCGGGGCCGGCTACCACGTGCCGCTCTTGGTATCACCCTGGGCCTACACCACGTACCGGGGGAGCTGAGCCATCGCCTACGAGTTGCTGATTCGCGGAGGCACCGTGGTTACGCCGGAGGGCTCCGGGATCTCGGACATTGGGGTAGAGGGCGGCCGCGTCGTCGAGGTGGCCCCGGAAATTGCCGGTGGCGGCGGGGCCGGGACCCGGGAGATCGATGCCAGGGGGCTCCACCTCTTCCCCGGTGTGGTGGACGCCCACGTTCACTTCAACGACCCCGGCCGGGCTCACTGGGAAGGAATCGCCACGGGATCGGCAGCACTGGCGGCCGGGGGCGGGACGGTTTTTGTCGACATGCCCCTCAACTCCTCACCGCCGACCCTCGACGGCCCCTCCTTCGACGCCAAGCGTGCCGCCTGCGAGGGAAGCTCCTTCACCGACTTTGCCCTCTACGGCGGCCTGACCCCGGCAAACCTCGACTCGATGGAGGAGCTCGCCGAACGGGGCGTCGCCGGCTTTAAGGCCTTTATGTGCCCCTCGGGGATCGACGATTTTGAGTGGGCCGACGACGTGACCCTCTATCGCGGTATGGAGATCGCAGCGGGGCTGGATCTGCCGGTGCTCCTCCACGCCGAGAGCGCCCCGGTTCTGGCGGCCATAAGCGCAGGGTCGACGGGGACCGCCCCGGGGGGAGCCGGCCGGGGCACGGGTTCCGGGTCCCGGGGTGGGGCCATCCGGCAGTTCCTGGACTCCCGCCCCGTCCTCGCCGAGCTGGAGGCCATCAACCGGGCCCTTCTCTACGCCGAGGAAACAGGGTGCCGGGTCCACGTGGTTCACATCTCCACCCGCCGAGGGGTCGAGCTTGTCCGGCGGGCCGTGGCCGCGGGACGGGTCGATGCCACCGCCGAGACCTGCCCCCACTACCTCTTCTTTGGCGACCGGGATCTAGAGGCGATAGGGCCCCGGGCCAAATGCGCGCCGCCCCTCCGGGAGGAGGCCATTCGCCGGGAGCAGGTGGAAGCCCTTCTGGCCGGGGAGATCGATATTGTCGGTTCGGACCATTCCCCTGCACCGCCGGAATTGAAGGACCGGGAAGAGTTCTCCCAGGCCTGGGGCGGGATTCCCGGGGTCCAGACCACCCTGCGTACCCTCTTGACCCTAAAGATTCCGCCGGAGCGCATTGCCACCGTCGTCGCCCGGAATCCTGCCGAGCGCTTCGGCCTACCGGGAAAAGGACTCATCGCCCCGGGGTACGACGCGGACCTCGCCCTGGTGGATATCCGGGCCGAGGCGACGCTAACCCGGGAGGAGCTTCGCGACCGCCACGGCTTGAGCCCCTACGTCGGACGCAGACTCGCCGGCCGGATTCACGCCGTGTTCCTTCGGGGGCGGGAGATAGACGAGAGCCCCCGGGGACGGTTTATTCGGCCCCGGTCCTTGCGGCCGGCGGGGTAGTTTCCGGCCCCGGCGACTATGGTGCCTCCAGGGGCAGAAAGTCGAAGGCGACCACGTCGAAGAGGCCCATGTCGGTAAGCTTGAGCTCCGGAATGACCGGGAGGGCCATAAAGGAGAGGGCGGTAAAGGGGTCGAGGGTTCGGTTTACGCCGAGGCGCTCGTGGGCGGCCTCGGTCAGGGCTGCGATCCGGGGGCCCACCTCCCCGGCGGGCTCGCTGGTCATAAGCCCCGCTATCGGCAACGGCAGGCTGTCCAACACCTCGCCCCGGGAGACGATGCACATGCCGCCGCCGATTCGCAGGAGCTCGTCGGCGGCCTGGAGCATGTCCGCATCCGAATCGCCAAGGACTATCAGATTGTGGGAGTCGTGGGCGATGGTTGTGGCCATGGCGCCCCCGGAGGCGCCAAAGCCGGTAATGAGGCCCAGGCCTATGTTGCCGGTCCGCCGGTGGCGCTCTATCACCGCGAGCTTTAGGACGTCATCTTTAGGGTCGACCGTAAAATTGCCGTGCTGATCCCGGGTAACCTGCCGGACCGTTCGTTTGGTTATTAGGCTGTCCGGGACCACTTGGATAACGTGTGCCTTGTCGCTGCGAAGTGGGAGGACGAAGTCCGCCTCTGTCACCGGTGCGGCGTTTACCGTGTCGGACACCTTTGTGCGATCCGGAAGACCCACAGAGAAGAGCGGAGCACCCCCCTCGGCGACTCGCTCGCCCCGTTTGTACACCTCCCGGACGGAGAACTCGGCCAGATCATCGACCACGGCGATGTCCGCGAGCATCCCCGGAGCGAGGGCGCCACGATCGTAGAGACCGTAGCCCCGGGCGGCGTTGACCGTCGCCATCGCCACGGCGGTTATCGGGTCGAGGCCCTTCGCGACGGCGGCTCGGAGGATGAAGTCGATGTGTCCCTCGGCAAGGATGTCCGCCGGCTGCTTGTCGTCGGTGCAGAAGGAACAGAGATGCGCGTTGTGCTCGTCCACGCCTTCGATAAGCGTCCCTAGGTTTCGCGCCGCCGAGCCTTCGCGGATGAGCACCCGCATCCCGAGCCGGAGCCGGGCGCGCATCTCTTCCAGGGTCGAGGATTCATGGTCGGTGGTAATCCCGGCCGCCCGATACGCGGAAAGCTCGTTTCCCAAGACCATCGGCGCGTGGCCGTCGGCGGGCTTGCCGGCGCCGAGGGCCAGGTCGAGCTTCGCCAGGACGCCCGGGTCGCCGGCGAGGAGGGCTGGATAATCCATCATCTCTCCGAGACCGAGAACCGCCGGCTCGTCGATGAGCGTGGCGAGGGCTTCGGCGTCGAGGACCGCCCCTGCATTCTCGAAGGAGGTGGAAGGTACGCAGGAGGGGAGCATAAAAAAGACGTCCAGAGGCGCCTTGGCTGCGGCGTCGATCATGTAGCGGATGCCGTCGAGCCCTGAGACGTTGGCAATCTCGTGGGGGTCGGCGACCACCGTCGTCGTTCCCCGGGGAAGCACCAGGAGAGCGAACTGTTCCGGGGAGAGGAAGGACGACTCGATGTGAACGTGGCTGTCGATAAGTCCCGGCAGGAGGAATCGCCCCTCGAGATCGCGCTCTTCCTCCCCTACGTAGCTGCCGAGGCCCGCGATAACCCCTTGGTCGACGGCCAAGTCGCCCTTTAGCAACTCGTGGGTGTAGACGTTTACAACCTGTGCGTTCTTTAACACAAGCTCGGCGGCTCTTTTTCCCTTGGCAACCTCTATCAGACGCTTCCTATCCATACCTGCTCCTTCGTCTCTCTAAGTATAACCCGTTGTCCGGCGGCAGGAGGAGG
>CAZTRQ010000084.1:0-3118 GCA_964616245.1 uncultured Spirochaetaceae bacterium | reverse complement strand
CGCCCATACGCTGCCCGAAGAAAGCTATGAGTGCGTTTTTTTACCGCTGCAGCGTGTGCGGCCGTGAGTATGAGATTCTTCCCGAGCGTCTCCTCTGCGACCACTGTGCCGCGGACCAACGGCCGGAGCGGCCGCTTTCCGGGATCCTAGAGGTCGTAAGCGAGGCCGTGACTCGACGCACGATTCCCGCCGACTGGAGCGTCTTCGACTTCCTGCCGGTGGCGCGGGAGTGGTTTCCTCCGATACCTGTCGGGAACACCCCGCTCTGGGAGCCGGAGCGTCTCCGGATAAAGACAGGGTTCCCCGAGCTCTTCTTAAAGGACGACACCTGCAATCCCACCGGCTCCTTCAAAGACCGGGCAAGCGCGTTGGTTGCCGCCTACGCCCGCCGGGAGAAGATCGACCGTATTGTCCTGGCATCCACCGGAAACGCAGGAAGCTCGATGAGCGGGGTAGGCGCCGCGGCTGGCCTTAAGGTGCGGCTCTATCTTCCCGCAGCGGCTCCCCCGGCGAAGCTGGTGCAATCCCTGCAGTACGGCGCCGACGTTGTCCGGGTCGACGGCACCTACGACGACGCCTACGCCGAGGCGATGGCCTACCTCGCCGAGCACGGCGGCCTCTCCCGCAACACGGGTCACAATCCGCTTACCATCGAAGGAAAAAAGACAGTGTCCCTGGAGATCTTTAGGCAGCTCGGTCACCGGATGCCGGACTACGTCTTTGTCTCCACCGGTGACGGAGTGATTCTGAGTGGCGTCTACCGCGGCTTCGAAGATTTGGTGGCGGCGGGGTTGGCGGAGCGCATGCCCACGATGGTCGCCGTCCAAGCCGAAGGCTCCAGCGCGATTACCCGGGCGCTGCGAGACGGCGCCTTCTCCGCCCCGGTCTCTGCCGCCACTCTAGCCGACTCGATCTCGGTGGATGTCCCCGCGGCGGGCTACTTCGTCGTCGACCGACTGCGGCGCCACAACGGCCGGGCGGTCACCGTGTCCGACGACGCCATCCTCGCCGCCCAGAGGGAGCTTGCCTCCGGATCGGGGCTCTTCGCCGAGCCGTCGGCCGCGGCGGCCTGGGCGGGGTTTTTGTCACTTCGAAACGAGTTGGAGACCGACGCTACGGTTGTCGTGCTCGTTACCGGAAGCGGCCTCAAAGACATCGACACGGCGAAGAAGGCGGTGGGACTCTAAGAAAGGGTCCTCAGCTACCGGCGTTCTCCACGAAGCGCACGATATCCTCGATAACCTCGTCGCGGTTAAGCTCGTTCACAAGCTCGTGTTTGGCCTTCGGGTAGATCTTTATCGTCTTCTGTTTCGCCGGCATCGCCTCGACGGCCCGGGCGCTGGTCTCGGCTGGAACGAAGGGATCCGCCGCGCCGTGGAGAAAGAGTACCGGCATGGTAAGCCGGTCGATTTCGGCGTTGAATCGATCGAGGGCGACGACCTCGGCCTCTAGGAGCGGTCGCTTGTAGCCGCCGTGGTAGACCAAGGGGTCCTCGGCATAGGCCCTGATGGTTTCCGGGTCCCGGGACATGCCGCCGGGGTCGCTGGGATCCTGGGGTAGCTCCGGGAGGGCGAGTACCTCCCGTGCCCAGTTCCAGTCTCCGATTACCGCGCCGAGGAATCCGACACCGGCGAGGGATTCCGGGTACCGCTCGGCGTACCGGGCGGTCAAGAGCCCCCCCATCGAGTGGCCGATCATAATAAGCGGCAAGTCGCCGTCCGCCTGCCGGGACAGCTCCACCAGGGAACGAAGGTCATCGACGACGTGCTCGAAGTCGGTAATGAGGGCCCGCTCTCCGTCGCTCTTGCCGTGGCCGATATGGTCCGGTGCGTACACCACCGCTTGGGAGCGGGTAAGCCGCTCGGATAGGTGGGCGTACCGGCCGCCGTGCTCGGCGTATCCGTGGACCAAAACGACAATACGCTCGGCCTCCCCGTCGGGATCCCACCGCCGATAAAAGACTGTTCCCTCGCTACCGCGAAACGTTCGGGTTGTCGTGCTCACAGGGGCGATTCTAGCACGGCCTTTCCGGCGGGGCAACTCTGTTCCCGATACTCTGTTCCCGATAATCCTAAAGCCCTTACTGACCGTCTGCGGCGTATCGGAGGCCGATCTGCCGTCGTATCTCGTCCATCGTTTCCATAATGGTTACCGACTCGGAAAGGGGCATCACCGGACTCTCCGGCAGGCCTTCGCTGATACACCGTTCCACTTCAACAGCCTGGTACTGCATGCCCCGGCCTTCGATGGTGTCCGTGTAGCGCTCAACCGCAGCACCGGACTGGTCGTACCGTGTAAAGGACGTCTGGGTATACCATACGCCGTCGATATCGATCCGACCTTGCGTTCCAACGACAGAGGCAACGTTGGGTCCCGGCGTCAGGAAACCGCTATGCAGAGACGCCTGGGCGCCGGACGCGTAATCAAAGATTATGGCCGTCAGCTCGTCCACACCCAGGTCCGTAAGGGTGGCCCTGCCGGTTACCGTCCGGGGTGTGCCGAAAAGCGCGAAGGCAAAGGAGACGGGATAAATCCCCAGATCGAGAAGGGCACCCCCGCCTAGCTGCGGTTCGTGGAGGCGAGCCGCCTTGGACCGCGGAATGTACTGGTTGTGGTCGGCCAGAAGCACCCGGGGCTCTCCGATCGCGCCGGATCGGATCCGCTCCATTACCGCGACCATGCTCGGCAGAAAGCGTGTCCACATCGCTTCCATCACAAAGACACCCCGCTTTCTTGCGGCTTCGGCGATCATCCGCGCCTCGGCACCGGTAACGGTAAAGGATTTCTCGACCAGCACGTGTTTTCCCGCTTCGATTGCGGCGAGGGCGTTCTCGGCGTGCATCGGATGGGGTGTAGCCACGTAGACAATATCTACCGCGGGATCCGCCACGAGCTCATCGTAGCTTCCGTGACGGCCGGCAATCCCGAAACGGTCCGCAAAAGCGTCCGCGGTCTCTTTTCGTCGGCTCCCGACGGCCACCACTTCTAATCCTGCAGTCAGCAGGTCCTGCACCTGCAACGCCGCAATTCCACCAGTCCCGATAATTCCCCATCCAGGTCTTTTCTTCATAGCGTCGAGTATACCGTAAAGAAGCGATTCCGTTCGGGCGCTCGACGT
>CAZTRQ010000083.1:0-11378 GCA_964616245.1 uncultured Spirochaetaceae bacterium | reverse complement strand
TTCTCCGGCCTCCGGCGGGACGCCGGGGCTCCCTGGGAGCTCGAAATCCTCGAGATCGAGGGAGTCCGGGTCGGCTTTGTCGCCTTTACCGGTTTCCTCAACGATCCCTGGAACGGCGCGGAGCTTGTCTACCTAGCCGACTACCGGGTGGCCGCGTCGCGGGCGGCCGTCCTCCAGGCCGTCGAAACCTGGGATGCCGAGTGCGATGTGCTGATCCTCTCCTACCACGCAGGAATCGAGTACGTCGTCGAGCCCGATCCGGACAAGGCCGCCTTCCTCCGGGAGCTCGTAGGCGCCGGTGCCGACGTGGTTTGGGCTCATCACCCCCATGTACTGCAGCCCTGGGAGCTGGTCGCCGGGCCCGACGGGGGAGACAAGCTGGTGCTCTATTCGCTGGGAAACTTTATCTCCGGTCAGACCTGGCGCCTGTCACCCGGGGACTTTCGGCGCCGCCGGGCCTTTACCGGGGACACCGCCGTAGTGCGGGTCCGGCTCCACGCCGACGCCAGGCGGTCCACCATATTGGAAGTGTCCCCCCTTCTCGTTACGACCGTCAACGATCGAATCCTAGGGCCCGTCGTTACGCCCCTGGCTTCGGTCGCCGAAAACCACCCGGATGCAGCGTGGAGGCGCTTTTTCTACTTCCGCCGCCGGGCCGTAGGACCCTACCCCTCGGGGGGACGAATGAGCGTCGAGTAGACGGCGGCGGCCGCGAACCCGCCCCCAGACCCAGACCCGGCCCCGGCCGAAACCCGCCCCCGGCCGAAACCCAGCTCCGGCCCCGTGCCTGGTCTAACCGCCCTCGTGTTGCTATGCTCTTGGGGCGATGGCACATTGTATTGTCCCGGAAGCCGAGGAGATCCTCGACAAGGAGTTTCCCGTCCTCGACAAGGGGTTCGTCCGGCTCGTCGACTACCTCGGGTCGGACCAACGGATCGTTCAGTCGGCGCGAGTTTCCTACGGAGAGGGTACCAAGAGCTTTCGGCAGGACCGGGGGCTTATCCACTACCTTTTACGGAACGAGCATACCTCACCCTTCGAGCAGGTGCTGTTTACCTTCCATACCAAGATGCCCATCTTCGTGGCGCGGCAGTGGGTTCGACACAGAACCGCCCGGCTCAACGAAATCTCCGGTCGGTACAGCATTCTCAAAGAGGAGTTCTACCTCCCCGACGGAAAAGCGATCGCGCTGCAGAGCAGCGACAACAAGCAGGGACGCAACGAGGAACCGGTGCCGCCGGAAACCCAGGAGGCGATTCGCCGAGACCTCGAGGAGGAGCAGCGCCGGGCCTACGAGTCCTACACCCGCCTGATCGACGACGGTCTTGCCCGGGAGCTAGCCCGGATCAATCTTCCGGTAAGCATCTACACCGAGTGGTATTGGCAGATCGACCTACACAACCTCTTTCACTTTCTCAAGCTTCGCCTCGACGCCCACGCTCAGATGGAAATCCGTGCCTACGCCGAGGTAATGCTCTCCCTGGCGCAGAAGGTGTGTCCCCTGGCGGTAGAGGCCTTCGAGGAGCATATCCGCGGCGGCGTCGCGCTCTCGTCGAAGGAGCTCGCGGTGCTCCGGGGGGCCCTCGGCGCTTCGGAAGAGCGGGAGGCGGGGGTCTCGCGGGCCGCGGAAGCCGCAGGGCTGACGACGAAGGAGATCGACCGTCTTCTGGCAAAGCTCCGGGGGGAGGGATAGGCCATGGCCGATATCCTCGAACCCGGCGTCGTCTTTATCACAACGCCTCCGGACCAAGCCGCCCCGCTGGCCCGGTCCCTGGTCCAAAACCGACTGGCGGCCTGTGTTCAGATTGTCGACCGAGTTACCAGCGTCTACGAGTGGAAGGGCGCCGTCGAAGAAGAAACCGAGTGTCTCCTAATCGCCAAGACGACCCGGGCTCGGGTCGCCCCGATCGCCTCGTATCTCGATAAGCATCATCCCTACGACGTTCCCGAGTGCGTCTTCGTCCCGATAACCGCCGGTAGCGAAGCATATCTTTCTTGGCTAGGGGAGACACTTGATCGCGATTCTTAACGAATGGCTCTCGGCCTTCGATCTGGGACCCCGGTGGCAGCCGGTCGTGTCTCGAGGGGTGCTGGTCCTAGCCGTTGTTCTACTCGCCATTCTCGCTTGGGCCGGGGCCCGGATCCTTCTCGGACGGGTGCTCTTTCGGCTGGTTCGGCAAACGAAGAGCCGGTGGGACGACGCTATCTACGACCGGGGGGTACTGAAGCGTCTGACCCGCATCGCCCCGGCGGTCGTTATCTATCTCTTCGTCCCCCAATTGGCGCCGGAGCTCCCCTGGCTGACGGAGCTTCTTCGACGGGTATCGGTGGCCTACATGGTCGGCGTCTCGGTCCTGGTCTTCGACGCCGTTCTCGAGGCGACGAACGACATCTACCAAGGGTTCGCCTCGGCCAGGCGGCGCCCGATAAAGGGCTACCTACAGCTGGTAAAGATTCTCGCCTACGTCGTTGGTATTGTCCTGATGGCGACGACGATTCTCGGACAGTCGGCGGCGGGCATTCTCGGCGGTATCGGAGCGATGAGCGCGGTGCTGCTTCTGGTGTTTCGCGACAGCATTCTCGGGGTGGTCGCCAGCTTCCAGATCGGCGCCAACGATCTGGTGCACCTCGGGGACTGGATCGAAATGCCGAATTACGGCGCCGACGGCGACGTTATCGACATCAGCCTTCAAACCATAAAGGTGCAGAACTGGGACAAGACGATCTCCTCGATACCCATCTACGCCCTAATATCCGATTCCTTCAAAAATTGGCGCGGGATGGCGGAGTCCGGCGGCAGACGCATAAAGCGCTCGGTAAGCATCGACATGCGGAGCGTCCGTTTCTTGACCCAGGAAGATATCGGGCGGTTCCGGCGCTTCTCCCGACTCCGGAGCTATCTCGAGGCAAAACTATCCGAGGTCGAAAGCTACAATCGCGAGCATGGCATCGACACCGCCGACTCGGTGAGCGGCCGGCGCCTGACCAACCTGGGCACCTTTCGGGCCTACGTCGCCGCCTACCTTCGGGATCACCCGCAGATCCACAACGATATGACCTTTCTCGTCCGGCACCTGCCTCCGGGTCCGACGGGGATCCCGGTCGAGATCTACGTCTTTAGCCGGGACCAGGCCTGGGCAAACTACGAAGGCATCCAGGCCGATATCTTTGATCATCTTTTGGCGGTGCTCCCGGAGTTCGATCTCCGAGTCTTCCAAGAGCCCAGCGGGTGGGATATCGAGACGGCCGCCCTTCGTTTGGGGAGCCGGGGGTGAAACCCTTCGACTACGTGGCGATCGTCGTCGCCGTCCTTGTCGTCGGTGGCTTCTCCCTCCGGGCGTATTCGGAGTCCGAGGCCGGGAGCCAGGTCCGAATCCAAACCGCGACCACCGAGTTCGTCTATCCGCTTGGGCAAGTCCTCGAGCTCGAAGTCGAAGGCCCTCTCGGCATTACCCACGTAGAGATCGACGACGGCCGGGTCCGGGTTACCGAATCTCCCTGCCGGGAAAAGATCTGTATCGCCGGGGGCTGGGTCTCCCAATCCGGGGAGTGGATCGCCTGCCTCCCGAACCGCGTATTCCTCCGGGTCGAGGGTGGAGAGGATACTGGCGTCGACGCCCAGACCTTCTAGACCGGGGCCTTCGACGTCCGGGCCTAATATCCAGCGGGGGCCCGGATAACCTCGTAGCTTTCGTCTACTATTTCGATGGTCATTCCGGAGGTTAAGTAGACGGTGTCTTCGGTGACGAAGGCGGCTTCGACGGTCGGCAGGGTTTCGATAAGCCGGGTTCCCTCCTCGACGCCAAGGACGAATACCGCGGTCGAAAGGGCGTCCGCGTCGATCGAGTCTTCGGCGAGGATGGTGACGCTCCGGAGCCCGTTTCGCGTCGGATACCCGGTCTCCGGGTCGATAATGTGGTGGTACCGGACCCCGTCGACTTCGAAGAAGCGCTCGTAGTCTCCGGAGGTTACGACGGCCGATGGCCCGGTCTCCACGATGCCGAGGAAGCGCCCGCGCTGGGAGTCGGGGTTCTGAATTCCGATGCGCCAGGGGCTGCCGTCCGGTTTTTCGCCCATGGTCAAAATGTTTCCCCCGAAATCCATGAGGGCCCGCTCCACGCCGTACTCCCGGAGAATGCGCCGCGCCTCGTCGGCAGCGTACCCCTTTGCGATACCTCCGACGTCGATGCCCATTCCCTCCTCTTCGAGAAAGACGCTCCGGGATGCCGGGTCCAATCGAACCTTTCGGTAATCGGCCAATTTCTTAATCGCTTCGATCCGGGTCTCCGGCGGCACCGACGCGTCGGCGGTGCCGAAACCCCAGAGGCGAACCAGGGGCCAGATCGACAGGTCGAAGGCGCCGAAGGAGATCTCGGAATACTCCTTGGCCGCCTCGACAACGAAAAAGGTGTCCTTAGATACGGTAACCGGCGCCTCGTCGGCCTCCCGGTTTACCTGCAGAAGCTCGGTGGTGTCGTAGTCGTCCTCCGATGTGCTCATCTTCTCTTCGATCTCCCGCACCCGGGCGAATACGGCCTCCACCGCCTCGGAAGCAGGCTCGTAGACGGTGACGCTGATCGTCGTGCCCAAGAGAAGCTCGGTTTCTGTTCTTGCGTCGTTACCGGAGGGGCGACAGCCTGCTAGGATTATCAGTACTATACAGATAAGGGTCCCGAACGAAGCCGGGTACCGTTGTGGTAGTCTCACTATTAGACATTACTAACGAATGGTACGGAAAAGTTCAATCGAGAAACCTTTACCGATTCGCTTCGAATATCGTAGAATGACGACCTAAGGAGTAACCATGGCCGATACAACAAAAATTTTGGTTATGGGTGGCGGTTACGGAGGCGTAAAGGCTACCCAAGAGCTATACAAGCGCTACAAGAAGCGCGACGACGTCGAGATTACCCTGATCGACAAGAATCCGTACCACACCCTTATGACGGAGCTCCACGAGGTCGCCGGACACCGCACCGAGCCGGAATCCGTGCAGGTCAGCTTCGCAAAGATATTCGGCGGAACCTCGGTGCGGGTCGTCGCGGACGAGATTCAAACGATCAACTTCCAGGAAAACAAGGCGATTTCCAAGGTCGGCGAGTATCCTTACGACTATCTGGTCATCGGAGCCGGCGGGGAGCCGGAGTTCTTCGACATCCCCGGGGTGCAGCAGAACTCGTTTACCTGTTGGGCCCTCGAGGACGCCATCCGGATCCGTACCCACGTGGAAGAGATGTTCCGGGAAGCCGCCAAGGAGCCTGATGCCCAGCGGCGGCGCTCGCTTCTTACCTTCGCGATTGCCGGAGGCGGTTTTACCGGCGCCGAGCTCGCCGGAGAGCTTCTCGAATGGAAAGACGTTCTCTGTCCCAAGTACCACATCGATTCGAACGAGGTTCGGGTCATTATCATCGAGATGATGGACAGCATCCTGCCGATTTTCCCCGAGAAGCTCAGAAAAAAAGCGAGCGACTACCTTCGGAAGAAGGGTGCCGAGCTGATGCTCAACGCGCCGATAACCAAGGCGGAGCCGGGAAAGGTCATTATCGCCGACGAAGAGACCATCTCAACCGACACCTTTATCTGGACCGCCGGCATCCACGGGTCGGAGTTTACCTCCAAGATAGACCTTACCAAGGGCCAGTGCGCCCGGGGCGAAGACGCCGAAGCGTCCATCGAGGGTATCCACGGAATGGCCGGGTGTAGCTTCGAGGACGATGAGCGCTACGTCGTCGGAGAACGGGGACGAATCCTTGTCGACGACCAGATGCGGTCCGTCGACTTCCCCAACGTCTACCTCTGCGGAGACATGATCTGGTACACCTACAACGAGAAGGTGGTGCCTCAGATCGTCGAGACGGCACTTCAGACCGCCGAAGTGGCGGCCCACAACGTTATCGCCGACATCGAAAAGAAGGAAAGAGAGAGCTTCAAGCCGAGTTACCACGGTTTTATGGTTTCCCTCGGGGGACGCTGGGGCGTCGCCTACGTCCTTGGTATCCCACTTACCGGCTTCTTTGCCATGGGATCGAAGCATCTGATCAACCTTCACTACCTCTTCGGTCTTGCCGGAATAAACGCGGTCTGGGGCTATATCCGGCACGAGTTTCTCACCATTAAACACGAACGCTCCTTCGTCGGGGGCCATTTCGCTTGGAAAATTCCGGTCTATTGGGCTCTGCCCCTCCGGGTCTTCCTTGGGGGCAAATGGCTTGCCGAAGGGATAAAGAAAGTCTCCGAAGGGTGGCTCAACCCCGGGGCGGAAGGCTTGGCAAACGTCTGGACCGGGGCTATCCACCTACCGGGTGTCGCTTTTGAGGACGCCGCGGCTGCGGCAACCGAAGCCGCATCTTCGGCTACGCCGGGAGCCGGTGGCGCCGACGCCTACGGGGAAGCGCTCATCGAAGCTATCGGTGCCTACACCTGGTTCGCCGAAAACGTCTTGAGCGCATCGCCGCTTCTGGCCTTTCTCCTCCAGTCGGCGGTTGTACTGGCCCAGATAGGTATCGGTCTCGCGCTTATCGGCGGCTGTTTTACCTTCCTCGCATCGGCGGCTTCCATCGGCATGGGGATTATGTTTATCGCCTCCGGCTGGGGGAATCCCGAGTTGCTCTGGTACATGGCCGCGGCTATCGTGATGCTCGGTGGAGCCGGAAGGGGCTTCGGTCTCGACCATTGGCTTATGCCGGCCCTAAAGCGATGGTGGAATCGAAGGACTTTTGCGCACAAGACGAAGCTGTATACCGGTGAACCAAGAATTAGGAACTGAGAACTCCCTCCGGCGCAAAGACCTCTGGGCGCCCTTCCCGGCGGTTCAAGCGGATCTGGATCGAGTTCGACAAATAATCGCAGAGCAGGCGCGAAGCGGCAGTAGCCGCCTCGACGAAGCTCTGCAGAACTTCGCAAGCCGGAGCGGGAAGATGCTCCGGCCGGCGTTTCTCCTGCTCTCGGCCCGGTGCAATCCCCGGAGCTTCGTCGGGATGCGTCGCCGGTCCGGTGTGGGCGGGCGTCTCGAACGCCCCTTGGAAGACCGCTTCTACCATCTCGCCGCTGCCGTGGAGCTCCTCCACCTCGCTACCCTCGTCCACGACGATGTCGTCGACCGCTCCGAGCGGCGGCGTGGTGAGTCGACCCTGAACGCCCTCTACGGAGACCGCCACGCTGTATTGATCGGAGACCTCCTCTTTGCCCGCTGCTTCGCGATCGTTGCCAACCATGCGACCATGAAGAATGCCCAGGCCATGGCAGCAGCGGTTTCCCGTATTTGCGACGGCGAAGTGGCGGAGTCGATCGAGGACAGAGGCGTAATCCCGAGTACTCGACGATACATACGCCGAGTAGTGGCCAAGACGGCCCTGCTCTTCGCCTTGAGCTTTCAGGTTGGAGCCGACGAGGCCGGTGCCGGGCAGCAACAAGTCCAGGCATTTCGTCGGGCGGGGTACAACGTCGGCGTCGCCTTCCAGATAATGGACGACGTTCTCGATCTAACAGGAACTACGAAAGAGCTCGGTAAGAGCACGGGGAGCGACCTGGTGCAGGGGGTCGTAACCCTCCCGGTGGTCCTTGCGATGCAGAACGACACCTCCGGGCGACTGCGGCAGGATGTTCAAGACATTCTTACCGGCGCTCGAGGGCCCGACGGAGTGGCGGAATTGGTTACTGCGAACGGGGGCGTAACCCTGGCGAGGCAGCGGGCGATTGCCTACTCCCGTCGCGCGATAGCGGAGGTGGGTCGAGTGGCCTCTACTCCTGCCCGGGGAGTTCTCGAGCGCGTAATTTCGGATCTGACCTTGAGGGCCTTTTAAGAGGGCTTCTTAGAGGTTTAGGCGTCGGCGGCGAGTCGGTAGTGCATGCCGAAAACCCGGTAGAGTTGCCCGGCGAGCCAGAGATCCGGCCCTATGTGCCGGTGGCTGCTCATCCGCATCGGCGAATTGACCAGGCGCCCGTCGGCATCCTGGTAGGCAGCCGGTCGGTGGAGATTCATCCGTTCCACGACGATTCCTTTCGAGTAGTTATGGTGGACGTACTCGATGGTGCCGTCGGGGGCCGACGAGATTACGATTCCTGCGTGGGTCAGCATATCGTTGAACTTGCCGTCGCCATTTCGGTCGTAGGTGTTGTCCCAGAAGACCAGGTCTCCCGGTTGAGGAATCGGGGCGTCGTAGAGGAGCTGGTTGCGGTCGCCGATCTGGTAGAGCCGGGCTACTCCGTTGCCCTGCCCTTGGTTAAAGGAGGGCGTCAAGTCGATGCCCGCCCGGTAGTAGATTGACAGGATCGTGCCGCTACAGTCGTAGTTGAAGCGCTTGGAACCGATAGTGACACTCTGGGTATCGACGGCGTGGAGCGCCGAAGCGACTATCTTGCCCTGGACTCCGTCTGCATCGATGACCGTTCCCTCCGGGTTGAGCCCCGGGGAGTCCGCAGTGTAGTAGGCAGAAGGAATGCTCTCGCAGGCGACGACGACGAGGGACGCCGCCGTAACAAACAGAAGGCGCCACGGGCGGGATCGAAACATAGTAAGAAGTATACCGCGCTCCTGGGGCATGTACTATAGATTATCGGATCGGTAGCCAATTCCCAATAGATAGGTTTCGAATGACTCGTCCCGGCTCGCCTTCGGTTTCGGCATTTTGGCGGCCTCGAAGAGCTGCCTAAGAGCCAACAGAAGTGCTTGTTCCTCTCCTCCCTGGAAGACCTTTGCAAGGAAGGTTCCGCCGGGGCTCAACAGGGTGGGCAGCGACGCGATTATCGATTCGACCAAACCGGCGGACCGGGCGGTGTCCACGGTACGGTTTCCCGTCGTCGACGGCGCGGCGTCGCTCAAGACGGCGTCGAAAGGAGCGTACTCCTCGAGGACCTGGACGGTGGCTGCCTCGGTAAAGTCGCCTTCGATGGCGACGACGTTCTTTAAGGGCGCGAGGGCTTCGAGACGGTCGAAATCGACTGCAACGACGAGACCCCCGGCGCCGACGGCCCGAGAGGCGTATTGGCTCCAGCTGCCCGGCGCCGCCCCGAGGTCCAAGACCCGAGCACCGCGACGCAGAATCCGATGCTTGCCGTCGAGCTCCGAGAGTTTGTACACCGAACGGGCTGCGTAGCCCTCCTTTCGGGCGGCGTCGCTAAAGTGGTCCGGGCGGCTCCGGGAGCCCTTTCGAGTAGTGGCCATACCTAGACCGGCCGGATGTTGTAGACCTCGTTTAAGAAGCGGTTCAAGGCCTTCAACACCAGGGTCGGATGCTCGACCGGGGCTGCATGGCCGGTATCCGGGACCCGAACGAATTGGGCGCCGCTTATGCGAAGGCCCAGATCTATCATCGCCTCCGGGGGGGCGAACCTGTCTTCGTGGCCCGTTACCAGAAGCTTAGGGATCGGAGACTCTTCGACCGCTTCGCTGGTGTCGGTGCGGGCCATGGTCGCGACAATTTGGCCCGCCACGAGCCCGGTGTCTCTGGCGAGGGCCTTCGCCAGTAGGTCGTCGAAGGGAGAGCCGTCCTCCTCCCGGGAGGATTCGGCGAAGAGGTCGGTAAAGACCTGCTTGACGGCGTCCTCGGCGTCTCCGTCGTAGAGTTGGTCGAGAATACCGGCCCAGTAGAGAAGCTCCGGATTAGACGGCGCCCCGGGGTGGGCGTCGCAGAGAATGAGCCCGGAGTAGCCCTTCGGGTTACGCTCCAGGGCCCGGAGGGCGACGTAGCCGCCGAGGCCGTGGCCGCAGAGAACCGGCTTCTTTGCCTTGCTCTTCTTAATCGCGCCCTCGAGGCGTCCGACGAGGGTCTCCACCGTAAAGGGGCGCGTTCCGTCGGGGCTCACGGCCTCGAGTTCCATCGCAAGGCAGTAGTAGTCCTGGCTCAGTGCTTCGATGTGGGTCGCCCACATAAAGGAGTCGAAAAAGAGGCCAGGAAGAAATACGACGCTCGGTGCCTTCTTCGGCCCGGCGTCCCGGTAGGCGTTTGAATCCTGCATTGCCCCTTAGGATAGTTCGATACGGCGAACGCGGCAAGCTTGACCGGGATTGCACCGCCGCGTACCTTGAAGCCGTGGATAATCGTTCCTTACTCAAGCGCCCGTTGCCCTATCGGCAATACAATGCAGCCTTCTTCTTGATCGGAATAAACGTCTTGGTTTTCCTCTTCCAGCGAGCCGCCCCCCAGAGCATGCGTTTCTTGGCGATGAACCCGGTATTTGTCCTCGAGGGCAACTATTGGTGGCAGCCCTTTACCTACATGTTCGCTCACGCCGGGGCGTCTCACCTCTTTTTTAACATGCTCGGCCTCTTCTTCTTCGGTACTCAGGTCGAGCGCCGGTGGGGAAGTAACGAGTTTCTTCTCTACTACCTGTTGACCGGTTTTCTCGCCGGCGTCTTCTCTTTAGTCTTCTACGTCCTTACCGGAAACATGATGGTCTTTCTTCTCGGCGCCTCGGGAGCAGTTTTCGCGGTGCTCTTGGCCTTCGCTACCCTGTTTCCGACGGCAATAATCTACCTCTTCGGCATCATCCCGATCCGGGCGCCGATTCTGGTCCTCGGGTACACGGCCATCGAGCTCTTTTCCCAGATGAGGGGAGCTCCGAGCGGCGTCGCTCATCTGACCCACCTGGCCGGCTTTCTCTTCGGGTTTCTCTACTTTACCCTTCGGCTGGAGACCAATCCGATCCGGGTCTTTCTCGACGAGCTGCGGTAGCCGCCGCTCAGGGGCCCGCCGACCCGGGCCGATACTCTAGACACCATGACCCTCGCACCGGCGCTGTTCTACCTTGCCGCGCTTACCACACCCCAGGCGGACCTGGAGTACCTCGACATCTCGCTTACCATCGAGCGGAACCCCCTCGGTTTCGACGGGGTTCCCCTTAAGCTCGAGGCAGAAGAGCTCGGGCGGCACCTTCTCTCCGAAGCAGCCTACATTGTCGCCGGGATGATCTACGGCTTCGACTTCGTCTACGTGCCCGGGGAGTCGGATCGAGACCAGCCCACCGCCTTCGAAATGTCCCTCAGAGCCGAGATCGTCCCCGGGGACCCGCGGCTCCGAACCCGGGAGATGGAAACCGAGGCGACCCTTATCCACGGGCGCTTCTTCTACTACCTCGAAGATTTTCAGCGACAGCGTCTCCTTGCCTGGCGCAGCAACGCCCACCCGACCTCGTCGGCCGTCGGCGATGCGGAGATCTGGAGCGGCGTCGAAAACCGCATACGCGCAATCGAAGCGGGGGCGCGTCTGGCGGTTCGGGACTATCTACGGGAACGAACCTACGCCCGGCCCCGGGAGATTCGCGGAACGATCGTCCTGGCGCGAGCACCGCGCATTCGAATTGTCGATGGAACCTACCGCGCCGATGTAGCGGTCCACCTGCAGGTCGCCGAAGTAGAGCCCTACCGGGTCTTCTAAACT
>CAZTRQ010000082.1:0-11382 GCA_964616245.1 uncultured Spirochaetaceae bacterium | reverse complement strand
CTGCCTCCCGAGGAACCAAGCCGGCAGGTGGCGGTCCTGACCGGCTTCGGAATCAACGCCGACGTCGAGCTGGCCGAGGCCTTCCGGAGCGTCGGCGCAACCGTGGTATCCCTCCACCTCGAAACCCTCTTCGCCGACCCCGACCGGCTGGAGGACCTCGGTATTCTCGCCTTTCCCGGCGGTTTCTCCTACGGCGACCATCTCGGGAGCGGCCGGGCCCTCTCCTTTCTCCTCTCTCGGCGCCTCGGCGACCGGCTTCGTCGTTTCGTCGACGACGGCGGATTGATAATCGGTATCTGCAACGGCTTTCAGGTGCTGACCAAGCTCGGGCTTCTCCCGGGGCCCGACGGCGGAGCCCTCATCTACAACGACACCGGCGTCTTCGAGGATTCCTGGGTTCGCATCGCCCCGGAGGCCGGTAGCGCCTCACCCTGGCTCGAGGGCCTCGAAGCGATGGACGTCCCGGTCCGGCACGGGGAGGGACGCTTCTACGCGACCGAAGAGACGCTTCGGAAGCTGGAGACGGCAGGGCAGGTGGCCTTTCGCTACCAGGGACGCAACCCCAACGGCTCTCTCGGCGACATAGCCGGGATTACCGACCCGACGGGACGCGTTTTGGGGCTAATGCCCCATCCGGAAGCCTTTCTCCGCCGTGAGAACCATCCCCTCTGGCACTCCGGGGAGGCCCCGGTGCCCCCCTTGCGCCTCTTCGCCAACGGACTCCGGGCAGCCCCAAGGTTCGGACCACCGATCAAAATTGAAAGTCGGGCCAAGAATCCGTAGACTATAACTACCGATGAATAACGGCATGCTGGTAGAAGCAGAAATTTGGACGGTTGCCCGAACCGACAAGGGAAACGCAGTGCTCGTAAAGCCGGTTGGCTCCGAGCGGGCGGTGCCCATCTTTATCGGGCAGTTGGAAGCGCAGTCGATCCTCATAGGGCTCGGGAACGTTCCGATGCCAAGGCCCCTGACCCACGATCTCTTTATTTCCGTTATGGAGAAGATCAACATCGTGGTAGAGCGGGTGGAGATTACCGACCTTAAGGACGGAACCTTCTACGCCCGGATTCAGCTAAAGCACGGGATGAAGAAGTTGAACATCGATTCCCGCCCCTCGGATGCCCTTGGCATAGCCGCCCGGCTCCGGTGTCCCCTCTTTATCTCCGAGGCAATTGTCGACGAGGCGGGGGTGGCGATCAACCTGATTACCGAAGAAGAGCCCGCGACTGAGGAAAGCGTCGAAACAACCGAAGGCGCGCCGACCACCGAGCAGGAGCTCTTGCAGCAGAAGTTGCAAAAGGCTGTCGAGGAAGAGGACTACGAAGAGGCCGCGCGTCTCCGGGACCGGATGAAAGAGCTTTGAGCGTCGTCGATACCATCACTTTGCAGCGCCGCTCCGGTGTCGCCGTACCCCTCTGGTCCCTTCGCCTCGACGGTGATTCTGGAACCGGGGAGTTCCGTCACCTCCTTCCCTTTGGAGACTGGTGTGGCGCCGCGGGACTCGACCTTATCCAATTGCTGCCTATTCACGACTCCGGCACCAACACCAGCCCCTACAGCGCGGTCAGCGCCTTCGCACTGAACCCGATCTATGTCGACCTCTCGGATCTTCCCGGTTCGGAGGAAATCTCCGAGGATATCCTGGCGCTTCGACGCCGGTACGGCCCCCGGGAGACCCTCGCCTACGGAGAGATCCGGGCCGAAAAGCTCGACCTTGCCCGGAGGCTCTTCAATGCCGTGGAAGGACCGACCGAGGCGGCCGACCTCGACGCCTGGATGGCCACCCGGCCCTGGATACGCCCTTACGCCGCCTACGTCGTTCTTAAGGAACGCAACGAGATGCGGCCCTGGTGGGAGTGGGGGAACGATGCCGAACCGAGCTCTCCCCTCATCGACGGGATCTGGGACGACGAGACAACCGGAGCCACCTGTCGGTTCCTGGCCTGGATTCAGTATCACCTTCAACGACAACTCGACGCCGTGGTCGCCGGGCTCAAGGAGCGGAAGCTCATCCTAAAAGGAGATGTCCCCATTCTAATGAGCCGGGACAGCGCCGACGTCTGGTGGGAACGCCGAGTCTTCGATCTGACCTATCAGGCCGGGGCACCTCCCGACATGTTCAGCGAAGACGGACAGAACTGGGGCTTTCCGGTCTACAACTGGGATCTCCTCAAAGACGAAGACTACAAGTGGTGGAGGGACCGGTTGGACCAGGCGGAGCGCTGGTTCGACGCGATCCGGATAGACCACGTCTTGGGCTTCTTCCGCATCTGGGCGATTCCCGACGGCGATTTTTCGGCCCAGCGGGGACACTACCGCCCGGCCAAGTACCTGACCCGGGACGACTTCGTTCAAGCGGGAATCGGCGCCGAGCGCATCGACTGGCTCGCCGAACCCCACCTTACCGGCGGCGACCTTCGGCAGCTTCTTGGAGACTCCTTCGCCATCGTCGTCGACGCCCTCTTTCTCCGCCTTTCCGACGAAGATCTCTACCGCTTTCGACCGGATATCCAAGGCGAGAGCGCCGTCGCCCGGATGGCCCCCGAAGGGCCGGTCCGGGATACCCTTATTCGCTGGTTCCGGGATCGAGCCCTAATAGATCTCGGTGACGAGCTGTACGCCCCGGCGTGGTTCGCCGACCAGTGTACCCGCCTCTCGGCCCTCTCGGAGGAGGAGCGGGGACGCCTCTTCGGTCTCTTCGACCAGGCCGACCGAGAATCGAGCACCATCTGGCGACAAGCCGGCTATGAACGCCTGCGAGCCTTGGCCGCGGAGAAGGAGTTTCTTGCCTGTGCGGAAGACCTCGGGGCGGTTCCTCCGGTCGTGCCCGAGGTCCTCGAGGAGTTGTCGATCCTCGGGCTCCGCATTCCGCGATGGACTCGCCTCTGGGACCAGCCGGGACAGCCCTTCAAGGCACCGGAGGACTACGAGCCCCTAACCGTCTGCACCCCCTCGGTCCACGACACATCGACCTTGAGGGGCTGGTGGGAGGAAGAGGAATCTCGCGCCGCCTTCTGGAGCACCTTCGGCCTCGACTACACCATGCCCGATTCCCTCAGCGCCGCCGACGTCGAGGCGGTCCTTACCGCCATCTACTCCCGGGTCGCCTCGGTACTCTGCGTCTCTCAACTCCAGGACTACCTCGCGATGGACCCGGCTCTCGCTCCCCCTTCGGTCGACGCGGAACGCGTCAACTGGCCCGGCACCACCTCGGAGCGCAACTGGGTCTACCGGATGCCCGAAACGATCGAGAATCTCGCCGGAAACGAGGCCCTGGCCACCGCGATCCGACGGGTCACCGTTCGTTGACCAACCCCGACACCCCGAATACGATAGCCGAAGATGTCGACGGCCCTACTTATCGCCGGATTCTCCGAACAGCTCCTCCGCGCCTGCGTCTCCGAAGGACAGCGCAAGGGTTTTGATATCCTCGCGGCGCTCCCGGTTAGCTCGTCCCTCGCCGAGTTCGCCGATCCCGCCGTCACGGCCATCACCTGGACCCCCCGGTCGGCCATATCGGCGAAATCCCTGGTCCTCAAGGCGTACAACCGCTCCGAGAACCTCTCCGAAGCGCTTCTCGTGGTCGAGGTACCCCAGGTCTCCCGAGCCTTCCACGAAGCCCCCTATTCGGATCTCGACCAGATGATCGACACCTACGTCAAAGGGCCCGTTTTCTTGACCCGGGAGCTTCTCGGAACCTTTGTCGAGCGGGGCCGGGGAGAGCTCTCGGTCGTCATCCGCAGTTCCGGTTACGAATCCTCTCCCATGGCCCGGACCCTAGAGACCGCCCTCGAAAGCCTCTTCGAATCCATCCTCAACCTCTACCAGCGGGAAGCCGTCGTTCTCCGGGGCTTTCTCGCCGGTCCCGAGGAGGAGGCGGAGATTGCCCGACAGGTATTCGAAGATATTGCCGCTCCGAACCGCAAGCCCCAGAAGAAGTTCCGGCGCCTCGGCGGCAAGTCGGGCCTCTTTGCCGGCCGGAAATAGTCTTCGAAGTCACGCGATATCAACAGGCTTGTTGACACCACACCTCGATTGACCGCCTCCGGCGTGCTGGTCTAAGGTTGCGCCCATGAAACTATGGCTGCGCTTTCTTCTCGGCGCGATAATTGGTGTCGTCCTCGGGCTCTACCTCCCGGAATCCGGGGGGGACACGGCTCGGTTCTTTTCCGGATTCTCGACCATGGTCATTAATCTCGGCCGCTATCTCCTCGTGCCCCTGGTCATCTTCGGCGGCGCCGCCGGGACCTACGAGCTCCGGCAAACGCGCCGGGTCGCCACGGCCCACCTGCGGGCGCTCCTCTTTGTCCTCGCCGCGACCGCCGGCGCCATCACCCTCGGGACACTCAGCGTCCTCATTATCTCCCCGAGCCGTATTCCACCGATCTTCCAGGAAGCCGTCGGCCGGGACTTCCCGTCGCTCTTCGATTTGGTCTTGCGGACCTTTCCCCGGAATCTCTTCCGCATTTTTTCCTCCGAAGGCTCCTTTCTCCTGCCCTTCTGGGTCCTGGGTCTTCTCCTGGGTCTCGGCATGACCGGAGACGCCGACGAGAAGAGCCCGGTCTTCGCCTTTATCGACGCGGTCTGCCGGATCTTCTACCGTATCAACAAGCTTGTTGTCGACTACCTCGCGGTCGGCCTGATCGCCCTCGGTGCCGCGTCGCTCCTCCAAATTCGGGACGTCGCGGACTTGGGAATCTATTCCCAGCTCCTCGTTACCCTAATCTTTAACGCGATTCTGATCATCTTCGGGATTCTCCCCCTCATCCTCTACTTCTTCGGCGGCCGGGAGAATCCCTACGTGTGGCTCTTCGGGATGACGGCCCCGGCCCTCGCCGGGGGTATCTCCGGGGACAGCTACTTCGCCCTCCCGACCCTTATCCGGGCGGTAAACGAAAACGGCGGTATCCGGCGCCGGGTTGCCGGGAGTATTCTGCCCCTCGCCGCGACGATCGGCCGGGGAGGGAGCGCCATGGTCTCGGCGGCCTCCTTCGTCGTTGTCCTGCGCTCCTACACGGCCCTAGAGATTACCTTTCTGCAGGTGCTCTGGATTCTCGGCGTCGCCTTCGCCCTCTCCTTCCTCCTCGGGGCGGTTCCCGGGACGGCGGTACCCGTGGCCCTCGCCGCCATGAGCGCCGCCTACGGCCAGGGGATGGAGGAGGTCTACCTGATTCTCCAGCCGATCTTTCTCATCCTGATCAGCCTCGGGACCCTTCTGGACACGGTGCTGGTCGCCTTCGTGGTTCAGATGGTTGGCCTCTACGAGCGGGGACGCCGTCGGGTCGATATAGAAGAGTTTGTCTAGGGCGGGGACTTAGGAGTGGATCCGCACCGCGATGTGCGGAAATATCATCAGCTCGTCCCAGAAGGCAACGTCGAACTCGTCCCAGAGATTGTGTATCGGCACGAAGATTCGCAGGGAGAAGCCGAGGGAGACGTCGTCGGTAAGGCGGTAGAAGAGCTTGGACTGAAGCTCCGGGTAGAAGAAGCGCCCCGAGGAGTAGAAGTAGCTGGTAAGCTCCCCGGTGTCCGAACCCTCTACAGGTCGGACCGGAAAACGCAAGAGGAAGCTCGGAGAGGCGCCTAAGAAGAGCTCGAGCTCCTCCGAGAGGGTTATCGAGTGGACGTAGGGCACCGAGAGAATAAGGCCTAAGGTGCCGGCGATGGGGCCCACGGCGGTGCCGGTTTCGATCTGCGTCGGCACCACCTTTCCGGACTCGGTTAAGAGGTACTCCTGCCAGAAAAAGTCGACAGCCGGGTTCAGCGTCACCCCTGGGACAATCTCCACCAAGGTCCCGACTCCTCCGGCGAGGTTCAAGGGGCTTACGTCGCTTCCCTGAATCGGGTCCCCGGCTTCGTCTTCCTTGTAGGCGTTTCCGATCCAGAGTTGACCGAAGTTTACGTCGAAGGTCTTAAACTCGAGGGCTGTGGCATTCGGGGGCGAAAGACACGAGACGAGAAAAAACAGTGTTCCAAGAATCCTGGTCGTGCGCCCCATCACCCTAACTATACCACGGATCGGTTAGTAGCTCTTGGCAAAGATGGCGATGTGCCGCGCCGGTTCTCCGGTGACGGCGCAGGTCTTTCCCTTCGCCTCCTCTTCGTTTCCGAAGGGAAGGACCCGAATGGTCGCCTTGGTCTCTTCTTTGACCTTCGCCTCCGACTCCGGAGAGCCGCACCAGGGAACCCGGGCGAAGCCGCCGTCGGCGGCGAAGAAGGCCTTTAGCTCCTCGTAGTCCTCGATGGTCCGGGTGTTCTCCTCCCGGAAGGCGAGGGCCTTCTGGTAGAGATCCTCCTGCATCTTCTCGAGGGTATCTCCGACGGTCTGTGCCGCCTCTTCCCGGGCAACGAAGGCCTTCTCCCGGTTGTCCCGCCGGACGACGACTACCTGATTCTTCTCCATGTCCTTCGGGCCGCACTCGATCCGGACCGGGACCCCGACCATCTCCCACTGGCTGAACTTCCACCCCGGGGAGTTGTTCTCGTCGTCGTCCAGGATTACCCGGTACCGTCCGGCGAGCTCCTCTTTGAGCTTCTCGGCGTAGGCGAGGACCTCGGCCTTGTTCTGGTTCTTAAAGATGGGGACGATAACCACCTCCGTCGGGGCGAGCTTCGGCGGGACGACGAGTCCGTTGTCGTCGCTGTGGGCCATAATCAGCGCCCCGATCAGCCGGGTCGAGGACCCCCACGAGGTCGCCCAGACGTACTCCAGGCTTCCCTCGGTGTTCTGAAACTGCACGTCGAAAGCTTTGGCAAAGTTCTGCCCGAGAAAATGCGAGGTCCCCGCCTGGAGCGCCTTCTTGTCCTGCATCAGCGCCTCGATGGCGTAGGTGTTGATGGCGCCGGCAAATTTCTCGCTGTCGGTCTTGACCCCGGTTAGCACCGGAATCGCCATAACCTCCTCGGCAAAGCGGCGGTAGACGTCGAGCATTCGCAGGGTCTCCTCCTGCGCCTCCTCGGCGGTGGCGTGGGCCGTGTGGCCCTCCTGCCAAAGAAACTCGGTGGTCCGCAAGAAGAGCCGGGTCCGTTTCTCCCACCGTAGGACGTTGGCCCACTGGTTTATCAGAATCGGCAGATCCCGGTAGGACTGGATCCACTTCTTGTACATGCTCCAGATAATGGTTTCCGAGGTCGGGCGGATAACCAGCGGCTCTTCCAAGAGCTCCCCGCCCCCGTGGGTAACCACCGCAAGCTCCGGGGCGAACCCCTCGACGTGCTCCGCTTCCTTCTTGATAAAGCTCTCGGGGATCAGGAGGGGAAAATACGCGTTAACATGGCCGGTTTCCTTGAACATATCGTCCAATCCCCGTTGAATCCGCTCCCAGAGGGCGTAGCCCCGGGGGCGGATAACCATGGTCCCCTTTACGGGGCTGTAGTCTGCAAGCTGCGCCTGCAGAACGATGTCGATATACCAATCGGCGTAGTTTTCCGACCGGGGAGTAATGCGTTCTGCCATGTCTGGGATCTTAGAAGGGGGTTAGGGGAGCGTCAACCGCTACTCGAGGGAGGCCGTCTCCACCATGTAGCGAACCGCTCGGCCGTTTTCGGTCGGCCGCCGCATCTCCACGACAAAGACAATGCCCGACTCGTCGGGGGTAAGGAGAATCTGCCGGATCAGGTAGCTGCCGACCCCCTCCCGGTAGAACTCCGGCAAGCCGATCCGGCGGGTCTGCACCCGGCCGTCGCCGTAGTCGACCCGGAGCTCGATGTGGAAGGCCGCCGACACGTCGGTTCCGCTTCCCCGGGCGTTCTGTCGGAGCTCGACGTCGTAGCGAACATCCCTCTGGAAGTCCCGAAAGGTCAGTCTTGGAGCCGGCCTTGCACCGTCGATGAGCACGTAGATCATACGCCCCTGGTCGAGGTGGTCCACCTTCTGGCTGCCTATAATCGCTGCCTGCTCCCGGACGAGGCGATGGAGAGCCGCGCTGCCGTCGTGTCCAAGGGAGACCGGTGTCTCGAAGACCCGGCGGTGCACGCCGTTTCGAATAAAGTCGTTAGCCGGGACATCGACAAGATAGATTTCTGCGTAGGGGCGGGCGCTTTCGTCGAGAATTCCGTACTGCCCGAACACAAAGGTGTCGGAGTCTTCGGAGAATCCCAGGTTTACAAATTGGGCGACATCACCGGCGAAGGCCGCTGTGGCAATGAGAAACACGCATGCTGCTGTCACCCACTTCTTATTCATGCAGAATTCCCTCCCTGCTACGTTTAATATCGAACGATTCTCGCAATCCTGTAGTTCTTTTTCATGAATTGATATACTCCAGGCTTAGTGACAATATCGGTACGAAACACCCTACTTACCCTTCTCGCCGTCGTCTCTGGCGTCGTTCTCCTCGCTTTCTTCGTGCTCTCCTACCGGGTGCTTCTAATGGACCCCGACCCTAGGTCGTTGGGAGTTCTTTCGGTTATCCGTTTGTACTTCTGGGAGATTTCCGTCGACCCGGGAGGTATCTCCTGGCGTATCGGAGCTTTGGGAGCCCTCGGAATCTTGAGTCTCGGTGGCCAAGTCGCGGTTCTAAGGCTCTTTCGCCGAAGCTCCTCCGCCACCATGCTCTTCTTGGCTCTGTTTCTGGTTGCGCTTATCCTCGACCTGGGGAAGGTGGGCTACCTCTATCTCTTGCCCCAAGGGACCACGCCGATGCGATTGGTCATCCTCTCGAGGACCATCCGCTTCGGGCACTTTTTCGGTCTCTTTGCGCTTTTGGCATCTTCCCTCTACCACAGCGGTATCGACTACCCCAAAACCGGGTCCGCTGCCCTGGTTCTGGGCGTTGTCACCGCTTCCCTGGTCTACATGCTCCCAATCGACTCCCTCTCCATCGAGCCCAACCTGGTTCACAGCGCCGGGAGCCGGAACAGCCTCCAGCTCGTCGGAACGGTCCTCGGGTTGATCGTCGTGGCAAACGGTGTCCTCGGCGCTCTCCAGAGGCCGGAGAGCCGCCTCTGGCTTCTCTCGGTCTCCTACCTCTTTCTAATAGTTGGTCGACAGTTGGTCTTCTTGCTGCCGACTCCGGGGCTGACCTTGCTGGGAATCGGACTTCTTACCAGCGGCACTGCCCTCGCCATTTATCGAACGAGGAAACTCGTGTTGTGGCAGTAGAGAGGATTAGGCGAGGACGAGAACGACGGTCAGGCCCGCGGTCAGGGGCATGGCAAGATTGTCGAGGTCCCGGAGGGGCAAGAGCTCGGTAAAGGCGGCTACGAGGGCTACGGAGATTGCGGCGCCTGGGTTCAAGCCGAAACGGGAGGCAACCAGCAGAACCGCAACGAAACAGCCGAAGGCGCCCTCGAGGGTCTTTCCCTGAGTCCCCCGAATACGGCGTGTTCCGGCGAACTTGCCGATAATGCTCGCAGCTGAATCTCCGAAGGCTAGAGCGTAGATTGCGATGGTCGCCGCCGGTTCGGGGTAGAGCAGGAGAGATACCATCGCCCCGATGCCCAAGGTGACGGGGCCGAGGACGAAGTGACCGGTGTCCCGGCTTCGGGCTGCTTGCTCGGTAATCCGCGAGATGAACAGGACGTTGCGGCCCTCGATGCGCATGCTTTCAGCGACGGTGTAGACCAGAGTTCCCGCTCCGAGGAGGCCGAGGGTCACACCGCGGCCGAGTAACCCCGCGAGAAGGGGAACCAAGGCAATGAGGAGGTGTATTCCTTTTCGTAACAATTCCCGGCGGAGCTCTTCGGTCAGGCCGAAGGGCCGTGTAACCAGGCTTGTTCTGCTTTCCGCAAATACCAACTTCATACTACTTTATGGACCAGGGTGAACGAACTGTGCTCACAATAATAAAAATAACACCAATATGTCAACAGAACCTTCAAGAATAATCAGCCGGCTTTTTACGGCTCTCCTCTGCTCCCTCTTTGCATTATCGGCCTGTTCCACGCCGCAGAACATAACGCAGACCCTCGACGATATCCAGCGCTTACCGGAAGTGGGCCCGGATTCGTCCGGCCCGACCTACGAGGCTCACCGAGAAGCAGCGATCGAAGGGGTGCTCTCGACGATGGCCCTCGAGGCGAAGCTCGCGCAACTCATCGTTTTGGAGGTCCCGCCCCTCGAAACGAATCGGGAGCTTTCCGCCGACTATCTCCGGCGCTACTTCTCCTTCTACTACAGCCGTAGCGACTTCGGGGGCTTTGTGCTCTTCGGCAACAATCTTCGGACCACGGAGCAGGTGCGGGAGCTTGCGGCTACCCTTTCGATCCTTCCGGACATTCCGGCCTGGGTCATGGTCGACGAAGAGGGTGGAGAGGTCTCTCGTATGGCCAACGCCGGAATCGCGGCCTCGGCCCTCCCGGCTCCCCGGCTCGTCGGTGCCCTCGGACGCCCGGAAGAGGTGCGCCGTCTCGGTAGCCAGGTCGGCCGGGAGCTGCGCTCCCTCGGTATTACGATGAACCTAGCCCCGGTCGCCGACGTCTCTCCCACGGGTGCAGACAGGAGCTACGGGTCGGATCCGTATCGGGTTGCCGCCGCCGTCACCGCCTTCGCCGGGGGCCTCCAGTCCGAAAACGTCGCCGCCGTCGCCAAGCACTTTCCGGGCGCCGGCGCCACCCGGGGAGACACCCATCTCGGACCGGTCTATTCGGCCGCCGCCGCAGAGGAACTGCGGCGGCGGGATTTGGTGCCCTTCGAAGCGGCGATCGCCGCCGGAATCGACGGCATCATGACCTCCCACGTCACCTTCGTAGGAATCTGCGACGACGGACCCGCGGGTCTCTCCGAATGCGTGGTCACCGACCTTCTTCGGGGGCGCCTCGGATTCTCCGGAGTCGTCATTACCGACGCCCTAACCATGGGGGCCCTCGACGGAGAGCAATCCGTCGCCCTCCGGGCGGTTCTATCTGGAACCGACCTCCTCCTAATGCCCCGGGACCCGGAAGCGACGATAGACAGCCTTAAGGCGGCGGTCGAATCCGGGGAGCTCTCCGAAGAGCGTATCGACGAGTCGCTTCGGAGGATTCTGCGCCTCAAAATCGACCGCTACGTCTGGGTGCCCCGGGACGCGTACCTCGAAGCACGATGGAGCGCGAGATGACGCGGGTCGGCATCGTCGGCGCGGGCCTCGGAGGTCTCGCCACGGCGATTCGTCTGGCGGCCCGGGGCTACGAGGTAGATATCTACGACAAGCAGCCGGGCCCCGGGGGAAAGGCCTTCGTCGAGAAGCTTTCCGGCTACCGCTTCGACACCGGACCCTCGTTGGTTACCATGCCCTGGGTTTTCGAAGAGCTCTTCGCCGCCGCCGGCCGCCGTCTCTCCGACTACCTCACACTCATCCCCCTCGAGACCATCTGCACCTACTTCTGGAGCGACGCAGGACCCCTGCGGGCTTACCGCGACATCGACCGCTTCGCCGACGAGATGGAGCGGGTCCTCGG
>CAZTRQ010000081.1:0-11571 GCA_964616245.1 uncultured Spirochaetaceae bacterium | reverse complement strand
CCGGCCGGCCCGCTCCGACTCCGGCGGCCGTTAGATTGTAATTATTTCAAATTAGTACTACATTCTGTTTTGAAGGAGTTAGTACATGGCCCAAATGGTACGGCGAAGCCCGGAAGAGGTGGCGGAGCTGAACGGGCGCCTCCGGAGCGCCCTCTCGGCTGCAAGCCTTCGGCTTACGCCCCAGAGAATAGAGATCTGCCGCTTTCTCGCCGAGAGTGAGTCCCACCCCACGGCTCAGGGGATCTACGACGTCCTCAAAGAGAAGTACCCTTCCTTAAGCATGACGACCGTCTACGGCACCCTCGACAGCTTGGTACGCCTCGGGGCTATAACCAGCCTCGGAAACGTCGGAGACGAGCGGATCCACTACGAGGTAAACACCACTCCCCACGTAAACCTCGCCTGCATCTCCTGTCAGCGGATCGTAGATATGGAAAGCACCACCGTCGGGGCCCTCGAGCACGAGGTGCAGGACCGCATCGGCTCCAAGATGTTGAGCGGTAGGGTGGTCTACTACGGCGATTGCATCGAGTGCGAGAACCGGGAGGAGTGCTCGTACTATCAAGCTTTAACAGAGAAAAGAAAGGATTGAGACCGTGAGAACCAAGCAGTCAGTTCGATCGTGTTGTCAGATTCTCCGGTCGGAGATCGGTACTGCACCTGGAATAGAGAGCTTTCAGCTCGACCCGGAAGAGGCCCGACTCGTCGTGCGTTACGACGGGCGTACCGTGACCGAGCAGCAGCTTCAGGAGATCTCCGAGCGCCTGCGGCCCGCCCTGGAGCTCAACCTCGCCGGCTGCCCCGTCTTTCATGCCCAAGACAGGGGCGAGTGGTGCGAGTCCTGCGTGGAAGTCGCCGAGGAGGAGTGCAGCAGCTTCGACATCCGGGCCGGGGCCGTCCATGGGCTTATATCGATTACACCGGAAATACATGCCCGGAGCGACGGCGCCGGTATCGAGGTGACCGATGAATTGACAATAGACCTCTCGGTTCCCGGACCCACGGTGACCGGAGAGCCGGGGACCGTGGGCGCCCGCCTTCGCGCACTCTGGCGCCGGGCAGCCGCACTCCCCTGGGCGGTAATTCTTTCCGCCGCGACCTTCATCCTTATGTTTACCGCTCTCGCCGTCGAGCATTTCACCGACGCACGAACTATTACGACGTTCCTCTACGTCGCCGCCTACATAACCGGAGGAATCTTCGGTGTTCGGGGGGGCATCGCGTCTCTCAAAGAGCTAACCATCGACGTCGACCTGTTGATGGTACTCGCGGCCCTCGGCGCGGCGATAGTCGGCGCCCCATTCGAGGGGGTGCTGCTCCTGTTTCTCTTCTCCCTCTCCAACGTCCTGCAGGAATACGCGATGGGACGCACCCGGAACGCCATCCGGGCCTTGATGCAGCTCCGGCCTGCTCGTGCCTCGGTTCTCCGGGGGGGAGAAGAAGTGATTCTCCCGGTCGAGAGCTGCCGGGTGGGCGACATCTTCGTCGCCCGTCCCGGTGACAGTATCGCCCTCGACGGTCAGGTGGTCGACGGCGCGAGCGCTGTGGACCAGGCGATCATCACAGGGGAGTCCGTTCCGGTGGGGAAGGGCATCGGGGACTCGGTCCTTGCCGGTACCATCAACAAGAACGGGCTGTTGAAGGTGCAGGTAACCAAGGCGGCCAAAGACTCGACCCTCGCCAAGGTTATCAAACTGGTGGAAGAGGCCCAGGGGCAGAAGGCCAAGACCCAACGCTTCCTCGACACTGCGGAGCAGTACTACGCTATGGGAGTTATCGTCGCAACGGCCCTCGCGGTAGTCATTCCCGTCTTTCTCCTCGGCGAAGGCTTCGACTCTGCCTTCTATCGGGCTATGACGTTGATGGTCGCCGCGTCTCCCTGCGCCATCGTCATCAGCACCCCGGCCTCGATTCTCTCAGGGATAGGGAACGGCGCCCGCCGGGGCATCCTCTTTAAAGGGGGTGTCTACCTCGAGCAGGCGGCGGAGATAAAGGTGGTGGCGCTGGACAAGACCGGAACGCTGACCGCCGGCAAGCCGGAGGTCTCCGACGTGGTGCTGATGCCCGGGGCCGATGCGGTGCTGGAGACCCTCGGCGCGGCAGCGGGCGCCACCGACGGCATCGGTGGCCCCGGCGAAAGCGCCGACGGCAGCTCCGCAGGCGAAGCGCAGCTTCTGGCGCTGGTAGCCGCCGTGGAAGGCTCCTCGGAGCACGTTCTGGCCAAGGCCACCGTCGAGGAGGCCCGCCGACGGCAAATACAAGTTAGCGAGGCGATAGCCTTCGAAGCGGTCTCCGGCCGGGGAGTCCGTGCGCAAGTCGACGGACGGACCATCCTTATCGGGAACCGGAAGTTTATCTCCGGGGCGGAGGTGGCAAACTTGGACGATGCCCTACCTCCCTTCGAGGCCCTCGAGCGACAGAACAAGACGGTGGTCTTGGTCGCCGAAGAGGCCGGCCCCGGGGGTACCGGCGCCCCGGCCGGCGCCCCGGCCGGGACGCCGGCCCGGGGAGTTACCGTCCTCGGTCTCGTTGCCTTTAGCGACCACCTCCGGGACGGGGCCGCAGAAGTCATCCGGGACCTCCGAGAGACCGGTGTCCGGCGCATCGTGATGATTACCGGGGACAACGCCGAAACCGCCAACCGAATCGGTAAAGAGGTAGGCGTCGACGAAGTCTACTCGGAGCTCCTCCCCGACGAGAAGCTTGCCGTCATCGAGAAGCTCGAGGCTAAGTACGGCCCCGTCGCGATGGTAGGCGACGGGGTAAACGACGCTCCGGCCCTCGCCCGGGCATCCATCGGTATTGCCATGGGAGCGGCGGGAACCGACGTGGCCCTCGAAACCGCCGATATTGTCCTTATGGCCGACGACCTTTCGAAGGTCGCCTACGTCATGGACTTGAGCCGTCGAACCCGGAAGACCCTGGTTTTTAATCTTGGCCTCGCAGGGCTATTGATTGCTATAATGATTCTTGGGATATTTACCGTGCAGCTACCTCTGCCTTTGGCGGTTGTGGGACACGAAGGAGGCACGGTTCTGGTATCACTCAACGGGCTCCGACTGCTCTTTTTTAGGCGGCGCCGAAAGCGGGAAGGAATCAAAAGGGGTAGCGAATGAATGCTTGGCACGATATCGATAAGGACCGAATAACACCGGAGAACTTCGTCGCAATCGTCGAGATCCCTAAGGGAAGCAAGAAGAAGTACGAGCTCGACAAGACCACGGGCCTTATCCGCCTCGACCGTATTCTCTTTACCTCGACGCACTATCCGGCGAACTACGGCTTTATCCCCCGGACCTATGCCGACGACAAGGACCCCTTGGACGTCCTCGTGCTCTGTTCGGAGATTCTCGATCCCCTTACGATGGTCGAGTGCTACCCGATCGGTGTCGTAAAGATGGTCGACAACAACGAGGTCGACGAAAAGATTATCGCAGTGCCCTTCCGGGATCCTGTCTTCTCGGGCTACCGCGACATCTCCACCCTACCGCAACACATCGTTCAAGAGATCTCTCACTTCTTTGAGGTATACAAAGAGCTCGAACACTCCGATACCTCCGTCAAGATGACGATGGATCGCGAGAAGGCCGTAACGATTATTCAAAACTGCATTCGGGCCTACGAAGAGACCTTTACCTCGCAAGAGCCCCTCGAGCTGCCGGAACCGGGTCACGTTTCCGGCGACGTCAAATAGCTCCAGAGCATCCGGCTCGCCTTTCCCCGGTGGGATAGGGCGTCCTTTTCTTCGTCGCCTACCTCAGCGACCGTGACCCCCAGCTCCGGGAGACGGAAGATGGGATCGTAGCCGAATCCCCCGGTCCCGTCGGATGGCTCTCTCGCGATCTCGCCGTGCCACGTCTCCTGGGCCACTCCGAACCGGTCCCCTCCTCTAACCGCGACCATGCAGCAGACGTAGTGAGCGCTGCGGTCTTCGATGCCCTCCATCTCTGCCAAGAGAAGAGCGTTCCTTTCCAGGTCCGAAAGCGATTCGGAACCGTACCTCGCCGAGTAGACCCCCGGCCGGCCGCCGAGGGCGTGGACGCAGATGCCCGAGTCATCGGCAACCACCGTCGCCCCGGATACCTCCGCCGGCAGCAGGTTCCGGAGCGCCATCGCTTTTCCCAGGGCGTTCCCGAGGAAGCTCGTTTCGGTCTCCTCGTGGGAGAACGAGATTCCCAGGTCTTCCGGCAGAAGAATGCGGGCTCCTCGAAAGATTCGCGCGAACTCGCGTTTTTTGTGTCGATTGTTTGTTGCCAGAAGTAGCTCCATCATGGCGACGAGTATGGCGGAATCCTCCTTGATTGCGAAGATAGTAGAGAGTCGAGGCGACACTTCCCGTCGGTATCCCCAAGATCTGAGCTATTTCCTCGTTCGTCGGCCGCCACGGTACCCGGGACAGGAGGAGACGCGCCCCCTCGAGTCGTTTCCGGTGAACCCGCAGCCGGTAGGCCAGTTTCGCCCGGCGCCGGGGGTCGATGCAGCGAGAGAGCTCCCCCTGTAGTTCCACCATCGTTGCAAAGGCAGCGTTGCGCCGCTGCCTCAGGATATCGATCCGTGGCGTCTTTTTCCGCAGCCGTTCCTCCAGGCGGTCCCGTTGGGCCACGAGCCACGGCGGCGAAATGCCCATCCGTTTCGCGGTCTCCCGGAGTTGCCGGTCGTCCATCCCGGTGCAACCTCTTAGCGCCAACACGACCATTCTTCGTCTGACAGGATCCGCGACCGACGGCTTCTCGTCGGCGTGTTCGAAGAATCCGGGGCCGTAGAGCGTTTCCGATTCCCTTACCTCTTCTTCTCCGTAGACGCAGCCGTCGGGCCAGAGTCCCGGGCATTTCTCCGCTGTATACCGGGCCCGACGGCTCCGCATCCTCGTCGCGTACGTCTTGACCTGCCACCGCAAGCACCTTCGAAAATAGTTCTCGAAGGGCTTTCCCGAGGGGTGGAAGTTCTCCAGGAATCGATGAAACTTCGGATACATAAAGAGGAGGAATTCCCCGGAATCGTCCTCGTCGAAACCCCGATACCCTGCCGGAAAGTCGTAGACCAGTTTCGACATGCGGCGGGCTATTTCGTCGAAGCCCTCCCCACATTCCTTGTAGATCGCTACGAGCTCGGTCAACGTCGCCATAACACTCCTCCCCGTGGTTAGTGGTAGTGCGACGAATGCAATAGGCTTGCCAATGCGCAAAGAGGGGAGGGCAGGGCCCCGGGCAGGGTAACGTTACATTTCGTTACATTCGATGCGGCAGGCTTACGAGGCCGGTAGAAGACAGAGGGCTAGACGCCGGCGAGCTCCTCGAGGAGCAGCCGCATTTCCGGCAAGACCTCGTCGAGGGGCTTCTCGACGAGAAAGCCCGCGGCCCGACGGTGTCCGCCGCCTCCGAACTTCCCGGCGGCAGTCGCGACGTCTGTATCGTCCCGGGACCGCAGGCTCCCGGTGCAACTCCCCGGAGACTCCTCCCGAATAAGGCAGATAATCGTACAGTCTCCGGTTCCCATCAATAGCTGATAGAGAGTCTCTGAATCCCTGTTGGACCGGCCGTACTTCTCGGTCTCTTTGAGGGTTTCGTAGGCCAGGGCGGCTCGACCGTTTGCCAAGAATTCCGAGCGTGCGAGGACCACGCCGAGGAGCCTTCGGGACTCGATGCTCTTGCCCCCGTACATTTCGAGGTGGGCGTCCTTCGGAGAAGCGCCGGCGTCGACGAGGCGCCCCACCGCCCGGAAAGCCGGACCCGAGCCGATATCCAAATGGCGGAAATAGCCGGTATCGGTGGCGAGGGCGAAGAGAATATACCGAGCCTCCTCCTCCGTCGGTTTTCCGGCGGCGGCTTCGATAAGGTTTTGGACCAACAGACTCGTCGCCGGAGCCTCTCTGACGACATAGGACACGTCGCCGTAGGGGGCACCGGAGGCGTGGTGATCGATGACGGCAGTGGGGTAGGGCGGGATGGCGTCGCGGAAGGAGCCGACCCGCTCTGGGGTCGAGCAGTCCAAAATAACCACAGCCGGTTCGGCGGCTTCTCTCAAATCCTTTGGATCGATGGAAGTTTCGAAATGGTGCTCGATGCGCTTGATTTCCGGACGAAAGAAGGGCCCCTCGTTCAGAAGACGCACGTCCTTTCCCTGCCGTTTTAGAAAAGTCCCGAGCGCTAAAGCGGAAGCGAGACAATCACCGTCGGGTTCGACGTGGCCGATGAGGAAGTAGGTCTGATAGCTCGAGACGAACGAAACCAGCTCGTCCGGAGGCGCCGGGTAGCTCACCCTTTAAGGGAGGTTGCCGATGGTCTCTTTGTCGAACCGCGCCGACACATCTTGGCCTTCAAGACGACCCCAGCTCAGGTGGTTCCGGTCCTGCTTGACGTAGAGACGGACGTGGGAAAACTCTCCCTGGTTGTAGTAGACGTCCATGTAGGGGGCGGAACCGGAATGCGTGTAGATCATCTCCGCCTTGCCCGCAGCGGTGGTAAACCAGTCGTTCGGGATGTAGACCTCGACTCGGGAGTAGTCGGCGGCGGTGTAGTTTACCTTGAAGCCGGCCTGATGGGTCAGAACCTCGTTCAAGTAGATGGTTCGAACAAAATAGTCCGACTCGACGATCTGACCGAAGGCGGCCGACGCGACCACAACGAGCAACAGTATAAAAAAGAGTTTGGCGAAACTTCTCACATTGACCCTCCTGGAGGCTTCCTTCCCGAGAGTATACTACGCTCGTGGCTCTACTTCAAGATTCAATAAGGGTTGCAAGCATAACCGCTTTGATGGTGTGTTTGCGGTTCTCGGCTTGGTCGAAAATACGCGAGGCCGGGCCGTCCATTACCTCGTCGGTAACTTCGTTCCCCCGGACCGCCGGGAGGCAATGGAGAAATACGGTAGACGGCTTTCCGGTGGCGGCCATCAGATCCGCGTCGACTCGGTAGGGTGCGAGAAGCGCCATACGGTCGGCGGACTTTCCTTCCTCCCCCATGGATACCCAAACGTCGGTATAGATCGCGTCGGCTCCCTCGACGGCGCTCCGGGGATCGGTGGTGGTTTCGATGCGGCTTCCCGCGGCGGCGGCCAGGGGGCGACACGCCGCAAGGGTCTCTTCGCGGGGCGCGAGCGCCTCCGGAGCGGAAATCACGATATCCAAGCCGACTTTTGCCGAAGCGATTATCAAAGAGGTGGCGACGTTGTTTCTCCCGTCACCGACATATACCAGCCTCTTTCCCTGGAGGCCACCGTGGGTCTCCCGGAAGGTCTGGAGGTCGGCCAGAGCTTGGGTAGGGTGATAGTCGTCGGTTAGCCCGTTGTAGACCGGAACACCGGAGTGCTCGGCGAGAAGCTCTACCGTTTTCTGCTCGAAGCCGCGGAACTCGATAGCGTCAAACATGCGCCCCAAGACGCGAGCGGTGTCCTCCACCGTTTCCTTGACGCCGAGGTGAATGTCCTGACCGGAGAGAAAGACAGGGTAGCCTCCCTCTTCGCCGAAAGCCGTCTCGAAGGCGCACCGGGTACGCGTGGACCGCTTCTCGAAGATAAGCGCCATCGTCTTTCCTTCGAACCGCCGGTGCACCTCCCCGGCCCGACGCTCCCTCTTTACGCGATCCGACAAGTCGAGAAGAGCGTTAATCTCCCCCGGCGACAAATCGAGGAGGGTCAGAAGCGACCGGCCGAGGAGGCTGGAAATCACGATAGGGGCCACCTTAAGCGCTTTTCTTATCTTGGATAACGACGGGTTTTTCCGACTTCTCTATGACGTCCCGGGTTATGATGACCCGTTTTTTGCCCTTTATCGACGGAATATCGTACATAATGTCGATCATAACCGCTTCTACGATAGACCGGAGACCCCGGGCCCCGGTTTTCCGGAGGTGGGCCAACTCGGCAATGGCTTCGACGGCCTCGTCTTCGAAGACCAGTTCCACGTCGTCGAGTTTTAACGACGCCTGGTACTGTTTTAGAATCGAGTTTCGCGGCTCCCGGACGATGCGGACCAAATCCTCGTGGTTAAGGTCGTTCAGCGCCA
The DNA here is from genome assembly GCA_964616245.1 of uncultured Spirochaetaceae bacterium. GTDB lineage: Bacteria > Spirochaetota > Spirochaetia > DSM-27196 > PWMO01 > CAYPUT01. The sequence goes on along the minus strand of CAZTRQ010000081.1, from coordinate 3,569 downwards.
CCTGGATCGGAAGCCGTCCGACAAACTCCGGGATCAGCCCGAATTTTATCAGGTCGTCCGGGTGGAGGTGCGAGAACACTTCTTCGAGGTCCCGCTCCTTGTGGCCTTTTACGTCGGCGCCAAAGCCCATCGGGTTTTGGGAAACCCGAGTCTCTACCATCCGGTCGAGGCCTACGAAGGCGCCACCGCAGATAAAGAGGATATTGTTGGTGTCGATCTTGATCATCTCTTGGCTCGGGTGCTTTCGACCACCCTGGGGCGGAACCGACGCAGTCGTGCCTTCGATAATCTTGAGAAGCGCCTGTTGAACGCCTTCGCCGGAGACATCCCGGGTAATCGAGACGTTCTCCCCCTTCCGGGCAATCTTGTCGATCTCGTCGATGTAGATGATACCCCGTTCCGCCGCCGAAACGTTGTTTCCGGCGGCCTGATAGAGCTTCAAGAGGATGTTCTCGACGTCTTCGCCGACGTACCCCGCCTCGGTAAGCGTCGTTGCGTCCGCAATGGCGAAGGGCACCTTGAGGCGTTGTGCCAGTGTTCGAGCGAGGAGTGTCTTTCCGGTCCCCGTCGGACCGATCAAAAGGACATTGGCCTTCTCTATCTCGATGCCGTCCTGGAGTCGTCCCTTTTGGGTAATGCGTTTGTAGTGATTGTAGACCGCCACCGATAGCGTCTTCTTTGCCCGCTCCTGACCGATGACATAGCCGTCGAGATACTCTCGAATCTCCTTCGGGTTGGGAACCTCGTCGATAAACTCGGCGGTAATAACGTCGTCTTCTTCGTCGAGAATCTTCTTGCAGACGTTTACGCACTCGTCGCAAATATAGACTCCCGGGCCGGCGATAAGCCGTCGTGCGAAGTCCGCGCTCTTTCCACAGAAAGAACAGACTTTCGTGCTATCGGTCTTTTGTTTGCTCATCCTTCAGACTCCGGCGCAATACCTGGTCGACGATGCCGTACTCAGCACTTTCCTCCGCGGACATAAAGTAGTCGCGCTCCATGTCCTTCGTAATTATATCTTCGGCCTTTCCGGTGTGCTGGGCAAAGTACCCGATGATCATTTTCTTGAGTCGGGTTATTTCTCTCGCCCGGATGCCAATGTCGACCGCCTGACCGGATACGTCTCCCCAGGGCTGGTGGATCAGAACCCGAGCCGACGGAAGGGCGTAACGCTTACCCGGAGTGCCGCATGCCAAGAGCATTGCGCCCATACTGGCGGCTTGTCCGAGGCAGATGGTCTGTACATCCGGTTTGATGTACTGGATGGTGTCGTAGATTGCCAGCCCGGCGGTCACCGAACCCCCGGGAGAGTTAAGGTAAAGGTTGATGTCCTTCTCCGGATCCAGGCTTTCCAAGAACAAAAGCTGCGCGACGACGAGGTCGGCAGTTACGTCGTTGACAGGCCCATCCAGAAAAACGATCCGGTCTTTCAGGAGCCGGGAGAAAATGTCGTATGCCCGCTCCCCGACGCCGGTCTGCTCGACGACCATGGGGACGAGCGTATTCATCTGGGGAGGCTTAGTCGTTGTGGAACTCATCGGCCAAATTTAACCGTTTCCACCCATGACGTCCAGGAGTTTGGCCTTCTTGCCCTGTTTGACCTTGCTCTCTTCGAGGAGCTTGTCGAACACTTTCTCTTCGGCGACCTGCTGTCGGAGGTAGTCCATCAGGTTGTTCTTCTCGTAGTAGTCACGAATCTGATCGACCCCCATCGAGGTGCCCTCGGCCTGGGTCTCCAGACGGGCGTTGATGTCCTCGTCGGAGGCCTCGATCTCTTCGGTCTCGATCAGCTTGCCGAGGACTAACTGCGACCGGACGCGCTTTTCGGCCTCCGGGCGCCACTCCTCGATTAGCTGTTCCTGGGTCCGGCCCTGGGCCTGGAGGAGCTGGAGGACTTGCTCTTCCGGGGCTTGAAAACGTTGGACGAACTGGCGCCACATCGAGGAGAGCTCTGCGTCGACCATCGACTTGGGAACCTCCAGGGTGGAGCTCTCGACAATTTGGTCCAGGAGTGTTTGGGACTTCATCTCTTTGAGGCGGGCGTCTAGACTCTTCTGCAGACGCTCTCGGATGTCCTTCTTTAGGTCGTCCAGGGTCTCAAACTTGTCGCTGACGTCCTGGGCAAGGTCGTCGTCTATCGCGGGAATGTCCCGCTCTTTGAGAGACTTGACCCGAACCGCCACCCGCTTCTTCTGCCCCTTGAGCTCTTCGATCTCGACGTCGTCGCCGTACTCCTTCTCGAGCACCTTTTCTTCGCCGATTCCCATTCCCACGATGTCGTCGTCAAACTTGTAGTAGTTGTAGCCGCTTCCGACGGTAAAGACGTAGTCTTCCCGGCGGGTCTCCGGGACCTCGTTCCCCTCTTCGTCGACTTCCCAGTAGTCCACCGTCGCGATGTCGTCTTTGGCGACGGAGCCCTCACTCTTGTCTACCACCAGGGCGTTCTGCTCCTGGATGGCTTTAAGCTCCCGTTCTTCGTCTTCCTTGGCAATCGAGACCTTCGGCACCTCGACTTCGAGCCCCTTGTACTCCCCGAGGGTTACCTCGGGAAAGACGTCGTACCGCACGCTAAAGGTGTAGTCCGATTCCAGGGCGAACTCCGGTTCCCCGTCGAGGACCGGCCGGGCGTAGGGTATCGGCTTTTCCTCGATCGAGTCGAAGGCTTCCTTGAGCCCCTCTTCGAGGACCTGCTGTTCCACCTCGGCGCGGATACTCTCGCCGAACTTGCGCTCGAGGACATCCGGGGGAACCTTTCCTTTTCGGAAACCCTTGATCAGAGCCGTTTTCGCGTACTTGTTCAAAAGGGTGTCGTACTCTTCTTTGAGAGTCTTCTTGTCTACGGTTACCGTTAGCTTCCGCTCCGCGTTGGGGAGCGCTTCTACTTTCGTATCCGAAATCATGGGTGGGACCAGTCCTGTTTTGGATTAGAGCGGGAGACGGGATTCGAACCCGCGACATCCACCTTGGCAAGGTGGAGCTCTACCACTGAGCTACTCCCGCAATTCGGTGCTCGGCGACAGTACCGGCGGTGCCTTACGGTCGCCCTGATAGGTGCGAGAGAAGGGACTCGAACCCTTAAACCCGAAGGCACCAGATCCTAAATCTGGCGTGTCTACCAATTTCACCACTCTCGCACGGTATACCATCTTATAAAAACGTCGTCAATTACGTTTTTCCGACGGTCACGTGGGATTGAGCCGTAGAGGGATCGAACCTCTGACCCGCAGATTAAGAGTCTGCTGCTCTACCAGCTGAGCTAACGGCCCGTTATGTACGCCCGGCAGGATTCGAACCTGCGACCTGCGGATTCGAAGTCCGACGCTCTATCCAAGCTGAGCTACGGGCGCAAAATCCGGCGGGTGGATGACGGGACTTGAACCCGCAACATCCAGATCCACAATCTGGTGCTCTACCTTTGAACTACATCCACCGTTTTGCAGAAAGAAAGGATGCGAGAATCGCACTCGTTTGTCAACGCCCGGTAAACTGCCCGCCCGGTGGCTGCCTGCAACTAACTGAGCAAATAGTATACTCACCCCGGCTTTCGGGCGTCAATTCGGTGGTATCAA
>CAZTRQ010000080.1:0-11575 GCA_964616245.1 uncultured Spirochaetaceae bacterium | reverse complement strand
AGGAACCTCGACGTAGGGGTTCCGACCGCTCCTCCACTGATAACGGTATCCGAGACAGTTGCAGATAAATCGGGTACCGCCTCGAACCACCTGCCGCCGAAAGTGAACGTGCCCGCTGACTGCAATATCGACGCCCGAGAGGCGTGCCAACTCGCCGTAGGATTCTCCGCCCATAAAGGCGTTCAAGTAGTTCCAAAGACGGGGACGAAAGGGCACCGTAAACTCCCTAACCGGGATAACGTGGGTTACCATGACTGTTCGGCGCTTCCGCGCCCCCCAAAGGAGCTGTCTTCGCAACTTGGTCAAGAAGTGCCGGTGAACGTCGACGGTCGACATCCCCCAGAGGGCGAAGGTTCTATCCTGCCAGACCCGCCCCCGGTGCTCCATGCGGTCGAACTCCTTCCGGGTAAAGTGTGTCGAGCCGAAGCTATAGTCGTACCACCCCATGTCCCCGACTAAGTTCCACCCGCTTTCCAACTCGAAGGGACCCCGGGCCAGGTTTTTCGGGTAGGACAACAGACGGTGGTAGATATCCCAGGACGAAAGCCGCCGATAGTTCTGGTTCCACACGTCGTGGTTCCCGGGGACGAAGAAACAGCCTTTTTCGAAGGCCCGATCCAACCGTTCGAGGGTCTCGAGGGTTAACCGGTAGTCTCCGGATACGTCGCCGGCTAGAAGAAAGCCCACGGCTCCGCCTTGGGTCGCCGACACGATGACGGCGTTGAGAAGCTCTTCCGGGTCCGGATAGCTGTCGAGGTGAAGGTCCGAAAGGACGGCGAACCTCACGGACTCAGGCCCTTCGGCGACGACGTCGCAGCCGAGAGCCGAGCATTACGAATGCCGAGATCGCCCATCGGACTATCGTTTCCCGTCCGAGCAGAGGGTGGTTAGCCCTTGGAGCGCCCGCATTCCGCCGACGGCCATCAATCTGTCGCCGGCCTCGATAACGGTCGGCGAAGGTGGATTGTAAAGGAAGGCCCCCTCGGCTTTCCGGACGGCGATTACGATAATGTTGAGCTCACTCCGGAGGGGGGATTCGGCGAGGGTCAGCCCCGCGAGGCGCGATCCCGGCTGGACCTCGATCTCTTCCATACTGATATCTTGACCCGAGGTCTGGCCGATCGATTCGATAAACTCGACGATCGACGGACGCAAGACCAGCTGGGCCATACGACGCCCCACCAGCTCGTAGGGCTTGATAACGCGGTCGGCCCCCGCCTTCCGAAGCTTCGCTTCGGTACCGTCGTCGAGGGCCCGGGCTACGATCTTTATGTCGGGATTCAAAGACTTCGCCGTCAGACAGGTAAAGACGTTCTCCGGGTCCGAAGAAACGACGGCGATCAAACCCTGGGCTTGTTCCACCCCGGCGTGGAGCAATACGTCGTCGGAAGTCGCGTCACCGACAATATGGAGATAGCCGAGGTCCCGAAGCTCATCAAGGCCGGCGTCGCTTCGCTCGACAACGACGAAGTCGTGTTTCGATTCCGACAAGACGGAGCAGATGTGGCGTCCCATTCTGCCGAAACCGCAGACGATATGGTGGTGGCTAAGTCGCTTGAGCTTTGCATCCATGGAGCGTCTCCTAAAGAGATAGTACTCGAGAAGGAATTGGGCTACCCGGCCGGCAACGTAGGCAATTGAGAGTAACCCAAAGATGATAAGGAAGACGGTAAAGAGCTGCCCCTGAACCGAGAGCGGATGCACTTCCCGAAATCCGGTGGTGCTCACCGTTAGAACCGTCATGTAGAAGGAGTCCACGAAGGACCAGCCCTCGAGGATCATATAGCCGGCAGTTCCGACGACCATAAGAAAGAGGACGATGATGGAGGCGACCAAAAGCTGCCAGAAACGGCGATCGCTCGACGTAATCATCCGGCTGTCCGGAAAAAGAGTAGTTGATGGCGATCGGGGGGAGGCCTGTGTGGGGGTCTCACTGACACATCACCATCCTAAGAAGCATAGCGACTCTTTACAGCTACACGTCTGTATAGTATTCTTTAGGTGATGCTCCTTACGGCAAGAAACCTCTCGTCTCCATCCGCGCTTCCCCCCTTCGGCTACCGGCGGGTTACCGGTCGGCTGGCAGAAATTTCCGGATCCGGCCGTCTTTCCGTCGCCTCCTCTCTGCTGGCGGAAGCGCAGCAAGAGGGCGAGCTCTGCGGTTGGATCTCGACGACTCTCCACACCGTTTTCCCACCCGATCTCGAGAATAACGGGGTCGATCTCTCTCTCCTCTATTTTTTCTGGATCGATACGCCCGGGGGGGCAACAAAGGCCCTGGAGTATCTTCTCCGGAGCGAGGCATTTGGTCTGGTAATCCTGGATATGTCGAAGCATCCGGGGGTTCAAGACGGTATCTCCGGCCGCCTTATGCGCCTCGCGGGGAAGGTTCGCTGCGGAGTCGTTGCCCTCTCGGACCTTCAGGATGCGCCGCAGAGCATCTTTGGAAGCTTGACCTCTCTCCGAATTAATACGCGTCTCGAGCCTGCTTCCGACGGGCGTCTCGCTGTAGCGCTTACCGCCGAGAGAGACCGGAGTGCGGCGCCACACTGGCGACGGAGACTCACCTACCATGCCCCGACTGGCCTGCATTAACCTCCCGGAGTTTCCGCTTCAGCTCCTTCTCAAACAGCACCCTATATGGCGTCGAGAAGCGGTCGCAGTTATCTCTGTGGACAGTCCGAATGGCCACATTCTCTCTGTAAACAGCAAAGCGAGGGAGCGGGGAGTCCGTCGAGGTATGCGATACGCTACGGCGCTTACCCTCGAGCCTCGTCTCCAGGCAGATGTCGTTACCGAAGTCTTTCAGCAAGAGTATCGAGATAAGATTGCTACGCGTCTTCGTCGGATGGCCCCGGAGATCGAGCCCTGTGACTTCGACCTCGGTACCCTCTGGATAGATGCCCAGGGTCTCCTCCCGTTGTTCGACTCCTTTTCTACCTGGATGGACGCGATCGGGGATGCCCTGGAAGAGGAAGGTCTTTCGGGGCGCGTCGCCGTCGGGTTTTCCCGCTTCGGGAGCTACCTGGTCGCAAGCAGTAGCAAGGCGCCGACCCTTCTCCAAAGCCCCCTGGAGGAACGAGAAACTGCTGTGAGAGCATCCCTGGATCTGCTCCCGCTTCCCCCAAAGGCCCGTAGACGTCTTGGGGATCTGGGCATCTATACCGTCCGGGATTTTTTGGAGCTCCCGGGAAGCGAGGTAGCCCGGCGACTGGGGACCGAAGCCGCCACGGTCTATCGCTTTGCCTCCGGAGACCTCGAGTTGCCCTTTCAGGGCATGGAGGAAGCCGAAGACTTTTCGTATAGCAAAAACCTTACCTCCGCCCTCTCGGGCCTCGACGACTTAATGGTCCACATCGACGAGCTCTTGGAGCGGCTGGTGGTGGAGGTAACCGAGGCACGGCTTGCGGTCAAAAAACTGCGGCTGGGTCTCTACTTCGAAGACGGCACTTCCGAGCTCCAAGAGATCGCCCCGGCAACGGCGACGATTCGGCAGGCTCTTCTCCGCCGGCTTCTTCGCCTTCGCCTCGGGGGGCTCACCTTTTCCTGCCGGGTGGAGGGAATACGCCTATCCTGCGACACTCTCGAGACCGCCGCCGTTCAGGGCACTCTCTTCGGCACCGAAGACCGCAGCCACGACTGGAGCAAGGCCGCCACCGCCTTTACCCTTATCCAGGCGGAGTTCGGCAACCGAAGCATCGCCGTGGCCCGGACACAGAGGGGGTTCCTCCCGGAAGAGCAGTACGCCTGGATCGACGATTCCTCACGCTTTGGCTCCCTCTCTCGAAGGTCGGGGAAGAGCACACTACCTCCCGGAGGACCCACGGCGGTTCGGCGTATCCTTTCCTCTCCCCTCTTGCTCAAGGAGGAGCCTCGAGGCACCCTCCGGGGAGGACCCTTCCGGTACACCGGTGGCTGGTGGTCCGAGAGTTACAATCGCACCTATTACTATATCGACGATGACCGAGGCACACCTCTGTGGCTCTATTACGACGAAAAGAGCCGGAGGTGGATGCTCCAGGGAGCCATTCAGTGACGGGCTCCTACGTTCCCCTTTGGTGCAAGAGCAACCACTCCTTTTTGATTGGGGCGAGCAGCCCAGAGGAGTTGGTCGAGACAGCCCGCCGTTTCGGCCTTCCTGCGGTCGCCATAAGCGACCTCGACGGGTTCTACGGCGTGGTCCGGGCCCATCTTGCCGCGAAGGAGCAGGGAATAAAACTGGTAGTCGGCGCCGAGGTCACCCTCGAGGACGCTCCATCTCTCTTACTCCTGGCCAAAACTGCCCTCGGCTATAAGAACCTCTCGACCCTCATAAGCCGGGGTCGCATGCGGAGTCCTAAGGGGGAAAGCTCGGTCACCGTGCAGGAGGTTCTTGACCACCAAAAAGATCTCATCGCCGTCATCCTCCCACACCAGCCGTCGGAGACCTTCTGCTCGAAGATGCGCGATCGTTTTTCGGATCGCCTCTATCTCGGCATCTCCCGGCACTACACCATAGAGGAGAAGCACTACACCATAGAGGCCCTCCGGATAGGCCGTCGCCTCGGCATCCCGCCGGTTGCGCTCCCGGAGGTCCTCTACCATACCCCCGAGCGGCAGATGCTCCAGGACACTCTCACCTGTATTCGGCGCGGAATACGCCTAACCGAGACCGGGACGGCGCTCCGTCCTAACGACAGCTACGCGATGCCGGATTTCGAGGAGATGCGCAGTCGCTATCCCGACGGAGAGGAGCTTCTCCGGCGAACCCGGGAGATCGCCGAAGCGTGTACCTTCTCCTTGGACGAGCTCTCCTACCGCTACCCTTCGGAAGAGCTCCCTTCCGGATACACGACCGGTCGACGACTAGGGGAGCTAACCTTTCTCGGAGCAAAAAAACGCTACGGCGAAAGGGTGCCGGAAGCCGTGGTTGCCCAGCTCGAGCGTGAGCTCGCAATCATCGAAGATCTAGACTATTGCGGCTACTTTTTGACTATGTGGGAGCTGGTGGAATACTGCCGAGGCGAGGGTATTCTGTGCCAGGGGAGAGGTTCTGCCGCCAACTCCGCCGTTTGTTACTGCCTCGGCATTACAGCGATCGACCCCGTTCGGATGAACCTACTCTTCGAGCGCTTCTTGTCAAAGGAGCGTGCCGAGCCACCGGACATCGACCTCGACATCGAACACCGGCGTCGGGAGGAGGTTATCTCCCACGTGTACAGGAAGTACGGACGAGACCGCGCCGCCATGGTTGCGAATGTCGTCCGATACCGGCCCCGGTCCGCCGTGCGAGACGTTGGAAAGATTCTCGGATTTCCGGAAACTACCCTCGACCGTATGGCAAAGCTACTCTCCCATCGGGATACCAGCCTCGACGAAGCCTTTACGACGGTTATCGAAGAGCCGGAAGACGCTCGGGCGGCAGAGCCGGGGGCCTCGGTTGTCTCCCTCTTCCGTCGACTCTGCCGAGAGATTCTCGGCTTTCCTCGACATCTTTCGATCCATCCCGGAGGCTTTCTCCTCGGGAGCGAGGCGGTTCATCGCATCGTACCGGTAGAGAACGCCACCATGCCGGGACGCACCGTTATCCAATGGGATAAGTACGACATCGAAGCCATGGGCCTCTTTAAAGTCGACCTGCTCGGTCTCGGGGCCCTCACCCATCTCGATTACTCCTTCCGCCTTCTCAAGAAGCACTTTGCAGTCGACTTATCGATGGCTACCATCCCCTCGAAGGACCCCGGCGTTTTCGAGATGCTCAGTCGGGGTGACACAGTCGGGGTCTTTCAGGTAGAGAGCCGGGCGCAGATGGCGATGCTCCCCCGGCTGCGCCCGCGGACTTTCTACGACTTGGTTATTGAGGTCAGCATCGTCCGCCCTGGGCCGATTACCGGCGGCATGGTGCATCCCTATCTCCGCCGTCGTAACGGAGAAGAGCCGGTCACCTACCCCCACCCCAAGCTAAAGCCGGTCCTCAAGAAAACACTCGGAGTCCCCCTCTTTCAGGAGCAGGTGATGAAGCTGGCAATTGTCGCCGCAGATTACACTCCCGGCGAGGCGGATCAGCTCCGTCGCGATATGGCGGCCTGGCGAAAGAGCGGCAGCATGGAACACCACGGAGAGAAGCTCGTCTCCCGGATGGTCGCAAAGGGAATTCCGCACGCCTTCGCCCACCGGGTCTTCGACCAGATAAAAGGATTCGGGGAGTACGGGTTTCCCGAAAGCCACGCCGCCAGCTTTGCCTTGATCGCCTACTGCACCGCTTGGATGCGGTATCACTTTCCCGAGGTCTTTGTCTGCGCCCTTCTCAACGCTTGGCCGATGGGGTTCTACGCCCCGGCGACCATCGTGGAAGACGCTAAACGACACGGGATTACGGTGCTACCGATGGACGTCCTCGCCAGCGACTGGGAGTGCCGGCTGGTACCGCTGACGGAGGTACCGGAGGCCATACGGATTCCACGGCCCAGAAACGCTGGTGTCCACGCTCCTCGGCACGCCCTTCGGATGGGGCTCCGGTTCGTCAAGGGCCTCGGAAAGGCAGATTGGGAGCGGATACGCCTCTGGCGGGAACAGAGAGACCATGCCCCGCAGACCGCCTCCCTCGAAGGCTTCGTCAAGGAGACCAAGCTTCCCGAAGATACCCGCGCCGCCTTGGCCCAAGGCGGCGCCCTCGGAAGCTTCGGAAGAGAGCGTCGGGAAGCTCTCTGGGGTGTCTCCGGTGGCCTGCGGGGACAACTGCCGGGAGACGGCTTAGAACCGGCTAACGATCCTGTGGAGCTCGCCTTATTGAACCGAGCCGAAGAGATTCGCTGGGACTACACCTGGGGGGCCCACAGCACCGCGGGGCACCCGCTGGAACCTCACCGAGAAGAGCTGTCCGACCAGGGTTTTCCGGATGCCCAGGCCCTGCAGTCGGCAAGAGAAGGTAGTCGGGCGCGCTACGCCGGACTGGTAATCTGCAGACAACGCCCGGATACAGCCGGGGGGACGCTATTTATCACCCTGGAGGACGAGAGCGGCTTTGTAAATCTGGTAGTTCGGCGGCACATCTTCGAGGAGTACCGTAACCTCATTCTTAGCTCTTCGTTCTTAGGGGTAACCGGTCGAGTCCAACGGGGAGAGGGACTGCTCCACCTTATCGTCGATTCCTGCTTTTCGCCGACACTATCCGTCGCTCCCACCATCGTCGAAAGCCGAAACTTCCGCTAAGCGACGAACCTCCTCGATACCCCTACGCCCGATCTGGCGCCGCCGGCTCTCGAGCTCTTCGATAACCGCAGCGAGGGAACCGTCCCTCGCTTCGAGGAGGCGGTAGAATAGATCGATATCTCCGGAGTAGGTGATAAACAGGTCCACCACCGCGTTATTCAGCTCCGATTCTTCAAGCCAACGATACCCCTCGGTCGCGAAGTACGCGTCGTAGTTTTCCCGGACCTCCACCTGAAACTCTCGGTAGACCTCCTCCTTCCCCGACATCAGGTCCGCCGACCCCTGCGCTTCGAAGAGAGCTACCAACCGCCGGTGAAGCTCGATCATGAGACGCCGAAAGACTTCTCGATCCTCCCGCCGCGTGACCATCTCTCGGTACTCCGTCGAATCGACGCCGTACTCCCGGGCAATGTACCGTCTCGATCCCTCCTGGCCGACAAAGGTCGCAAAGTTCTCGTTGAAGGCCCCGGCCCCGGCCACAAAGAGCCTCGCGTGGGCCATTTCGTGGAGGATAAGGTCGGCCAAAGAGGCGTAAGAACGGTCCGCCGCGAAAGAGTAGAGAGGATCGGGAACGACTCCGAGGAAGGAATAGGCCGTAACCGGCCGAACCAAGGCGTCGTAGCCCTCGGACTTTAGCGCCTCCGCCTCCCTGCGAGCGTCGTCGGGGCGGTAGTAACCCCGGTAGGGTAAGGCACCGACGAAGGGGTACCGCCAGAGGTGGCGCTCCCAAACCGTCTCTCTTACTCCCGAGACCACCCAAACCAGCGCCTCTCGCTCGATTCGACGGTACCGGGTGAAATTCCGGGTGTCTGCGAGGCCGAGCTCCCGAATGCCGAAGGCCCGGATCTCCTGCGTCCGCCGGAGGAGGAGCTTCTCCTCCTCCGAGAGAGCCGGCACTCGGTCGAATCTTCTCGCTCCAAACAGGTCTCGCAAGGCGTAGGAGCCCTGCACCACCAGATAGGGGGCGTCTGCCACAAGCAGAAAAAGCGAGACACCAAGGGTGGCCGCCACAGCGGGGAAAAGGAACAAAAGCCGAAAAATCGTTTTCACGCAGATCGAATATACCGCGCAACCGGGGCGAGGGGACGACGGAGTCCGGGTTGAATCCTCAGATTCTCGACAACTGCCCTCGTTATCCCGTTATAATGGGCTATAGTTGGACACCTAACCGAGCGTTTGGTGAATCGGAGGATAGCTATGAAACGCATATTATTGATACTCTCGGCGACACTTCTTATCTCGGCTCCCTTGGCTGCGATGAACCCAGAGGAGCTAAACTCGATCTCTTTCTACAACGATTCCGGTTTCGATATCCTGTATCTCTTCTTTTCACCGGGGGACAGCGAAGAGTGGGGCGCCGACCTGCTCGGAAGCACCCGAACCCTCCTCGCCGGGCAGGAAGTCGAATTCTTCCTCCACTACCCGGAGGCCTGCAACACCTTCGATTTTATGGCGATCGACGAGGACGGCGACACCTATTATATCTGGGATTATGAAATTTGCGACGGCAAACCGGGTCTAATCGAAATTAGCCTCGACCAGTACGACCCGAACGCCACGGTTCGGTCCAATTTTGCCGAAGTCAATCTTCGAAACGATACCCCCTACGAGATGTATTTCGTTTTCGTTTCCCCGAGTGATTCCGAGATGTGGGGTGTCGACATGCTGGACGCGCAAACCATCTTAGAGCCCGGCAACGCGCTCTCTCTTCTGGTTCCGGTCTCGAAAGAAGTGGTGTCCTACGACGTTCTGGCCGTCGACGAAGACACCGATGACTACTCCTTTCGGGTCGAGCTGAACAGCGGCGAGACCAGCTACACGTGGGCGATCGAGATGAGCGATCTTCAGTAGAAATTACCCCAGATCCCCTTCGCCCGTTTCCGGAGGAGGGGTATTCGTTCCTGCATATCCTTCTCGCCGATTGCAATGAGGTCCCGCTGCCCCTCGCGCACCGGGCTTCTACTGTCTATGCCGGAAACCTGAAACCCAAGGTCTGCGAGGTCGAGGCTCCGCCGAATCTGGTGGAGCCCGAGGTAACTGATGGTCGCCCCGAGGACCTGGATCGCGTTGCCCTGCTTTTGGGAATGGTAACCGAGTCCAAGGCTTACGCCGATAGTCAGATCCGCTCCCATCCCCTTTACCACGTCGACGGGAACCTGGTCGAAGATACCGCCGTCCACGAGGTGCATTCCGGCGATGGGAACCGGGACGAAGACACCCGGGACGGCGCAACTCGCCCGAACCGCCAACCCGATGTCGACTACGTCGGAGACGACTACGGTTTGTACCCCTGGTTTGGCGTAATCCGGCGGTGGGAGAAACTCCCTTAAGGGCTTCTGGTTCAACCGTGCCGCAACTCGCTTCGATGTAAAGATTACCCGAGCGCGACTCTCGAGGTCGCTCGCGACTATCGCGAGGTCGAAGGGCAGCTGATCGAAACTTCGGTGGCCCAAAAGGTGGTTAAGCGTCTCCCCGAGTTTCTCGTTGGATACGAGACCACCCTGAAACCCCTCGAAGACGTGGCGCACGGTGTCCGAGAGTCGAATGACGTCTCGGAACCACTCCAATTCCGCAGTGGCGCGCTCGATCTCCGCCAGAGAGAGCCCCGCAGCGAAGAGGGCTCCCGCTATAGAGCCGGCGGAGCTTCCCGCGAAGAGAACGGGCCTGAGGTCGGGGTGTGGTTCGAGGGCCTTCATTACTCCGACATGGGCGAGTCCCCGAGCTCCCCCGCCGCCGAAGGCAATTCCTATACTCTTAGCCATTTTGCCTTTGACGTGTATGATAGGACGAGAAAAGGGACAAGACAAGACAGTGGCTCGCTCTTACTGGATAAACGCTCGCTTCGTTACGCTCGATACTCGGCTTCCGGAGGTCTACTTTTTAGAGACCAACCGGGGCTCGATTGTCCGAACCGGGACAGAAGAGCAGTGGCGAAGGCTCAAGAGCGACGATCCGTCCCTCGGTGGCTCTCCCGAAGTACGAAACCTCCAGGGGGCGGTCGTTGTTCCGGGTTTTAACGACAACCACATCCATACGGTGGCCTACGGCGACATGCTTTCCCGGGTCCGCCTCGGCGGTCTCGACGCCGAGGCCATCGTCGCCCTTCTTTTGAAGCGCTACCAGTCCATCCAGCGGGGAAGAACCATTCTTGCTCAGGGTTGGGACTACGATACGGTCCCCGACCCCCGCAAGGAGCTCCTTGACGAGGCCTTTCCCGAAAACCCCGTCATTCTTCTCCAGTTCTCCGGCCACGGTGCCTGGGTAAACAGTCGCGTACTCAAAGCGCTGTCGATAACCCGGCGAACCCCGGATCCACCGGGTGGGGTGATTCTTCGCGATTCCCGGGGAGAACCGACCGGGGTCCTCCGGGATGCGGCGATCCTCCCCCTCCACCAACGTCGCTTTGTTTCCCTCCACATCGATCCACGGAAAAACCGTCGTTTCCTCGTCAGGGCTCTAAGGTCCTACGCCAGGACGGGCATTACCAGCGTTCAAGACAACACCTGGTTTCCGACGACCCTCCTTCATCTCGCCGCCCTCCGAAGCACCGGCGCCCTAAGCTGCCGCTTTACATGCTGGCCCTACGGCCCAGCACCCCGATTGGCCCGAATGATGGGTTCTCCGGGGTCCGGGGGGCATTTCGTTCGAATTGGACCCTGGAAGTATTTTTTGGACGGCACCTTTTCGACAAAAACCGCCTGGCTCCACTATCCCTACGAGGGCGAGCCGGATAACACGGGTAGCCCCACCGGTACTCGGGCCTACTACCATCGACTGGTGCTCGAGGCGGCGCGGAAGAGACGCCAAACTGCGTTCCACGCTATCGGCGATCGCGCGGTTTCCACCCTCCTCGACGCAGTGGAAGATGTTGCCCAAATCCATCCCGACGTAACCTCCCTCCGGCTTCGCCTCGAGCACGCCCAGCTTGTCCGAAAAGCCGACATGCCGCGTCTTCGGAGGCTCGGAGTACTCATCGCTGCACAGCCCCACGCCATGTGGAACCCCGAGAAGGACCGGGCCCTTCTCGGAGATGAGCGCTTCGCCCTCGCCTATCCGTACAGATCCCTCCTCGACGCCGGCGTCCGTCTCTCCTTCGGCTCCGACGTCCCGGGGGAAGACACCGTCGAACCCCTCTACGGTATCCACCTCGCCGTAAACCGTTCCGGCCCCGAGGCCATCACCCCGGAAGAGGCACTCCGCTGCTACACCATAGAAAGCGCCTACGCAGAGGGGCAGGAAAAGAAAAAGGGCACCCTCGCCCCGGGGAAGTACGCCGATTTCGTCGTTCTCTCGAAAGACCCGTTGACCGCGCCCCAGCATGCCCTCAAGGAGATCACGGTGCTCGAAACCGTGGTTGCCGGGAAAACCGTCTTTCGGCGAGACT
>CAZTRQ010000079.1:8841-11585 GCA_964616245.1 uncultured Spirochaetaceae bacterium | reverse complement strand
TATTCGCCGACGCCGGCTATGCCTGCTACGTCGTCGGTGGCGCTCTGCGAAACATGGCAATGGGAGAAGAACCGGAAGATTACGACATCGCCACCGACGCGCCGCCGACTTCGGTCATGAGGCTGTTTCGTCGTACGATCCCGACGGGTATAAAACACGGTACGGTTACCGTTCTCTTTCGAGGGGTAAGCTTCGAGGTTACCACCTTCCGTAGCGAAAGCAGCTACAGCGACGGCCGCCGTCCGGATCGGGTGGAATACGTCGGGACGATCGAAGAGGACCTCTCGAGACGGGACTTTACCGTAAACGGGATGGCCTACGACCTCCTGGGCAAGCGGTTCGTCGATCCTCACGGTGGACGAGAGGACCTCGAAGCTGGGGTCATCAGGGCGATCGGAGAGGCGACGCAGCGCTTCTCGGAGGATGGGCTGCGTCTGTTGCGCTGTGTTCGCTTCGCCGGCCGTTTGGGGTTCTCGATTGACGAGGCTACCTACACCGCCCTTCGGTCGGAACGGAAGCGAATCGCCGCAGTCTCACCGGAGCGGATTCGTGACGAGCTTACCAAGATTCTTTCGGCGGAGGATCCGTCCTGGGGCCTCGCGCTTCTAAGGGATTCGGGTCTGATGGAGGAGATTCTCCCGGAGCTGTACAGGACGCGTCTTACACCGCAAGGGAGAGGGATAGACGAGAACGTGTTGGACCATTCGATTCGGACCGCTGCCGGCGCCCCGAAGGACAGTCTGGTAGTCCGGCTCGCGGCTCTCTTCCACGACATTGGGAAGTATCGGACACAGGAGGGTGAAGCGCCGAATTCTCTCTCTTTCCACCGGCACGAGGTAGTTTCCGCAGAAGAAACCGAAGGCATCCTGAAACGCCTACGCTATCCCAACGCGGTTGTGGCCGCTGTCTGCCATCTAATCCGGCACCACATGATTCGATACGACAATTCTTGGAGTGATGGAGCGGTTAGACGCTTCGTCCGGACCCTTGGCCGAGAAAACCTCGACGCGTGGTTCTCCCTCCGGAGGGCAGACGCCCTGGGGAAGGGAGTGCCGATCGGCGCGACACCCGGGCTTTCCTCCTTGTCGGACCGAATCGAAAAGGTGATCAGGGAGGATTCCGCGCTGTCGGTGGGCGACCTTGCAATCGGCGGAGACGACCTCGCCGCCCTTGGTATTCCCCGGGGACCCGAAATGGGCCTCGTGCTTCGGGAGCTACTGGAAACGGTACTCGACGATCCAGGACAGAACGTTCCCGGGCGCCTCGAGACAATCGCCCGCCGCTTTTACCAAGAGAGAATCCGAGCTCCCGGCGACTGAGGTACCGCTACGGTTGCTCGGTCTTTTCCTCGGGCTCCGGGGGCTCGCCACCGAGGGCTTGAAAAGCAACGCGAGCAGCCTCCTGCTCGGCTTCTTTCTTGTTCCGCCCCTGGCCGGGACCGTAATTGCGGTCCTTTACCCGAACGTCGATCCAGAAGGTCTTGCGGTGATCCGGACCGGTCCGCTTGACGAGTACGTACTTCGGATAGGTCTTGTACTTCTTCTGAACGAATTCCTGGAGCAGGGTCTTGTAGTCTTTTTTATGCTTGTTCTGGAGAACCTTATCGATTTCCGGCACAAGGTAGCGAAGGATAAACTTCTTGGCGCTTCCGATTCCGGAGTCGAGGAAATAGGCCCCGATGATAGCTTCCATCGCGTCGGCGAGAATCGCCTTCTTCGAACGTCCGCCGGAGAACTCCTCGCCCTTTCCGATCAGGATGAAGTTATCGACCCGAAGATTACGCGATATCACCGCCAAGCTGTCTTCTGAGACGACGAAGGATTTTATTTTGGCGAGGTCTCCCTCCACGCTGTCGGGTAGCGTTAGGTACAGGTACTCGGCGATGACGAGACCTAGGACCGAGTCGCCAAGAAATTCCAGCTTTTCGTTGTTCGCCACGGTGCCATCGGATTCGTTTGCAAATGAACGATGACAAAAAGCGTGGTTGAGAAGCTCAAGCTTGCGGAAACGGATCCCCGCCTGCTTTTCGAAAAGCTGCAACTCCTTACGACGTTCGCTATCGACCTTCGGTGGTCTAACCTCCCCAGCGTTTCGCGACAATTTCAAACGCGAACCCCTTGGAGATAAGTGTAAGAAAGCCCGGCTAAGCCGGGCTTCAATCGTGCGCTACTTTTGTTGCGACTTCAGGAATTCCAAAGCGTCTCGGACGGTTTCGAACTCGTTGGCCTTTTCGTCGGGAATGGAAACACCCATTTCCTCTTCAATTGCGTAAACAAGCTCGTAGGTGTCAAGACTGTCAGCCCCAAGATCTTGTCGAAACGACGAGTCCAGGGTGATCTTGCTTTCTTCCACTTCGAGCTTATCAGCAATAAGCTTCTTCATCTTCTCAAAAAGCTCATCAGCCATCGTATCCTCCTGTCAGACTAACCCAGTTCTTCCGGGTCGAATATTTTCTTACCTCGATAGAATCCGGACTTCATGTCGACGTGGTGACGTCGAACCATCTCTCCGGATTCAGGAGAGGTGATGAGGGTCGGTAAGGACAACTTAGAATTTATACTTCGTCGCCGACGCGTTCGCGCCTTAGAATGCTTCTTCTTTGGAACCGCCATGGGATTATGCCCCTCGCTTTTGGGATAATGGAGCCAAATCTACCGTAACCCTTAGGCTATGTCAACCTTAGCGTTTGAACCTTAGCGTTTGAACCTTAGCGTTTGAACCGTTCCCGGAGGCGTCGTGCCACG
>CAZTRQ010000079.1:0-8741 GCA_964616245.1 uncultured Spirochaetaceae bacterium | reverse complement strand
AACCTTAGCGTTTGAACCTTAGCGTTTGAACCGTTCCCGGAGGCGTCGTGCCACGTTTGGGGGAACCATGGTGGATATATCGCCGTCGAGGCGGGCGAGCTCCTTGATCGCGGTCGAGCGCAGAACGAAATACTGAGGGTCGGTCGGAATAAGGAGGGTCTCGACCCGGGAGTTGAGACCTCGGTTTATCATCGAGAGCTCGAACTCGTAGCTAAAGTCGTCGAGGGCCCGGACGCCCCGGACCATCACCTTGGCCCCTTCCTCTTCGGCGCATTCGACGATCAGCCGGTTCCAATGGCGGACCCGGACGTTGTCGTAGGCTTCCATCATCTCGGAGACCATGGCAAAACGGTCCTCCGCGGAGAAGGTGTACGCCTTCTGCGGATTGGAAGCGACCACCACGACGATCTCGTCAAAGATGCGAACACAGCGCTCGACGATGTTCAGGTGTCCGTTGGTAGGTGGATCGAAGGAACCGGGAAAAAGCGCTTTTAACACGACGCCGCAGTGTAGCTGTCAACCTTTCGTGGGTCAACTGACGGAGCCTTTCCGTCACCGCCCTTATCGATCGGTGTCTTGTCGTTTGGCCCGTTTCCGCCCTACACTCGTCCCGTGGCATTTCGGAGCATGGCGTGCGTCGTGCTATTACTGGTTCTTTCCTCTGGGCATCGCCTCGCGTCGCAGGATGGAGATGCCTCGGCGGCGGTCCCAGACTGGGTCCGGAGCCTCCCTTCCGCTTCTTCGGGGTCTCAAAGCGATTCTGAGACTGACATTCCGGATTGGGTAGAGCTCTCTCCCGAGCGCGAGCTAACCTCAGAAGAACAATCCGACCGACTCGTTATGGTCGCTATGGCGGGCTCCACACGGCGCGAGGATCAGATTTTCGCCATCCAGGAAATCGAGCGCCTGGTTGGAGGCGGTGCCTGGGACGCCTCCACTCCCTATGCCCAGGAGGTAATCGGCATGCTCGTCCACGGTGCCTATCGCCGGAGCATACGCCCGGAAGGCACTACGCCGGACGCGTCGATTCGGGCCCGGGGTACCCGGGTTCTCGGTGTGATCGGCGGACGACGCTCGGAGCTTCTTCTTCGCGATATTCTACGCTACGAACGCGATTCTTCGGTGCGGGCCGAAGCCGTGACGGTTTTGGGGAATCTTCAGGTTCCCCTCGATCAGGAGCTTCGGGATCTCCTTATCCTTTCTATCCGGCGAGAGATAGCAACCGGACCGGACTATCGGTTCGTCTCTGCGCTCTTCGAGACCATCTACCGGGCGGATTCCCTCGGTGAGGGAATCGAGGACCCGGACTTGTTTTACTCGCTATTCGACCTGATCGAGGAAATCGACGTACGAAGCCTGAGGGAGGAAGGGTATCGACTGTTGAAGCATTTGGCGGAGAGCTAAGGTTAGTTCGGCGTATCGATTCGTCTGTGGAGAAGCTCTTCGGCAAGTTTGTGAGCAATGCGCGTAATCGCGTCGTCGATGTATCGCTTGTCCCGAATTTTGACCTTTAGCTGCTGGAGTCTTTTGCGGTCTGTCGGTCGTGCTACCCGTGCCATCTTTCTGGTTCGAACGCCCCTTCCCAGTGCTCCACGTCCTCTCCCTCCGGATCCCGAAGAAAGATTACGTCAAACCGAATATGGAGGGGTTCCCGCTCGCGACGGCGAAGCAGATAAAGCTGCGCAGCTGCGAGGATTCGGATCTGCTTCTTCGCCGATATGGAATGCTCAAGGGCCGACGCAGGAAGCTCGCGCCAGGTCTTGACCTCGACGAAGGCGATCGTGTCGCCCCTCTCAGCTACAATATCGACTTCCCCGCGCCGACATTTGAAGTTCTTTTCGCGGATTTGATAGCCTTTTGACGCGAGATAGCGACAGGCGCGTTCTTCTCCGAGGCTCCCCAGAGCGCCGGCCATCAGCCCGGCGTCTGATTGTCGCCGATATCCTTCGGGTCGACGGCCTTGGCGATAAACAGACGTTTGTCCCGTGCGAGCTCGATGACGTCGCCTTCGTCGTTCCTGTATTCCCGTCCGTTTTCGTTGATCATTATCTTTACCCTCGGTTTGAGCGGTGCTTCGGGATTGTTCTCGAGGACCCGACCGATGGCTCCGCTGTTGAGAAGTACGATGCTTCCGATGGGGTAGATGCCCATGGTACGGATAAAGACCTTCAACACGTCGGGGTCGAAGCGCCGGGCGTTATCGCTTAAGAGGGCCCTCATCGCGGCGTAGCCGATCATGGAGCTCCGGTAGGGTCGGTTGGAGACCATTGCCTCGAAGGAGTCGACGACGGCGATTACCCGGGCCGGTAGAATAATGTTCTGTCCGGCGATTCGTTTCGGATAGCCCTCCCCGTCCCACCGCTCCTGGTGCTGAAGGGCGGCGAGGCCGACCTCCTCGGGGTACTTCATTTCCCGGGTAATAATCTTGTACGAGTGGATCGGATGGGTTCGAACAAGCTGCGATTCTTCCGGGGTTAACTTGCCCTCTTTCTTGAGTATCTGAGGCGGGAGCCGGTGCATTCCGATATCGTGGAGGAGAGCCCCCGTCGCAAGGTGGAGGAGCTTGTGCTTGGGAAGGTTCAAGTGCTGACCCACCAGAACCGAAAGGAAAGCGCAATTCAAGGCGTTCTCGACCTTTCCTGCCTGCCCTTGAAACCCGTAGAGGATAAACTCGATAACCTGCGGCTTATGATGGTCGAGGAGTTGGAGCACCTTGTCGATAACTCCGTCTATCTCCGTCGTGTCCACCGGGTCTTGAGAGCGCACTTCCTCGTGGATCGCTCCGAGGCGCCCCCGAAGGTCGTTGTACGTTTTGATGACTTCCTTTGTCTCGGGCGTGTTGAGAGCCTGACGGAGAAAGGGGTCCTGGGGGCCATCTCCGTCGGTCGCGACGACGCGACCCTCGGTGGTAACCTCGGTGATGTTCCATTTCTCGAGGCGCTGCAGGTCTTTCTCCCGGATTGCGACGTTCTCCGGAACGAGTACGTTGGTGTCGTCGATGTAGACCGGTTGGTCAAAACGTTGTCCCGGCTGCAGATCCCCGGTCTTAATGCGTGTCATTTTTGAGCCTCATCAATCGAAATGAGAAAAGCGTACACTTCGGCAACCACTGCGTACAGGTCTTCGGGAATGACGTTCCCGGGGTCGAACGCATAGAGCCGATCAGCCAGACTTCCCTTTTCCAGAATTGTAACACCGTTTTCCTCAGCTATCCGGAGTATCCGCTCGGCGAGGACGCCCCTTCCCTTGGCGACAATAATCGGCGCCGGAAGGTCGTCCCGATATTCAAGTGCTACCGCCTTTTCCATAGACACCAAACCACAGGTATTACGCCTCTTCGTCGACGGGCCGAATTATATCCGGGCTATACTTCGTTGAAAAGCCGTCGAAGTCCGCAGGCAGGCCGGCAAAAGACAAAGCGCCGAACCCGAGGTTCTCGAGGGCAGCCCGGAGCCGGTCCTCCTGTCCCCTTAATGCATTCCCGCGGGGGAAAAGGGTTACCGAGCGGCCCGCCGACGAAACAAGGGCCCAGTGCGAATTGTCTCCGGTGTCGAAACGAATCGCCGCTTCCCGCCATCGACCCGTCGCGTCGAATCGGATCCTCGCGCTTCCTTTCCAATGAGTTCGGTCGTCAAAAACCAGGGGAACGACTATCCAGTGGTCGCCTCCTGTGTCCCCTCTTGTGCCGATATGGTTAAACAGTTGTCTCGCGGCCCCGGACACCGTTTTCGGCGTTGCAGAGCGTTCCGAGCCCCGGTTGCCGGCGTCGCTCTGTTGCTGTTTTCGACGCTCTTCGAAGGCACCTCGGCCGTCGGATTCGCCACCGGTTTCCTGCGAGAGGTCTCCGAAGCCTTCGACAGCCCGGTAGGGTAAGGCGAGCCCCTTTCGGTGCGCTTCGACGAGAAGACGCGCCGTTTGATCCGAGGGGCGGTGCTCCGAGCCGAGGGACGACCGGAGACGACGCAAGAAGCTCGGGTCGAGGGGAACCCCGGCTCGGACCATCGCCCGAAAGAGCGCTTCGGTTCCTGCGTCCTGGGGGACTCCGGCTTGGCTAAAAAAGGTCTGCTGGATAGTGGGTGGATCGATTCGCAAGACGGTGGTTGCCCCGGACTTTCCGACCGTCGCCGTCAACAGCTGCCCGGGAGTAAGGCGCACCGTCGCTTTGGCGACGATTTGCTGGGAGCCGAGGCGAAGCGCCACTCGGTTACCGGGGAGAAGGTGGAGTACCTGCGCCTGAACCCGCTGTCCTAAGGGAGGAAGTTTGAGCTGATGGGAGCGGCCGAGTCGAAGAACCGAGAAGTCGACCGGCCGAATCAAAGCTATTCTGCGGCGGCGACGCGCTTCTGCTTTCGCTGGATTCGCTCGGGTACCTTTGCGGCCTTACCCACACGCCCCCGAATGTAGTAGAGCTTGGCCCGGCGGATCCGGCCCCGACGAGACACCTCGATTTTTTGAATTCGAGGAGAATGAAGGGGAAACACACGCTCGACACCGACGCCGTAGGAGATCTTGCGTACGGTAAAGGTGCGACGAAGGCCGCTGTTCTTCTTCGCGATAACCAGTCCTTCGTAGACCTGGATTCGCTCGGTCCGCCCTTCCACGATGTTGAAGTGCACTTTGACGGTATCGCCGATGGCGAAGTTTTCCTTATCCGGAACGATCTGCTCCGTCTCGACTGCCTTAATCAAGTCCATTGTCTTCTTTCCCTTTAATGTCTCTCCGCCGGGCCCGGGTTCGGATGCTCCGCTCCTGGTGCCGCCAGCGGCGAATTGCTTCGTGGTTTCCCGACAGCAGAACGTCGGGAACCAGAACCCCTCGAAAGTTTTGAGGGCGAGTATAGTGAGGGTATTCCAACAAGCCGTCGGAAAAGCTCTCCTCCTCCAGAGACTCCGGGGCGATGGAGCCTTCCAAGAGACGGAAAACCGCGTCGACGATTACCATCGCCGCAAGCTCTCCGGAGGAGAGGACGTAATCCCCTATACTCAATTCCTCATCAACATAGTGGTCCACTATGCGTTGGTCAATACCTTCGTAGCGACCGCAGAGGATAACGACCTCCGGCAACTCTGATAGTGTACGCGCCCGGTTCTGGGTAAAAAGCCTGCCCGCCGGCGTCGGCACGACGACGTGCTTTCCCGCCGCTTCGACCGAGTCGAGGGCCTTCGCCGTCGGCTCCGGAAGAAGAACCATCCCCGCCCCGCCGCCGTAGGGAGCGTCGTCGCAGGTCCGGTGCTTGTCCTCGGCGAAATCGCGGATGTCCACCAGCTTGTATTCGACAACGCCGGCTTGAACCGCTCGTCCCAGGATCGACGTGCGAAAGTGGGCCTCGAGGAGCTCCGTAAAGAGGCTCAAGATGGTAAACCTCACCGGAGAATGTCTCCGTCGACGACCTCGATCACGCGCCTCTTGAGATCCACGGCGCCGACGTACTCCTTCCGAAAGGGAACGAGAACCGGGCGGCTGTCCTCGGTAACGACTTCGAGAAAATCGTCCGAGGGCCCCTCGATTACGCCGGCAATCGTGCCGGCGACTATGTCCGCTTCGTGAGAACCTCCGTCGGGCGGGGAGAGCACTACGCGACATCCTATGAGATCCGCCACGTAGTACTCCTCCGTCCCGAGGGGCGCCGCCTGCTTTCGTTCGACCCAGGCCTCCATCCCCCGAAGGGGGGCGACGGACTCGGGGGTGTCAAAACCCCGGAGCTTCACCAGTACGCGGTCGTGAGCCTTCCGAAGGGTCTCTATCTCGTAGGTAGCGTCTAACGCGCCGGGGCGCACCAAGCCGTCGGGATCCCTGAGCGTAACCTGTTTTAGCCGGAGAAGATGGTCCGTCTCTCCCGAGAAGCTGCGCAAAACAAACTCGCCGCGGACTCCATGGGACTTCCCCACCCTTCCTACGGCGAGCATTGCCTTTTGGCTCGATCTAGTCGAGGATCTCGAGGACGACCCGCTTTCCGGTTTTCGTCGCTGCGGCACTGAGGATCGTCCGTATAGCCTTGGCGATTCTGCCGTGTTTCCCAATTACCTTACCGATATCGGCCGCGGAAACGCGGAGCTCGAGTATCGTAGATTTCTCACCTTCGATCATGTTGACGTCGACCTGGTCTGGATCGTCTACCAGCGCCCGAGCAACGTAGGTCACAAGTTCTTTTTCCACGAAGTATCCCTAGGCTAGGTGGATGTTTTTCTTGTTGAGAAGCTTGCGCACCGTGTCCGAGGGCTCAGCGCCTTTCTCCAACCAGTCACGAACCCGATCTTCCTTGATGGTAATCTGCTGTTCGTCGACTTCGATGGGATGGTAGAGACCGACCTCTTCGAGGGCCCGTCCGTCCCGGGGTGCTCTCGAGTCCATTACCACGATGCGATAGTAGGGTCGCTTTTTGCTGCCGAATCGTTTGAGTCTGATTTTTGTACTCATCTGCCGCCTCCTGTGCCAGCTAGAACATTCGAATAGAGTTTCTTGTTCTTCGTCATTTTCTTCATCATCGATCTAAGTTTCTCAAACTTCTTAAGAAGCTGATTGACGTCATGGACCGATGTTCCACTTCCCCGGGCAATCCGTTTTCTCCGGGGTGGACCAATTATGCGATGATTTCGCCGTTCCTGGGGAGTCATCGAGAGGATAATCGCCTCTTCTTTTTTCATCCCCGTCTCATCTATCTCTTGGTCTCCGAGCTGCCCTTTCATTCCGGGGATCATCTCGACTAACCGTTCCAGACTGCCCATTTTCCTCACTTGGCGGAACTGGTCAAGGTAGTCCTCCAATGTAAAGGTTGCGGATTGCATCTTTTTAGTAAGACGTTCCGCTTCCTTTTCGTCGATGGTCTCCTGGGCCCTCTCCACCAGGGAGAGAACGTCGCCCATCCCGAGAATACGAGAAGCAATACGGTCCGGGTAGAAGGGCTCGATGTCTTCGAGCTTCTCGCCGACGCCGACGTATTTGATGGGGACCTTGACCATCGACTTGATGCTCAAGGCCGCACCGCCCCGGGTATCCGAATCGAACTTCGTCAGGATGACCCCGGTTACACCAATTTCTTCGTTGAACTGCGACGCGATGTCGACGGCACTCTGGCCGGTCATCGAATCGGCGACGAAGAGTTTTTCGACGGGGCTTAGCTGCTTCGAGAGGGCCGAAAGTTCCGACATGAGCTCCTTGTCGAGCTGAAGGCGCCCTGCGGTATCGACGATCATTGTGTCGTACTGCTGCTTTTCGGCCTCCTTGAGGGCTCGCTTGGCTACGTCCCCCGGCTTCTTCGCACCGGGATCAGCGTAGACCGGAACCCCGGCTTGCTCCGCCAGGAGCCGCAACTGTTCGACTGCAGCTGGGCGAACCAAGTCTGCGGCGACCAAGTACGGCTTTCTCCCCTTCTTCTTTAGCTGTTGGGCCAGCTTCGCGGCAGTTGTGGTCTTGCCCGAACCTTGGAGGCCCATCATCAACACGACGCTGACGGTATCTGGGCCCTTGAGAGCAAGCCCTTCGTAGTCGCCGCCGAGGAGTCCAACAAGACGGTCGTGAACGAGCTTGATGAACTGCTGCCCCGGAGAAACCGACTTGATGACGGTTTCGCCAAGGGCGTCCTGGAGGGTGCCGTTGACAAAGCGTCGAACAACTCTAACGTTGGCGTCGGCCTCGAGGAGGGCCAGTTTTATCTCCTCGACGGCGTCCTGGACGTTCTTTTCGGAGATGCTTTTTTTTCCGGAGATGCTCCGCGACAGGTCGCCGAGCTTTTCTGAAAGACGATCCAACATAAGTAGAAAAGGTACTGGTACTTATAGCTTTCCGGATACCCGGTGTCAAGCTATCGAATTTCGAGAAAGTGCCGCCGGAGAAAACGCAGACGCCGTTCCGCCTCCGGCGTTTCCGGAGACCCGGGGTACCATTCTGTCAGGGTACGGTACAGAAGGAGGGCTCGGCTAACGTCCGGCGAGGGCCCGTCGGCGTCGTAGAGCCGAGCCCACTCGAAGAGCCGCCGTGCGGAGGGCATGTCGTCGTAGTTTCGGGCGAGGCGGAAGAACTCTTCGAGGTCCCGAACCGATGCACTCCTAACCTGCTCTTCGGCGAGACCTCTCCGGGCCGCAGAGCCCGCCTCAGACGGGAGTCGAAGGTTAAACTCCCAGAAATGGTGTGCAATCTCGTCGTACCCCGTATCGTCGGCGAGGGAGGCAATTTCCTGGTGGAGCTCCGGGGTGCCGGTTCCGTCGTAGTGCTGTAGAAACGACTCGAGCGCATCCTCCCGACGGCCTTCCGCCAAGAGCCTGCGCGCTTCTTGGTAGTCTCCGTCGCCGTCGGTTGTAATCTCTAACACTCTCGTCGGCGGTGGCGTTCCCTGCCGGGCCGGTGTCTCGTCGGCGCCAGGGGTTCCCCGCGGGACACGCCGATCCGGCATCGCCACGCTTTCGGGGGGCGAGAAACCCTCTTGCAGCACCGACAGAGCGAGTGTCGCCTCTTCAAAGCCGCCGGTAACCATGTCCTGACGCTGGAAACTCAAGAGCAGATCGCCGGTTTGCCGGGGACGAAAACGGAAGAGGGTCTCCCCTGCCCCGGTCTGACTCTCGATAAGGTCGATGTCAGCGTCCGCCGGAATCGACCCGACGTAGATCCAGCCGGTTCCCGGAAGCGAGAGGGCCGCCACCTCGTCGACCGCCAACATAACCTCCGAAAGTTCGGGAGAACCGGAGAGAGGGGGCGCGAGCGACGGAGCGGGGGCAGGCGATAAACCGGGGGCATCCGATGGCCCG
>CAZTRQ010000078.1:5956-11604 GCA_964616245.1 uncultured Spirochaetaceae bacterium | reverse complement strand
TAGGCCGAAGACGTAGAGCATAGAGGCGCCGACGGAGGCCACGATCGCCACCGCGAGTCCCGCAAATCGGGTAGACAGGGAAGGTGGGGCGAAGATGAGGGGTACGAAGACCACCACCGTCGTTATGCCCCCTAAGAGGACCGGAGACCGAGCCTTTTGGCTCGAGAACTCCAGGTAGATAATGCCGGCGTCGACAACCAGGCCCACCCCCACGGCGATGCCGGCAAGGCTCATGACGTCCAGCTCCATCCCGAGGACAGACAGTATGGCAACCGATACCAGGGCGCAAAATGGGATGGTGCCGGCCACCGCGGCGGCGGAGCCGGGCCGCCGGACAAACAGGAGGGTAGCCAGCGCGACGGCTGCCGCCCCGATTCCCAGGGCTATCGCGGCCTCGGAAAGGGCGTCTTCCACCCTCCTCCCGTAGTCGTAGAGGATCTCGGCTCCCGGAATGGACGCGGTTAGGTGCCGCAACCGGCGGCAGAGCGCAACGTCGTTGGCGCCGCCGGCCGGCGTAACCGTCACCACCGAGGTGGCCCGGCCGTTTATCCGGCTTACGCTCTCTCCCTCGGCGCTCGAGACGGTAAGGTGCGCAAGCCCGGAAAGGGGTACCCCGGGAGCAAGAAGGAGCCCACCGAACTCCTGAACCCGTCGCGGTCTGGTGTCGAGGAAGAGGGGTGCTTCGTTTTTCCGGTGAAAGCTCCCTACGACGCCGACGGACTGTAGCCGGCCGACCAATTCCGGGATGGAGCGTCCCGCGGCCGCGAGCCTCGATCTATCCGGGGCGAGAAGAAGCTCTCTCCGGGCACCGCCGCCGACCGATACGGTTCCCACACCTTCGATCTGCTCGAAGCGCCGACGGAGCTCCTCCTCTTCCGCCGGTGGCATGGCGACGACGAAGAGGGGCCGCGCCGACGGATCACTCTGATCGATGCGGGGGCGTTGGGCGTTTCCCGGGAAGCGGACCGAGGATCGGTCGACGGCATCCCGTACCGCGAGGTAGGCAGCCTCCGGCGCTGTCCGCTCGTCGAAGACGAGGAGCACCCGGCTCTCTGCGGCTTGGCTTACCGAGCTGATGCTCTTGAGTCCCGGGAGCTCGTAGAGCTCTTCCTCTAAGGGAAGGGTGATGGTCGCTTCGACCGTCTCGGCGAAGGAGCCCTTTAGCTCGACGGTTACCGAGACGACCGGGCTTCCCTCACCCGGGAGAAACCCCAACGGTATCCGCGCCGCCGGGGGCAGCAAAAGGAGGATGAGGGCGGCAAAGAGGAAGAGCCGTCGCAGCGGCCGGATCACGACCGTCTCTCCGGAGAGCCGGTGCCCCGGTGTTTACGGCCGATCGAGTACAAGCCGGGATAGACGATGAGTGTTGCGAAGGTGCTGGTTATCAGCCCGCCCAACACCGGCGCGGCGGTGTTCGCCTGCAGCTCGCCCCCCCGAAAGGGCACGAACACCAGGGGGATGAGGGCGACTACCGTGGTAATCGAGGTGATCAGTACCGCAGGCGCCCGCTCTAGTGTAATCGCGGCGATCGCTTCGGGCCGGCGGCGATACGCGTCGGTAAGCAGGATGGTCGCGTTTACCGAAGTCCCGAATAGCACCAGGATTCCCAGCACGCTCGAAACATTGATCGTCATACCCATCACGACGAGAAGCAAAAATGATCCGGCGAGGCCGAGGGGAATCATCGCGAGGATCCCGAGGGGAGCGACGAAGGATTCGAACTGTGCGCCAAGCAAAAGGTACATCAGAAGCAAGGCCAGCCCGAACACCAGGCCGATTTCCCGGGCTGCTTCCCGCAAGGCGCTTACTCCCAGGATTCTCCCACCCTCCGGGACCCTATGCACAATCCCCGAGTCGAGGGAGGGCAGCCGGACCCGGGCCACGGGCTGCCTATCTACCCGCCGAAGGGTCTCGGCAACCCTCGTCTCCTCGAACCGGCCCAGGCTCGAGAGCTCCACCTGGCCACCGCTTCCGGCCACCGCCACCCCTTCGAGGGAGCGGATGCTGCCGACATCCGCCTGCCGTAACCGAACCCGGATATCCACCTTGTCCGCTTCGGTGGGAAGCTGCGCGGCGACGGTTCCCCGGACGGCGTTGGACAGGGTCGAAAGCACCCCCCGCGCCGTTACGCCCGCCAGCGCCCCGGCTTCCGCTTGGAGAACCAATCGATGCGCCATGCGCCGGTTCGTCTCCTCTAGACGCGCTCCGTCCGAGGTAACGGCAAAGCGCTCGGCCTGTGCCTCCGCCTCGCTGCGGGTCGGCGAGCGGATTTCCACGAGGCGCTCTTCGCCGGCACCGAGAGCCGCCGAGAGGCCGTCGACCGGTGGAGCCAGGCGAAGCCCGGAAAGACTTACCCCTCCTGCGTCCGGGGCGATGGCCGGAGGATCGCCCCTCGGCTCCTCGAGAACGAGGGTCCCCCGGAGATAACGGAGCTCGCTTCCGGGGTCTCCGCGCTCTAAGGGCGCATCCTCTTCGTAGCCTGCGTAGAAGAATCGATCCCGTATGCCGGGGACCCTCCCAACCTCTGCGTCCAATCGCCGGGCAGCCTCTCGTACTGTCTCGTAGGAGGCCCCCGGCAGAAGGGTAAGCTCCACCGCGAATCGGTCCCTCGCCCTCTCGGGGGCGAGCTCTCGGGGGAGCGAAACGAGAAGCAAAGCGGCTACCACGACGAAGAGGCAATACAATCCGACGGCCAAAGCCGGGCGCCGAAGCACCGCCCCGAGACACCGGCGGAGTAGACCCAGGCCCGTCGGACCGGTCGCTTCTTCGGTGTAGGTGGCCTCGGCGACCACGACCAAGGCAGGCGTCAGGGTCAGGGAAACCGGGAGTGAGAACGCAAGGAGGAGAGAGACCGACACCGCGAGGTCACGAAACAAGAGCCCCACGACTCCGGGAACAAAAACGATAGGCAGAAAGACGAGCAGGGTCGTCACGGTGCCCGCAAAGGTCGAGGTGCCCATCTCGGAGGTCGCCTCGGCCACCTCATCCGGCGTGACGGCGCCTCGGCGACGGAGGTTTTCCAGAACGACCACGTTGTTGTCCACCACCATGCCGATGCCGATCGCGATTCCGGACAGAGAGAGCACGTTTATCGACAGGTCGGCCAGGTAGAGAACGAGGAAGGTTCCTGCGGCGGAGACCGGTAGCGCCGTAATCGCCAGCGCCGCAGGGAGGAGGGAGCCAAAGGCGCTTCGGAGTACAACCAATGCCGCCAGAGCTCCGATACCCGCTGCGATCGCGAGGCCCACCAGGGCCAGGCGTATCTCCTCGGCTTCGTCGGCCACCACCCGCAGCTGCATTTCCCGCCCCACCTCGGCTGTCAAAATCCAGAGTGCCCGCCGCACCTCCCGGGAGACCGCCAAGGCCCCGGACCCCGGGCTCGGGTAGACGGCAAGGCCCAGGGCCTCCTCTGCGTCGGACAGAAAGAGCGAGGTCGCCTCTGCCTCGCCCATGCGCACCTCTGCCACGTCCCCCAGACGCAGTACGCCCCGAGGAACCGGCAGCGGCACCCGGCGGAGCTCCTCCAAGGTTTCAACGCCGGTGGTAATCTTGATCACCCGGTCGATCGGGCCGTCCTCGTAGCTGCCGGCGGGAAGCTCGTAGACCGATTCTCCCACCGTCTGGGTGATGTCTCCTAGGGACAAGCCGGTTGCCCGGAGCCGGGCCAGGTCCACTTCTACCTGAACCTCTCTTCGACGCCGCCCCTGGAGCTGTACCCGGCCGACCCCGGGGATCTGTCGGAGCCTGGCGGCAACGTGGGAAGACACGCTGCCGGTTATGAAGGAAACGCTTCGGTTTTCCTGCGGTACCGCCACGATCTGCAGGAGGGCGCCCCGGCCGATCTGCCTGGTTGCGGCAATCGGCTTTCCAACCCCCACCGGCAGCGACGGGTAGACCCGGTCGATCTGCTCCCGTACCTCCAGGGACGCCACCGAAAGATCGGCACCCCAGTCGAAGGTTAGCTCGATCGAGGAGATGCCCTCCTTGGTTGTCGACTCGATTCGGCGCGTTCCCGAGACCGATGCCAGAGCGTCCTCGAGGGGGAGCGTCACCAGCTGCTCCATCTCTTCCGCCGGGAGGCCGGCGTACTCGGTCACCACCGTCACCCGGGGGAGGGTGATGGTCGGCAGGAGATCCACCGGAAGCCGGGTGAGTGACACGACTCCGAAGACGACAACAACGGCCCAGAGGGCGATCGCGGATACCGGGTGGGCCGTAGCCAGGCCGACGAGCTTCCTCATCAGAATCCGTTTACTTCCAGGCTCCAGTCCTCCGGGAGGCTGTTGGACCTGCTGTCCGTCAACTCACTCCCCACCCCGAGCGTTACGATGCCACCCCCGGGGGTCTCGGCGTCCACCGACAGGAGAACCCGAACCGCGGTCCGGCCGGCGGGAAGAGGGCCTCCTTGGGGGTGGGTGTCCCGGAGCTCGACATCCCGGGTCGTAAAACGCAGTGGAGCACCCCCGGAGATGCCGACATCCACCGCCTCCATCGCCGAGGCGAGGAGAAGAGTCGCCGTAGAAGAGTGCGAAACGATGATGTCCACCGCGGCGTCGTTAGAGGTCGCAAAATCGACATTGTCCCCGAGGGATAGGAGCGCGAAGGGAGCCCCGGAGATGGACGGGGCGAAGTAGGCAGCCTCGACTTCCGGCGGCCGGGATCCCTCCCCCGTAATTCGGAATCGGTAGCGCTCCTCGAGGACTTCGAGCTCGTACACCTCCATCCAGACCATCGCTTCGCCGGGCGTAAGGAGGACGCTGCTTCCCTCTCCCTCCCAGGTCGGCTCTTCGGACACCGAGGGCGTGACACCGATAATCCCGGCACGTCGGTCGATCGGAACGCTCCGGGTGAAGGTGACGCGAAACCGATCGTCCTTCTCGACGGCAAGCGGGTTTAGGAAGGTGACGGACTCCTCCGAGAGCGTCGCACCGTCGGAAACGCGTGCCACCGATACGACCTCCAGCCCCTCCTCCGCCGGGAACCGGAACCCGATGACTACCGAGTCTAGGAGCGCGTTCCCCGAGGTGTCGGTGGCATCCGACCCGAGGCGTACCTCGTAGTCCGTCCCCGGCGCGTACGGGGCCACGGGCGTAAAGATCACCCGGGCGTCTCCGTCGGACCAGGCGAAGGCCCCGGCGATCTCGGGGGTAAGCGAAAAGGCGCGGTAGAAGCTCTCGCGATCGAGGGGCTCCGAGAACTCGATCTCCACCGCTGTCAGAGGATCTACGAGAACCGTGCCGTCCGCAGGGGAGAAACTGCGTACCTCCGGAGGCACGCTTTCTGTTCCCGTGGAAAACACCCGGTTCAACTCCCGGTCCAAGCTGTTGCCGAACAGATCCTCGGCCTGCGTAACGACCCGGAGGGCGTAACTCCGGGAGGCCCGGACGGGGGTCCCGGGGGCGAAGGAGACTCTCCTTCCGCCGCGAGACCAGGTGAATCGCCCCTCGACAACCGCTCCGTTCTCCGAGAGAGAGAAGGCGTTCTCCGTCTGGGACCGATCCATCTCCGCGGAGAACTCGACCCAGACCTCGCCTATGGCCTCCGGCGCGACCGTGTCGCCGGATGGGTAGTAGTCGACTACTTCCACCGGCTGCATGTTCAAGAGCTCTTCGGCGAAACCGCACCCCGTCGCCGACAGGATCGCAGCC
>CAZTRQ010000078.1:0-5856 GCA_964616245.1 uncultured Spirochaetaceae bacterium | reverse complement strand
GCGAACCTCGGCGCGAACTTCGGCGTGAACCCCCGCGCGGCGGCGTGTTCGGGGCCTCATCAATCGGCCTCCGGACGAAGCAGGACCCGGAGGTTCTCTTTCAATTGGTTGCCCGCCGAGGAGGCGATACCGGTCGCCCCGCCGGGGAGCGAGAAGAGCAGGTAGTTCGTAGCGGTTGCCGTCGAAGGCACCACGTTGTGATAGGTAAGTCGTATCTGCCGGTTCGTCGGCCAGCTGTATCCCACCAGATACGGCGGGGTATAGTCGTTGGAAAGGAGTGTGGAGAGCCGGAGCGCCTGTCTAAGGCCGAGCTTGTCCGCGTCGGTCTCGAAGGGTGCGGAGAAGGTGAGCGCGATGTTGTAGGCGAAATCCGGGGAGAGGCCCGGCCGAATCTGGGTTGCCGAGTCCTCCTGGGACGCGGTCAGCGTTACTCCGTCTTCGACGAGCTCGAGGGTAACCGAAAGCCACTCCAGGGTCGCCGCAAGCTGCAGCGACAGGGGGTTCGAGAGCGGGATTCCGGAGCGGTCTGTGGCCCCCGCGGCGAGAATCAGCGTGTAGTCGACCCCGGGGCCGAGCGGCGAGTCGGGAACGTAGACGAAAACGCTCTCCGAGGGCCAAAACGCCTTACCCGGGACCGACGGGGAGAAGGAGAGTGCCCTTTCGGTGGCCTCCCGGTCCATCGCTTCGGAGAAGGTAAACCGAAACACGTCATCCGGCAGCAGCTCGTACCCGGCAGAGGTAATGTCGCTCCCGGGCCCCGAGAAGGGGGGAGAGGCTCCCGGATCCTTCGCCGTGGCCTCCGCCGCCGACAGAGCCGGGGCCGTGGCATCCTCCTGGGCCAGGAAGGTCGCCTCATACTCCGCGGCGAGGGGTCGACCCGCGAGGTCCTTCACCTCTTCGGAGACGGTTAGGGTGTACACTGTAAAGCTCTTCCAGCTATCCCGGGGGCGCAGGATTACCTCCCGGCCCGTGGGGTCCGGGTTCATCGGGTCTCCGGGGGCCACCTCCCGATCGACAGCCACCGACGGTGTAAAGGAAATGCCCCGGAGGAGCGTGGCCGGATCCACCGCGGTAGAAAAGCGTACGGTGACGCTCTCGGTCGGCGTTAGGGTCGAACCGCCGGGGGGTGTTACGGAGACGACAGCCGGAAGGGCCTCTCCGAAACTCTCGAAATAGAAGGGCGTGGAGCGGTGAACGGTGTAGGAAAGACCGTCTGCGTCTTCGAAGCTTCCCGAAAAGGTGACCACGTACCGCCGGCCGGACACATAGGGTTGGTCCGGTACGAACACGACGCGTCGCGACTCCCAGCGGTAGCTCCCGGCGAGGCGCCCCGGGGCCTCTTCTACGAGAAAGATATCCTCCACGCTCTGCCGGTTGACCTCGCGATCGAAGGAGACCGACGCCGCCTCGCCGGGACCGAGCACCTGGTTTCGGCCTCCGGGGTAGACGGAAATCCCGGAGGTATCCGGAATCGAAACGATGCCCTCGCACGCCGCCAGGATTACCGCGACGGCGCCCATTACCGCCGCGAGGCGTAACCGGGTTGCCCTCATTCGAACACCTCCACCGTCGTACCCTCGGGAAGGCTCCGGGAGGCGTCGGCTACCACCAGATCGCCTTCCTCGAGGCCCTCGACTATCACGATTCGACCGCCGGAGATCTCCCCGGTCTCGACGGAGCGGCGAAAGACAGTGTTCTCCCGGACAAGCAGCACCTCGTTTCCCTCCGGGCCGTCCAAAGCAACCGCAGGGAGGGAAAGGGTGAGCGCTCTTTGGGGCGGCCCCACTTCGATGCTACCCCGCAAGAATACTCCGGGGACGAGGGAGCCGGTTCGGTTGTCGAGGAGAATCCTCACCCTCGTGGCCCGGGACTGAGGATCGACGAAGGGGGTAATCAGGTAGACCTCACCGGACAGCGACAGCTCCTTGTTGCCCTGTTCAACAGAGAGCTCTGCGGCTTGTCCGGACCTTACGGCGGTTATCTCCTCCTCGGAAATGTGCACCTCGGCGTAGACCGAATCGGTGTCGAAGACCGTGTAAAGAAGCGTCTCCGGGGACGCCTTTTCGCCGAGGTCCAGGTAGCGCCGGCCGACCACGCCGGCTATGGGCGTGCGCACGAGGCTTTCCTCCCGGAGCACCTCTACCCGGGAAAGCTCGGCCAGGGCGGCCGTAAGCTCCGCCTCGGCCACCTGAACCTCTGCGGCCAGGCGTTGCACGTTGAGCTCCACCGTAAGCTCAGCGCGTCGGGCTTCGCTCGTCGGCACCCCGAGCCCGGCTTCCAGCAGATCCCGATCTCGGAAGCCGATTCGGGCGATCTCGAGATCCTTCTGAGCCTGAAGGAGGCTGGTTTGCGCCCCCTGATACTGGGTCCTCAGAGCTTCAAGCTCTCCTTCGGGGACGCCCCCAACCTGGAAGAGCCGCTCCCGATTCTTCAGCGTCTCCTCGAGACGCTCGGCCTCGAGCCGCTTCTGGGTAACCTCCTGCTCCATCTTCTCTATTCCCAAGAGTTGGGCCTCCACCGAGCGGCGGCCTTCGGCCAGCTTTTCTCGCGCCAAACGCAAGAGGGCGCGCTTACTCTCGACTGCCGCCCGGGCCTGATCGAGGCTGATGTCCAGTTGGACGGTTTCCAGTTGAGCGAGGGGATCCTCCCGGCCAACCCGGTCTCCCTCCTCGGCAAAGAGCCCGACGATGCGTCCCTCGGTTCGGGGGTAGACGTCTGCCTTGCTTCGGTGGGTCACCGTGCCGAAGACCGAAAGGCGCTGGGGCACCCTCTCCGCGGTTACCTCCGCCACGGCTACCCGAGGCAGGCTCGGGGCACCGGGACCAGCCTCCGGGGCACAGGCCGCCAGGCCGATCGCCGAAAGGGTCAGCGCAACGACGGTCGCACTCCTGATCATCCGCCTGTCTCCTGATAGATGAGTCGGTCGTAGTCTCCCGAGGCACCCGTGAGCCCGAGAGATCCAAGGAGGGCAACTTCGCTCCGGAAGAGCCCGACCGCCGATGCCAAGAGATCGATTTGCAGGCGGGCCCGGGCGATCTCGCCTTCGACGAACTCCACCCGCGTAATCTCCCCGAGCTCCAGCCGCAAGAGCTCGACGGTTCGCCGCCGCTCTTCGAGGGCCGCCTTCTCCCTTAAGAGCTCGAGTGCGCTGAGGGCGGCGTCGACCTGGAGCAGTCCCTCCCGGGCGGTAAAGGACATGTCGCTCTCGAAATCCAGAAGCCCCTGGCGACTCCGCTGCGCCGCGAGAAGCGCAACCTCCTCGGAGTAGATCTCCTCCATATCCTCCGCCGGCCGCCCCGACGCGGTGAGTGCCGCCGAGCGCTCGTGCTCTCCCCTGCGGCCGACGGTTACGCCGGTCTCCGCCGGGAGGACCGGGGCGGCGAAGGAGAGGGAGAGCCCGAGGCTGAAGCCGGGCTCGGTCAGGGGAAAGGACTCCCCGGCGGCGCTCACTTCCGCGGTGGCGCTTACCGCCGGGATCCACCGGCGGCGGACCCCTTCGAGCTCTTCTCTGCGGTTGTCCAGCTCGACCCGCCTCCGGACGAGCTCCAGACTCTCCAGGCGCGCCCGGGCAAGATAGGACTCGGCAGACGTCTCCTGCAAAAAGCCGGAATAGGCCGGGTTGATGCGGCCCCGGGCCACCGGCAGAATCTCCTCCGGCAAGCCAATTAGGCGCCCGAAACGCAAGGCGACGAGCTCCTCACGCCGCGCCGTCTGGTCCGCCTCGATCTCCAAGTCTTTTACCTGAAGGGCAATTTCCAAGAGCTCAATTTCCGTCGACTCACCGAGGGCCACCTCTTCCCGGGCGATCTTCAGTTGCTCCAGGGCGTTTCCGTAGATCTCCTTTAGAATGACCCGCTGCTCCCGTAGTTGGAGCATCTCGGCATAGTTGGTGACGACGTTCAAGATGAGATCCTCCACGGAACGGTCGTAGCCCGTGGATGCGATGCCCAAGGAGAGACGCTGCATCTCCCGCTCGTAGCGACGGCGCCCCCCGTCGTAGATCAGTTGCTCGACGCCGACCCCGAGGCGCCGGATACGGCTATCCGGACTAAAGTAGCTTACCGACGCGTTCTGGCTGTAGCTGAGAGACAAGCTCGGGAGGAAGGAACGGACGCCGAGTCGATACTGCGCCGCGGCGATCTGCCGGTCGTACCGGGCGAAGCGTAACTCCGGGTTGTTCTCCAACGCCAGGGAGACAGCTTCCTCCACGCCGAGCTCCCGGGGTTCCGCGGCGGCCTGCGGCCCGGGGCCCCAGGAAAGCGCCACCGCCACCACGAGCGCCGGCAGCCAGGCGGGGCCGGGGCGTTTGCCCATCACCGGAAGACCTCGGAGAGCGATTTTTCGATGATCTCGTGGAGGTAGCGATAGGAGGCGATGGTGCTCTCTGTTTCCTCGCTGTAGAGGGCGATGACGATAGGCCGGGGGCCTGCGTCTGCGGCCGCGGCCGGCGGCGGGCCGTCGAAGACGCGCGTCTCCACGCTTACGGCGTTCTTTGTCTCGAAGCCGGAGACGAAGGGCGCCTCGCGGACGGAAACCACAACGCGAAGCGGACCCGGCGAAGCCTCCGGCGCCCGGTCGGCATTTGTTCTTCCGATGAAAAGCTCGTAGATGTAGAGCGCGTTCTCCCTCACCCGGGGTGATGCGACGCCGGCGTCGACCGTTACTGCTTCCAGGACCAGAAGCCCCTTCGAGAGCGCCTCTTCGGCCCCCGGTTGCACGAAGACCTCCCGGGCCCTGGGAGGCGGGAGAAGGGTGCAGCCCCCGAGCGCCACCAAGAATGCTGCCGCGACGAGGGCCGTACCCACGCTGCGCCGGGGGCGGCGGTTCCGGAGGCCCGTCACCGGACTTCTCCCAGCAGAGACTCGGCGCGCCGGGCGTGGCGGGCTGCTTCCTCGGCGATACCCGCGGACCGGTATATCTCCGCGAGCTCTATGTGTCCCGCGGCGAGGCGAGGAGCAAAAGTAGTCGCCTTCGTAAAGTACTCTATAGCCAAAGTGGTGTCTCCGAGCTCCCGGGCGCTCTGTCCCATCAGAATCAGCAACTCCGGGTCCTCGCTACTCACCTCCAACGCGGCGGCGAGCGTTCTTCGAGCGCGTTCCGGGTCCGACAGCTCCAGGTAGCTCCGGGCGAGCCACTTGGCCGCGTCCACGTGGTGCGGGTTCTCGTCGACGAGGAGCGAGAGCTCCTCCGCGGCGGCGGCCGTATCACCCTGAAAGTAGAGTGTCTTTCCCAAGAGCAACCGCGCGGCCGGTAGACGCGCCCTTCCTCGAACCGGCGCCTCGAGGAGGCGTCGGGCGCCGGAGAGATTCCCCTGTATATAGAGAGTTCGAGCCCGAAGGTAGGATTCAAGATCGGACTCGCTCCCCGGGCCTGACCCGCAACTCGACAACAGGAATAAGAGAACCGTCGACAACAGGCACCTCATCGACCTATACAACACGATTCTTTTGCCTGGTGATTGAGGTTTGAACCGATTTTTCGCCGTCCATCGATCAAAAGATTCCGCATTCGCGAAGCACCACGAAAGCTACCCCCGTTGTAGAGGGTGGAAAGCTAAACGATGGATCGCTATAGTTAAGGAGGTACAGGGTTGGGGGAGATGGCTGAACTTGCCGAGCGTATCGAAGAAGAGCTTACTCAGGCCTTCGAGGTGAAGGACCGAAACGCGCTCCGGCGTTACGCCCGTTTGATCGAAGATCACACCGTGGATAGGCCGACTTTCGCCGTGACGAACGGCGAGGTTCAACGGGCGATTACGGTGCTTCAGGGAGACGTGCGGGTCGTGGCGGAGACCATCAAGCAGGGACTCGCCTTCGCCGAGAAGCGCTTCGAGCAGGTCTATAAACGGTTCGAACA
>CAZTRQ010000077.1:9960-11748 GCA_964616245.1 uncultured Spirochaetaceae bacterium | reverse complement strand
GAGCTATGCCAATACGAAGGCCTCCCAGGGTCTCATTTCGAGTTCCGCCACCGGGACCTCGCCGTCGGGGAGCGCGTCCACCTCGGACGGTGACGCGTAATTGCCGAAGAGGCGCCGGAGCCCCGGGGGGCTCGGGATGTCCTCCGCCTCCGGAAGACGCCAGGTCGTAGCCGCATCCGACAGGTTGGCGGCGATAAGGAGACGGTCGGCAGGCGCGCGGCGCCGGAGGAAGGCGAAGACGGTACTTTGGGAATCCGGTGCCGGAGCGAGGTGCTCGTAGTCGCCGTAGACCAAGGCCGGGGTCTTCCGTCGGAAAGACAGAAGCCTTCGATAGAAGGCCAGGACCGATTCCGAATCTTCTATCTGCGCGGCGACGTTCCACTCGGTGTAGTCCGGGTTCGGAGGGTACCAGGGCTCCGCGTCGGAGAAACCGGCGTTCTCTGCATCGGACCACTGCATCGGGGTCCGGCTGTTGTCCCGGGCCTCCCGGCGGACGCGCTCCATCGCCTCCTGTTCCGAGAGACCCTTGGCTTCGACCAAGTCGATATAGGCGTTCTTGGTTTCGATGTCTAGGATCTGGGCCGGCCCTTCGAGGGGAAAGTTCTTCATGCCGATCTCCTCACCCTGATAGACGACCGGGGTGCCCCGTTGGAGATAGAACACCGTCGCCAGGGCTGTTGCGCTCTGTAAACGATAGCCGGCGTCGTTGCCGTACCGCGAGACGACCCGGGGCTGGTCGTGGTTCGAGAGGTAGATGCTCGGCCAGGAAGGGGCCGCCAGGCGGTCCTGCCACCGAGACACGACGCCGGCAAGGTCGGCGATGCTCCACACCCGAGGCTCCCACCGGCCGGAGGGGCCGTGGTCGACTTCGAGGTGGTCGAAGAGAAGCACCATGTCGAGGGCCTGGTTCGCCGGGTCGGTGTAGCCCTGGGCAGCCTTGGGGGTTACCCCCGGGGTCTCGCCGACAAGAACCGGCACCTTATCCGACTTTAGGCTCCTGCGAAACTCCTGGAGATACTCCAGGGTCTTTGGGCCATCGATAAAGACCCCCGAGCGCCGGCCGTCGACCAGGGACGGAAGCCCGGGTTTCTTGGAAATCATGTTGATCACATCCAACCGGAAACCATCGACGCCCTTGGCCAGCCAGAAGTTCGCGATCCCGGCCATCTCCCTCCGGACCGCCGGATTGTCCCAGTTGAGGTCCGGCTGCTCCGGTGTAAACAGATGCAGGTAGTACTGCCGCCGCTCTTCGACGTAGCTCCAGGCGGGAATACTAAAGAAGCTCCGCCAGTTGTTTGGCGGCCCCCCGTCGGGGGCCGGGTCCCGGAAGAAGTAGTAATCGCTGTAGGGGCCGTCGGGGTCCTTGAGCGCTTTTTGAAACCACGGATGCCGATCGCTGGTGTGATTGAGCACAAGGTCAAGGAGCACCTTAAGTCCGAGCTCCTCGGCCCGGCCGATTAGGGCCTCCATGTCGGCGAGGGTGCCGAAGAGGGGGTCGATATCCCGGTAGTCGCTGATGTCGTAGCCGTTGTCTACCTGGGGAGAGCGAAAGACCGGGCCCATCCAGACGGCACCGGCGCCGAGATCCCGGATATGCTCCAGGCGCCGGGTAATCCCCGGGAGGTCTCCGATCCCGTCGCCGTCGGTGTCCTGAAAGCTCCGGGGATAGATGTGGTAGATTGCCGTCTCTTTCCACCACCGGGGAATCGTGGCGGACGACACAGTATTTGACATGCTCAGAGCCTATTCGTTTTGGAGCGCCCGGAGAAGGGCGCGGAAGCCGGCCAG
>CAZTRQ010000077.1:0-9860 GCA_964616245.1 uncultured Spirochaetaceae bacterium | reverse complement strand
TGCTCAGAGCCTATTCGTTTTGGAGCGCCCGGAGAAGGGCGCGGAAGCCGGCCAGGAACGCGAAGGCCAAGGATATCGATGCTTTGGAGTAGCTACTCATGCGTTAAAAGGTACCTTCGGCAGGCTCCAACGCCTACTCCGGTTCCTTAAGGCCGAGTTTCCGCTCCAGGGTTTCCTTGAAGCGGTAGACCACAAGGAGCAGGGCGCCGGATCCAACGATGATGATTCCCCATCCCCACCAGGGAATGACGGCCACGCCGGAGCCGACAAGGCTCGCGACGAACATTCCCGGAGGCCGGCTCAAGACTACCAGCAAGAGAAACGCCGGGACCGGGAGCGCCGACAAGCCGGCGACGAAGCAGAGGGCGTCGTCGGGAAAGAAGGGAACGAGAAAAATCGCCAAGAGCACGACGAAGTGGCGGTTCGCCATGGTGTCTATGTACTTG
The DNA here is from genome assembly GCA_964616245.1 of uncultured Spirochaetaceae bacterium. Taxonomy (GTDB): domain Bacteria; phylum Spirochaetota; class Spirochaetia; order DSM-27196; family PWMO01; genus CAYPUT01. The sequence goes on along the minus strand of CAZTRQ010000077.1, from coordinate 9,414 downwards.
TTGACAATGCGCGGCTCGACTAAGGCCTCGACCACCGGCCGGCCGAAGAACCGGGCGAGCCCGAAGGCGATAAGCGATCCCACCAGGAGACCCGCGGTGCTTATCAAGAAACCGCCCCAGAGGCCGAGGAGAGCGCCGCCGGCTAAGGCGGTGACGTTTCCGGGAATCGGCGCAACGACCACCTGAACCACTTGAACGACAAAGAAGGCGAGGGGAACGTAGGGGTCGAACTGCTCGACGAAGTCCCGAAGGCTCTCCCGGGAAGAGAAGACCTCGGCCCAGTTCACCTCGCCGTAAGAGCTGGTGAACCACCGGTAGAGGAGGATCGAGGCGGCGACCAAGAGCAGAAGACTCGCGATACGGCTCCAGCCCCGGCGGGTCACGGGGCGACCTTGTAGGTCAGGACGACCAGGGAAGTACCCCGGGGATCCGGGGACTCACCGACTCTCCGACCTTCTCCGTCGACGGCGAAGGCTGGGCCCTCCCAAAGTAGGTCCAAGAATGTACCGGTTAGCGTGGCGCTTACGCCCCCTTGGGCGTCGGTCTCCTCCACCCGTTCGGGAAGGGCGGTGTCGAAGCGCGCCCGGACCTGCCGGGAGTAGGGTTCCCCGTTGGCCCGGAGGTCTATCCAGATATCGCTCTTACCGAGGATCGGCTCCCAGGCGTCGAAGTAGGAGTCCCGACAGATCGTCAGGCCGAGTTCGACCCCCTCGACCTCGACGGTCTGCGCCTCGGCGACCCTCCCGGGGGAGAGCCCCAAGAGCTCCTCCTCTTCTTCGGTCAGAAATACCTTGTCCTGCCGGTAGATTACCCGTCCGTCGTCGTCGAGAACCAGGAGACGGTTTCGAAGCTCCTGCCCATGGGAAACGAAGAAGGTGCCGGGGACAATCGCCACATCGTAGGCAACCGCGAGGGCCTGCCACATTCTAAGGGCTTCCGAAGCGACTCCGGCTGCGGTGCTCTTAAGAAGGTCCGGGAGCCCGGAGAGCTTCGGGCGGACCTCTCGCAATTCCCGGAGCGCCTCGTCTATCGAGTCCGCCCGCTCCAAGGGTCCGACCAGATCCCGGGCAAGGAGAAAGACGTTTATGTACTCTGGAAAAACAACCAGGTCCGCCTCGTGTTCCCGGACCGCTTCGGCGATAAGCTCTTCCACCGCGTGCCGAAAGGCACCGGGCTCGGTGTAGAGCTCCTCGGAGACTGCGAACTGAACGGCGGCGACCGAAAACTGTGCCAGGTCGTCGGCTCTCTCGTCGGCCGAGTCTTCAGCCACGGTCCCCAGGGGAAGCAACAGGAGAAAAGCGAAAAGGGCCGCAGGCCGGATGAGCGCTCTACTTCGGAGCGGTAAACAGCAAGGCACAGTTCTGTCCCCCGAAACCGAAGGAGTTGGAGACCGCCCCCCGGACACGTTTCTCCCGGGCCTCGTTCGGGATGTAGTCGAGGTCGCAATCCGGGTCCGGGGTCTCGTAGTTGATGGTCGGCGGGAGGACGCCGGTATGGACCGCCATAACCGTCGCGACGGCCTCGACCGCACCGGCGGCGCCGAGGGTGTGTCCGATCATCGACTTGCTCGAGCTAATCGCCACGTCGTAGGCGTGGGTTCCGAGGGCCCGTTTGATGGCCTTGGTTTCCGTCGCGTCGTTCGCCAGGGTCGAGGTTCCGTGGGCGTTGATGTAACCGATGTCGTCGGGGTTCAGCCCAGCCTGGTACATCGCCTGGGTTATCGCCGCCGCGGCGGCCTTACCGTCGGGTTCGGGGATCGCGATCGAGTAGGCGTCGGCGGTCATCCCGGCCCCGGCAAGGTAGGCGAGTATTTCTGCTCCCCGACGCTTCGCGTCCTCCTCCCGTTCGAGGACCAGGACCGCGGAGCCCTCCCCGATGAGGAAGCCGTCCCGGTCGGCGTCGAAGGGACGAGAAGCGTGGGCCGGGTCGTCGTTCCGGGAGGTCAGAACCCCCATGCACCCGTAGGCGTTTACCGTTAAAGGACTGATGGCGGCTTCGGCGCCTCCGGCGAGCATAACGTCGGCCGAGCCGCTCTGGAGAATCAGCGAGGAGAGCGCGACGGCGTGGGCCCCGGAGGAGCAGGCGGTCACAATTCCCAGGTTGGGACCCGAGATACCCAGGTCGATCGAGACGTTTGCCGAAGACATGTTCGGGATAATCATCGGAACCGACAGAGGATGCCCGAACCCCGGGCCTCTTTCGAGGAGCTTCTGGTGCTCCGCCTCTAAGTTCTCGTAATCTCCCGCTGCGGTGCCGATGACGGTTCCGATTCGCGAGCGGTCGAGGGATTCCAAGGTCAGTCCGGCGTCGGAGACCGCCTGAAGTGCGGCACAAGATGCGAGTTGAGAAAACCTCGACATCCGACGGATGCGCTTCTTGGAAAGATACTCCTCGGGGTCGAAATCCTTGACCTCGGCAGCAACCCTACTCTTGTACCCCGAAGGGTCGAAACCGGTAATCGGTCCCGCCCCGGAGACTCCTGCGGTCAGGGCGTCCCAAAACGCTTTTCGGTTATTTCCAACGGCGGCGTAGACGCCGATTCCTGTTACGACGATTCCTTTTTTGTCCACTCACCTACTATGAAGCACTCGGCATTCGTGCGACAATAGGTTATTCGGTCTATGACCGAATTTGGAGCCGTAAAATGAGCACTTCCCGCCTAGAGGGCCTTGTTTCCTCTCTTGAAACCATTACTTCTGATTTGGTCGAGTCGCTTCCCTTCGCCGAGCTCCGGGAGCTCCCGAACGACCCCCCGAAGCCCAGGCTCTCGTGGCCGCCGCTGAAGATCGGCTCCCTCGAGGCTTCGGTACCCATCGTCCAGGGCGGCATGGGCGTTGGGATTTCGCTCCATCGCCTTGCCTCCGCTGTGGCCAACGCCGGAGGCATCGGCGTTGTCGCGGCGAACGGCATCGGGCTCTTGGAAAAGGATTACTACAAGGACGGCCGGGCAGCCAATCTCCGGGCCTTCCGCCGGGAGATCCGGGCCGCCCGGGAGCAGACCAACGGAGTTATCGGTGTTAACATTATGGTTGCCGTAAACGACTTCCACGAGCTTCTCGAGGTTGCGATCGAGGAGAGGGTCGACCTGGTGTTTATGGGTGCCGGTCTCCCGATAAAGGGGCTTCCGGTGGACCGGATGCGGGCCGCCGGAGTCCGGCCGGTTCCGATCGTAAGCTCGGTGCGGGGGGTCGAGATGATCTTCCGCATGTGGCAGAAAATCTACAACGACGTCCCCGACGCAGTCGTCTTCGAAGGTCCCCTCGCCGGTGGACATATCGGTTTTTCCGAGGAGCAGGTCGACGATCCGGCGTATCAGCTCGAAGCGATTGTTCCGGGTATCGTGGAAGCGCTAAAGCCCTTCGAAGCTGCCTTCGATCGAAAGATTCCGGTGATAGCCGGGGGCGGTATCTACACCGGAGAGGACATCTATACCGCTTTGGAGCTCGGAGCCTCGGCGGTGCAGATGGGTACCCGCTTCGTGGCCACCGAAGAGTGCGACGCGGACGTCGCCTTCAAGCAGGCCTACGTCGACGCTACCGAGGATCAGATCGGCCTTATCCATAGCCCTGTCGGGATGCCCGGCCGGGCCATTCGAAACGAGTTTATCGTCGCCAGCGAAGAGGGCCGGCGGCCCCCCTTTAAGTGCGCCTGGCAGTGCCTTGCAACCTGTAAGGCCGACGACGCGAACTACTGTATCTCCATCGCGCTAAATAACGCCCGCAAGGGGAACCTTCGCCACGGTTTCGTATTCGCCGGGGCCAACGCCTTTCGGGTGGAGGAGATCGTCCCTGTTCAGGTATTGGTCGGAGAGTTGGCGGAAGCCTTTAGCCGCCGGGCGGAGGAACGGGCCGCCGGTAGGCTCGAGTCGCTGGTGGCTCTTCTGAAGGAGCTCCGGGGGCAGTACGACGCTGTCGGCCACCGTGTAGGGGAGCTTAGCCACGCCTACGAGGCCGCCCTGAGTACCCGCATCCGGGAAGCTCGAGAAGCTCGAGACGCCGGTGTCGCCCGGGTCCGGGAGCAGTACGATGCGGCACTCGCCGGATTCCGACGGCTTCAGTTCCAGATCGCCGAGAAGCTGGCCGACGCCTGGGCGGCTCTCAACGGGGTAGCCGTCCAGAAGTAGGCGGCGCGAAGTCAAAAAACCGCGTCCGTGATATGCTTTTGGTATTCTCATTAAGGACGCGGCGTGCATCCAAAAAAAGAACGGACTATTCTTCTTGTCGAAGACCAGATCATCATTGCTCAAGCAGAACAGGGAACCATCGAAGAATGGGGCTATCGGGTAAGGTTGGCTCATAGCGGCGAAGCCGCGGTAGAAGCCGTCGAAGCCGACCCCGACATCGATCTGGTGCTGATGGATATCGACCTCGGATCGGGACTCTCGGGGGACGAAGCGGCGCGGCGGATCCTCTCCATCCGGCATCTTCCCATCGTATTCCTTACCTCCCACACCGAGCGGGAATTCGTCGAGGGGGTTCAGCAGATTACCCGTTACGGATACGTCCTCAAGGATTCGGGTCGTTTCGTCCTTCGGAACGCTATCGAAGTTGCCTTCGAGTTATTTGAGGCGCGGCGAGAGCTTGACCGCGTCTTCTTGGTCAACCCGGACCTTCTCTGCGTCTCCGACACGCAGGGTGCCTTGATTAAGGTAAACGATGCTTGGGAGAAGACCTTAAGCTACTCTGCGTGTGAGATGGAGGGGAAGGCCTTCTTCGACTTCGTGCACCCCGATGATATCGAAGCCACCCGAAGCGTCTTGGGTCGGCTGGTTTCCGGAGAAGAGATTACCAGCTTTGCGAACCGCTACCGGTGCAAGGCCGGATCTTACCGGAAGCTGGAGTGGCACGCCCGCCGCTGTGCAGGGCGCATCTACGCCGCCGCCCGGGACGTTACCGAGCGCGAAGACGTCCTGACGGAGTACGAGACCATCTTCGACGGCACCGATATTGCCATGTTCCTCGTCGAAGTGACCGACGCAAAGGAATTTCGCTACCTCCGAAACAATCGGTTTCACCAAAAGCTGACAGGCCTCTCCGCCGAGGAGCTCCGGGGCAAGACGCCTCAGGACATTCTTGGAAAGGAAGCAGGTGACGCCGTCGTCGAGAACTACCGACGCTGTTTGGCGGAGAAGGGTCCCGTGTCTTACACGGTCACCTTGAGCCTGCCGGAGGGTGTCCGAACCCGTCATACGACCATAAAACCGGTCCTCCGAGACGGAGAGGTCCGGCAGCTCGTGGGCTGGACCACGTGACCGTCGGGCAGTTCAACGACTCTTTTCCTCCGACGATGGACGGCGTGGCCGTGGTCGCTCGCAACTATGCGCATTGGATAGACCGGAAGCACGGCGACGCCGTCGTTGTAACCCCACGGGTGCCCGGTCGGGACGAAGAATCGTTTCCGGTCATCGAGTATGCCTCACTCCCTGTTCCCGGTAGCGGATCCTACCGTCTCGGGCTTCCGTGGTTAGACCCGGCGCTCCGTAGGCGCCTGGCCAAGGTTCCCTTCGATATCGTCCACGCCCACTGCCCCTTCTCTTCGGGAAGAATAGCCCTAAAGCTTGCCCGTTCCCGGGGGATTCCGATTGTGGCAACGTTTCACTCCCAGTATCGAGACGACTTCCGGAAAGTGTTCCGAGCAGAGTGGGTCGCGGATTTGCTCCTCCGGCGGGTCGTCCGGTTTTTCCAATCGGTGGACGAGGTCTGGGTGCCCAACGAGGCCGCCGGGGAGGTGCTTCGCTCCTACGGGTTTACCAAGGAACTGAGAGTGCAGGCCAACGGGACAGACCTTCTTCCGCCGACGGAAGAAGAAGAGGCGCGGAGCCTCCGTTCGGCGGGGCGAGCCTTCGCGGGTGTTCCGGGGGATCGTACACTCGCCCTCTACGTCGGACAGCAACGCCGGGAAAAGAACGTCCACCTGATCATTTCCGCTCTCGCCGAGCTAAAGCGAGGCGGCCGCGTTTCGGTATCCGGTCTCTTTGTCGGCAACGGTCCCGAGCTCTCGGAGTTCAAACGGCTGGCGCGGGACGGCGGCCTTGGAGACGATGCTGTGTTTACCGGGCGAGTCCGGAGCCGGGCTCGCATGCGCAGCCTCTACGCCGCAGCGGATCTCTTCGTGTTTCCGTCGGAATACGACACCGACGGGATCGTCATTACCGAAGCCGCCGCCTTCGAGGTACCGGCCATCGTTTTGCGGGGTGCGCCACCGAGCTCCCGGATCCGCGACGGGGTCGATGGCCTGGTCTGCGAAAACAGCGTCGAGTCGGTCGCCGGGGCAATCGAGCGCATAGCCGAGGACCCGGGCCTGGGTCGCCGCCTGGGTGCCGAAGCACGTCGTGCGCTCTACCGGTCCTTGGAAGACGTCGCCGACTCCGTGTTCGACCGCTACACTTCCGTACTTAGGGTAGAGTCATGAGACGAATCCTGGCCGTCATCTTGATTGTTGTCGCGGTCCTGGTAGGTCTGCGATTGTCGCGACCCGTCAAAATACGGGTCGATGTATCGGACACCGTACCCCTCGCCGCGGACGCCGTGGTAAGAACGCGGGTGCCGACCCGCCTTAGCTTTACGGTGCCCGGACTCCACGGCGACGACCTGGTCGTAACCCGGGACGAGCCCGCCCGGAGGCACGAGGTGGACATCCTTGGCCTCTACCCGGACCGGGTAAACCGTGTCCGTTTCCGCCTCGAGGGAACAGACGGCTTCCTCGAGGAGCGGGAGGTGGCAATCCGCACCGAGGCCCTTCCGGAGTACTATCCCGACGTCCGTATCGAAGCACTCCTCCCCGGCCGAATCGCCGACGGAATGACCTTTATGGTCCTCGGTCACTACGACGCGCAGGGGACCTACAAGCCGCTGCCGTCGGCGATCGACCGACACGGCGAGGTGCGGTGGTACTACGATGACGAGGTCGGCCACCTCTTGCGGCGAACCGCCGAGGGAAACCTGATCATCCAAGAGGACGACGCCGTCGTCGAGATAACCATGCTCGGCGAGCCGACGGGACGGCGGTGGGAGGTTCCCCGGAAGCTCCACCACGACGCCATGCTACTCCCCGACGGGAATCTCCTGGCGTTGAGCGAGGCCCCCGGCTCCTTCGACGACGGGCTTGTCGAAATCGACGGAGACACCGGCGCGGTCGTTCGGGAGGCAGACTACCGGACTATTCTCGATCCGGATCGTCCCCGGCAGCCGGTCAACCTGGAGGAGATCGATTGGCTCCACCTAAACGGCCTCGATTACGACGAGAGCCGAGGCTGGATTATCGTCTCCGGCCGGGACCAGAGTGCGGTAGTCGCCACCGACCGGTTTACCGGGCAACTGCAGTGGATTCTCGGCAGCCATCAACACTGGTCCGAGGCCTTCTCGCCCTTTCTCCTCGAATCCACGGGGGCTCCCTTCGAGTGGCAGTGGGGGCAGCACGCCCCGATGGTCCACCCGGAGGATCCGAACCGCATCTTGATCTACGACAACGGGAACAAGCGCTCCTACGACAACCCGCTTTCCGCCGAGGAGAACTACTCCCGGGCGGTGGAATACGAGATCGACCCGGAGGGAATGACGGTCCGGCAGCTCTGGGAGTTCGGGACCGAATACGGCTCCGAGCTCTACACGCCCTTTATCGGGGACGCCGACTACCTGTCCAACGGCAACCGCCTGGTGACCTTCGGGGGCATCACCCGGACCCTCGACGGGGCCCCCACCGAGCTCTTCGACTACCAGAAAAAGGAGGTCCGGCGGATGAAGATATCCGCCCGACTGGTTGAAGTGACCGCCGATCAGCCGGCCGAAGAGGTCTGGAGCGCCCACTTCGCCGACCCGGACCCCGACAGCTACCGCGGATACCGGATCTACCGCGCTATTCGGATGCCGTTGTACCCGGAGTAGGGGGCCGGCTCCTTTACTCCCGGCTTGACCTGAGGGGGGGCAAAATCGATGATAAAGATGCGACAGACCGAGGAGGCCGACCGTGCCCGAGACCCATTGGAACCCGACTATCGCGGTGAGTACCGCGTGTTTTGACGGATACTCGCTGGAAAAGACCCTAAAGGAGCTGGCGGAATTGTCCGTCCCGTCGGTGGAGCTTGCCTACATCGACGGCTACGTTAGTAACTTCTCCGAGGAGCTCTTTAGCGACGCCAACGCCAAGGCGGTCCGGGGAATGATGGACGCCGCTGGAACAAGGTGCACCGCCGTCTCTGCGCACACGGATCTGTCGACCGGGGACGCCCTCGATAGGGTCAGTCGGCGCATTCGCTTTACCGCGGCGATCGGCGCCGACCGGGTGGTTACCAACGCCGCGATCATCGAGAACGAAGCCACCTTCCTTAAGAATCTCGAGACACTGGCGAAGGAGGCGGAATCCGCCGGGGTTGACCTGTTGCTTGAGAACCCGGGTGATGGGCGGCAAAACGTCGTCAACGACGGGGCGACCGCGGCGGCCCTCTTCGAGCGGTTGGATCTGCCCCGGGTCTCCATCAACTACGACTTTGGGAACGTCGTCTCCCACTTCTACGAGAAGGTCCGCCCGGAGGAAGACTGGAAGCCGATCCGGCGGATCGCCGGCTATTTCCACCTGAAGGACGTAGGTAAGGATGGACAGGACTTCTGCTACCCGGAGCTCGGAACCGGAATCCTGGACTACGCCTCTATTCTGAGACAGATCGCCGAGGACCGGGTGGTCCCGGCGCTCGGGCTCGAGCTCCCCTTGCGCCTCCGGCGGCGCCCGGATGCCTCCCCCTACCGGATCGACGAGCCCCTCTCGGTCCCCGAGATCCGGGGTATCGTCGAGCGGAGCCTCGGCTTCCTGAAGCGGGAGCTGGGGCTCTGATCGAGCCGTATACTCTCCTGAGCACAGCACCTGGACGAGTGGTGGTTTGCGTAGTAATATTACCGTAGGAGTATTACTGTGCGCGTTACCGAAAAAGGCCAAGTTACCATTCCTCAGGAAATACGCGAGAGCCTGGGTATTCGCCCAGGGTCCGAAGTAGCGTTTACTCTCGAAGGAGACCACGCGCGGTTGGAGCGGGTCCGCCAGCCCGAGGTCGTGGCAGAACGGCTTGAGCGGTACGCCGGAAGCGCCGACGCGGGGTTATCCACCGAAGACATCCTGGCTCTGACCCGGAGGTGAAGGCTCTCCTCGTCGACAGCAGCGTTGTCCTCGATATCTTTACCCGGGACCCCGCTTTCTACAGGCGGTCCCTCGCTGCGTTGATTACCTGGGGAACGACCCACGAGACCGTGGTGAACGACATTATCTACGCCGAGGTTTCGGTTGGCTTTGAGCGAATAGAAGCTCTCCAAGACGCACTCGCAGGGGCCGGTTTTCGGCTACGGCCAATCCCCAAGGCGGCGCTCTTTCTCGCGGGGAAAGCCTTCGTGTCCTACCGCCGGCGGGGAGGGACCCGCACCACGGTAC
>CAZTRQ010000076.1:0-11800 GCA_964616245.1 uncultured Spirochaetaceae bacterium | reverse complement strand
CCGGAAGAGGCGCCGCTCCCACCGGAGGATGCGGTTCTCTCCCTGGTGCCCGCCGAAGAGCGGCCACCGGTGGGACCGCCGACGGAAGCGCCCGAACCCGAACCCGAACCCGAACCGGAAATCTCGGAGGAGCCCCGGCGGGAGGTCGTGCCTTCGGTTGCCCCGAGAGAAACGCCCCGGAGCGACGCCTGGGCGGTAGACAACCTCCCCCTTGTCAAGTCGTTGAGGGACGAAGCCTACTACCTCCAGGTCGGAGCCTACACCAACCCACAGAGCGCCAAGAACGCCGTAGACGGGTTGGCATCGGACTATCCGACCGCGGTTGTCGAAACTGCGGTGGACGACCGCCGTGTGTATCGGGTATTCGTCGGTCCCCTCGAGGCGGATGAGCAGGGAACCGTTCTCTACTTCGTCCGGGCCAAGGGCTATCGAGACGCCTTTATCCGCACCGGTGGCAGATAGGTTGATGCCGGGGATGCTCCGCCGTGGCTTCCCACGGTTTTGCCCCGGGAACCGGCCCCAGCAAACCGACCGTCAGGCGATCGAGCGTCGTCCCTTCGGCCGGAGGTAACTCGGACCGAGGCGGGTGCTCTCTCTGTTCGAGAGGGCACCGAGAACCCCTTCGAGAGCTTTTCGATAGTGGTCGTAGCGAATTTCCAATCGTTCCTGAAACGCTATCTCTTCTTCAACCCGGCGCCGTTTCGACGGTCCGAGATGACCGAGTAGTGTTCGTCGCTGATATTCGTCCATGTAGAGCGTCGCGAGGGCCAACTCCCGGTCCGGGATAACCATCAACCTGTTGTGGACGTCCACCGCCGGAAGGCGTGTTGACAGCGCGAGGACGGTCGCCGAAGGTGACTGTTGCATCGGCTCTAGAATACTTCCAGCACCGCAAAAACCTCAAGTAATTTCGCCGGGTTTAACCCCGGGTCTCCGGTTACCTCATCGGATACCGAGGACCCCGGGGTGCCGAAGGCGAAAGACCTCGTCGATAAAAGCCGGGCTCCCGGGATCCAGCCCGAGGCAGTGGTAGTCGACGGTAAGCTCCGTTACGCCTGCGTCGGGGCTTCGCCGACGAGGCAGAGCCATTCCGCCTCCGCGGCCACCTCGTCTCCAACGAGGGCGCGTCCGGCCTGCTTTATCATCTTACCGCTGATCCGGAGATTGTCGATTTCCAGGCGTACTTCCTCGTTCGGGCGGACCTGGCGACGAAACTTTGCCTTTTCCACCGCGGCGAGAAAAAACAAAGCGTCGCCAATCTTTTCGAGTGCCTTTATGCCGGCGCCTCCGCACTGTGCCATCGTCTCGACGAGGATTACCCCCGGTACGACGGGGTACTCGGGAAAATGACCCTTAAAAAAATACTCGGTGTCCTTGTAGGTGCGATAGCCGACAATTTTCTCCTCCGTCGCGGACTCGATTCTATCGACATACAAGAAAGGGTCTCTGTGTGGTATGAGCTCTTTAACGTCTTTCATATTCCTCCATCCGTGCTCTGTAGTTTCGGCTTCGAAAGGTGTTCCGAAGGATTTTCGATCAGTATACTACATTTTGTCGGTCGACGGCCGAGATGTCCATTGACGGAGGCATACTCCTTCAATAGCCTTTGGAGTACCCATGGAAACCAAAGAGATACGCGAACTGATAGCAGCCTTCGAGAAAAGCACCCTTTCGGAGCTCAGATACAAGAGCGGCGAAGAACAGCTCGTTTTTCGCCGGGGACAGGGGGCTACTCCTCCGGGGCCGGCCCCCTCGCCTCGAATCGACACGACCGAAGCCCGGGGAGTCCCGGCCTCGAGTGCCGTCGCCGACGCAGAAAACGCCCCGGTCGTCGCCGGACCGGACGACGTCGAGCACGTCGTGTCGCCCATTGTCGGTACATTCTACCGAACTCCGTCGCCGGACTCGCCTCCCTTCGTCGAGGAGGGGACCGAAGTGGTCGCCGGCGGACCGCTCTGTATCATCGAGGCGATGAAGGTAATGAACGAGCTCCAGGCAGAGTTCGACCTGGAAGTGGTCTCGATCCTCGCAGAGAACGGTCAGATGGTCGAGTTCGGCACACCCCTTTTCGAGGTACGGCGGAGGTGATCGGCTCCCTCCTCATCGCCAATCGGGGGGAGATAGCGGTTCGGATCGTTCGCGCCTGCCGGGAGCTCGGCATCCGGTCCGTTGTCGTCTATTCCCAGGCCGATGCCGGAAGTCTTTCGGTTTCTATGGCCGACGAGTCCGTCTGTATAGGCCCGCCCCCTGCTTCGCAAAGTTACCTGAATCAGGACGCGATAATCTCGGCGGCGGTTCTCAAGAAATGTGATGCAGTCCACCCGGGCGTCGGGTTTCTTGCGGAAAACGCCGCCTTCGCCCGTCGGGTCGTCGACGCGGGGCTCATTTTTGTCGGCCCTCGCCCAGAAACCATCTCGATGCTCGGGGACAAGACCCAGGCGAAGCGGATGGCCGACAAGTACGACGTCCCGACGGTTCCCGGATCGGTGGATGCTCCGGACACACCCGAGGCGGTCTCGAAGATCGCCGACGAGCTCGGTTTCCCTCTTATCGTCAAAGCTGCCGCTGGAGGCGGTGGGAAGGGAATGCGGGTGGTTCGGGAGGAGAGAGAGCTGGCCGGAGCGATACAGCTGGCCCGGAACGAGGCCGAGAAGGCCTTCGGTGACGGCCGGGTGTACGTCGAGCGCTACCTCGAAAACCCCCGACACGTGGAGGTCCAGCTCCTCGCCGATAGCCACGGAACGGTCATTCACCTTGGGGAACGGGATTGCTCGGTTCAGCAGAAGCATCAGAAGCTCATCGAAGAGTCCCCGTCCCCCGGCGTAGACGATCTGGTGCGTAACGACATGGGGGAAGCTGGGCGTCGACTCTTTAGCGAGCTCGACTACGTCGGTGCCGGGACCGTGGAGTTCCTCTTTCAAGATGGAAAGTTCTATTTTATGGAGGTCAACGCCCGGGTTCAGGTGGAGCATCCGGTTACCGAGCTAGTCTCGGCTGTGGACATCATCCAAGACCAGCTTCGAATAGCCTCGGGAGAGAAACTGTCCTATCGCCAGAGCGATGTGGAGATCAAGGGATACGCCGTCGAGTGCCGCATCAACGCTGCGACCTCGGGAACCGTAAGTGCCCTGACCTTTCCCGGGGGCCCGGGAGTTCGTGTCGACAGCTACCTCTCCTTGGGAGCGACGGTTCCCCCGTTCTACGACTCTCTGGTTGCCAAGATTATCTGCTCGGCGGAGAACCGGCGGGCGGGGCTTCGTCGAATGGCCAGGGCCCTCGAGGAGACAGAGATCGAGGGGATCGCGACCAATCTGGAGTCCCAAAAAGCGATAATAGCCGATCCGGAGTTCCTCTCCGGAAAGTTTGGTACGGGATTCTTCGAGCGACACCAAGCAAAGGAGCAGTAGTCCATGTCAGCGCGCATCTTTAAACGGCTCCTCGGCACAAAGACCCGAACCTCCGCCATCGGGGATCTCGACGAGCGGTTCTATGTCAGCCACCGCCACGCCTGCCCGGCGTGCCAGGAGCCGGTCGAAATGGAGGAGCTTCGACGGAGCCTTTTCGTCTGCCCCCACTGCGGGCATCATTTTCGGATCTCTGCCATCGAACGGTTGAGTTTCTTTGCCGACGGCGGCAGATTCGAGGAGACGGGAATCGACGTCGAGGTGACCAACCCGCTAGACTTTCCGGGGTACGACGACAAGATCGTCTCCACCCGACAGGCAAGCCAGCTCGACGAGGCCATCTCGACGGGTCTTATTTCCCTCGAGGGCCGGGACGTCCTGGTGGGTGTCATGTCCTTTCAGTTTCTCGGGGGGAGCATGGGGTCGGTGGTCGGAGAGCGGGTCGCCCGGCTTATGCTCGAAGGAGCCCGCCGGAAGCTCCCGGTCGTCCTCTTTACTGCCTCCGGCGGCGCAAGGATGCACGAAGGTATCTTCTCCCTCATGCAGATGGCGAAGACCTCCCACGCCGCGGCACAGTTGGACGCGGCGAAACAGCTGCTTATCCTCGTTCTGACCGATCCGACGACCGGTGGGGTAACTGCCTCCTTCGCGATGCTCGGCGACGTAATCATCGCCGAGCCCGGGGCGCTTATCGGGTTTGCCGGGCCCCGAGTTATCGAGGGGACTATCAAACAGAAGTTGCCTCCGGGCTTTCAGCGAGCGGAGTTCCTCCTCGAGAAGGGCTTTGTCGACATGGTGGTGCCCCGGGGGGATCTCCGGTCGACGATCGGCTTTCTCATCGACTCGTCTGCGGGAGGTGCACGATGAGCGCGTCAGAGCTGGAACGAAAGATCGAAGAGCTCCGGCGACTTGCGGCGACAGAGCGCCCTGAGCTGGAGTCCGAAATCTCTCGCCTTACCGCTCGCTTTAAGAGCGAAGGGGGCGAGGAAGTTCCCGAAGCGTGGAAGCGGGTCCAGACCGCCCGGCATCCAAAGCGGCCGACCACGATGGACTACGTCTCTACCATTGCAGACCGGTTTTACGAGCTCCACGGCGACCGGGCCTACGGCGACGACCAGGCCCTCATCGGTGGTATCGCGTCCATCGAGGGGCGCTACGTAACGATTATTGGCCATCAAAAGGGCCGTACGATGAAGGAGAACCTCGGTCGCAACTACGGCATGGGGCATCCCGAGGGCTACAGAAAGGCCCTTCGGCTCGCAAAGCAGGCTGAAAAGTTTCGACGGCCGATCGTTTCGTTCATCGATACGCCGGGCGCCTACCCGGGGCTCGCCTCCGAGGAGCGGGGAGTGGCTCAGGCAATCGCCGAGAACCTGCGAGACTTGTCGGTGCTCCGGACGCCAATCGTCTGCATCGTCATCGGCGAAGGGGGAAGCGGCGGCGCCCTCGGAATCGGAATCGGAGATCGGGTCTACATGATGGAGAACTCGATTTACTCGGTAATCTCTCCTGAGGGGTTCGCGTCCATCTTGCTGCGAGACGCTTCCAAGGCAAAGGAGGCGGCCAGCCTTATGCGATTGACGGCGCCGGACCTCCTGGGCTTTCAGCTTATCGACGGAATTATTCCCGAGCCGCCCGGGGGTGCTCACACCGACCCGGCGTACACCGCCGGCCGGGTACGCATACAGTTGAACGAGGCTCTTCGAGAACTCTCGGCGAAGCCGATCGAAACCGTGCTCCGGGAGCGCTCCCAGCGAATCCTCAGCTTTGGGGCACACCGCGCGCCTCCCAAGAAACGGGGGCTCTTCGGTCGCTAGATGCCTTGAAAGGTAAGCCAGGAGCCTATGAGGCTCGGCAGGCTGACGACGCCGATTCCCTGGAGGAGGGCAAGAGCCCCGAAAACCCCGAAGAGCGCCAGACGAGAGACACTCAAGCTATTGTCCCTCGACCGGAATCCCCAGATCAACAGCGGTAACACCGCGACAAAGGCAAACGCCGCGGCAAGAACGAAACGAGCCTGCTCCGGGGCCGCCTCTTCCCAGCGCTGTACCGCGACGCCCCACTGGAGGACGACGGCGTTGAAGCGCTGAAGCCTGCCGAAGGCTATCATCAACCCGATACCGACGAGAAAGGCCCCGCTGACGATGCGGATGGTTTCGAGGTGGTGCTTAAGCCGGGAGAGGGCGCGGAGAAACTGGGGAAAGAAGGCCCCGGCAACCAGGAAGGGAACTCCGAGACCGAGGGAATAGACCAACAGCAGCAGGGTCCCGGTCCAGGCGTTCCCGGAACGACCCGCGAGAAAGAGAATCCCGGCGAGTATCGGGCCGATACAGGGAGTCCACCCCGCTCCGAACGCCATTCCGATGGCGACGGACCCGGCGTAGCCCCGGGGTCTGGCGGTAAAATGGAACCTCCGCTCGATGTTCAGGCTTTTCCAAAAATCGAAGATGATATTGAGCCCCAGAAGGACGACGATGCCCCCGGCAACCATATTGATAATCCGGCTGGTGCCACCGATCAGGAACCCGGAGGTTCCGGCGAGGAGGCCGAGGAGAACAAAGATTACCGAAAAGCCGAGAACGAAGAGGAGGGTGCGGCCGACTGTTTCCGAGCGGCTCGGGGCGTTCTCTTGAAGCTCTTTTAGGCTTGCCCCTCCGATGTACGATAGGTACGAGGGAATCAAGGGGAGAATACACGGAGAGAGGAACGACAAAAGGCCCGCGGCAAAGGCAAGCCCAAAGCCGGGAGCCGCCGTCACAGCTGTGCCTCTAAGAGGCGCTCTAAGGTATCGAGGATCTCCGGCTCGTCCCAGAGGTGGAATCCGACCTTCATCCCGATTAGGTTTCCCCGCCGGTCTATCAAGTAGCTCGTCGGCAAGCCCCGGACGGCATAGCTCGACGTAGTACGACCGGTGCTGTCCAAGAGGACCGGAAAAGACAAGCCGTGCTCTTCGATAAAGGCCGCAACGACGTCTCGGTTCTCCTGAACGTTTACTGCGACGACTTCGAGTCCTCGGTTCTTTAACGCGTTGTAGAGATTCTGCATCGAAGGCATCTCCATCACGCAGGGGCCGCACCAGGTTGCCCAGAAGTTCAACAGAACCATTCGACCCCTGTAGTCTTCGAGGGTTTGGGTGGGGCCCCCGAGGGTCGCGAGAGAAAAGTCTTCGGCGCCGATGTCGCGGCGTATCGCCTGGACGCCGATCGATTCCAATTCGGTGGCGACGGAGCTCCCCCCCTCTTCGAGACCTTGGGTCACCTCGGGGTCGTTTGCCTCCGGGGATCCCCCGGCGGCTGCGGTCGGCGCCACGGCGAGGAGGAAGCTCGTCATCACTGTCAATGTCCATATCGTTATCGAGTTACGCATATTAAAACCTCTATATATCGTCTGTCCTTATATTATTACTACGAGAGTCGCGATTTATCAAGATGAAAGGGCAGAGTAGAGGATAAGAGCAGCCGAATTGTAGAGACCGTGGGCGATAGAGACGATGTGCACGTCCCGGGTTTTCCGGAAGAGAACACCGAAATAGAATCCGAGAACCAGCGCGACGAAGAAACCGGAGACGCCTTGATAGACGTGTCCGAGGGCAAAAAGAAGCGTACTAGCCGGTAGGGATAGATAACCCGGGACACCGGCACTCTCGAGACGTCCGATCAGGTAGGAACGAAAGAAGACCTCTTCCCGGTACCCGACGACGAGGAAGGTGGCGAGGACCAATGGCACCATCTCGGCATTCGAGAGGCGGAAGCGAAACTCTCCGAGAAGAGACTCGCTCCAGCTTTCGGGAAGAAGGAGAAAAAGCGCCCCGATGGGGAGAAGAATGAGGGGAACCCCGAGAAAACCGAGAATGCCCCCTCCAATCGACCCTATACGTATTGGTTGCAGACCGAAGGGCGGCAGGCCCCGAAGGTTCTGCACCTCGAGGATGTAGAGGACGATGAGGAGTTGCGGAATCGCCATGATCCAGAAGGAGAGATGGAAGCTCAGGCTCTCAAACAGACGAGGGTCGCTAACAGTCTGCTGCGCCAGATAGCCGGGGAGGAAGAGGAGGGCGAAGAGAATCGCGATCTCTTTACATATTCTTCTGATGCCTCGTATATTGGGACTCATAAAGGAATCTCAAAAATGATCGTTCAAATCGTTTTTCGTCAAATAAAACAGCGGTTCTGTCGACACTCTAAGAGGGATTCCTCCGAGGTTTCCTCGCTGTAATTATGTGGGTATTTCTACTCGTCGGCACCCTACTCGTCATCGCAACTCTGATTTTCGTCCAACGAAACGGTGGTTTTTCGTTTCCCTGGGTTCAGTTCTACGTCCGGGGAAAGGAATCCGGCTTTCGGTTTCGTGAGCTGAACCTTCTTCGCAGAGTCGCCGTCGAGAATAATCTCCGGAACCCGACCAGCCTCTTCTGGTCCGAGAGGACCCTCGACCGGTGCATCCGGGGCACCATCATCAATTTTCGTGCCCACGACAAGGCAGAGGACGAGGGCTCCGTCACTTTTCTAAACAAACTCTTCGATTTTCGCAAACGGGTGGAGTTCAATCTCCCCAAGTATCGCCTCGGAATTCAGTCGAGCAGGAGCCTTACGGCGCAGCAACCGATTAAAATTACCTTTCCCGGCGGGACCGTCTACACCTCGAAGGTCGTCGAGAACATGCGCAAGTACCTCGCGATTGCCTACCCGAAGGGTAAGCCGCTGCCGATGGGCTTTAGTTGGCAGGGGCAGAAAATCGACGTCTACTTTTGGCGGATGGAGGACGCGGGCTACTACTTCGAGTCGAAGGTGATCGGCGATTACATGGAGCGGCAGTTTCCGATCCTCCACATCAGCCACTCCGACCAGCTTATCCGCACCCAGAAACGTAAGTCGGTCCGGGCACAGTTGGATACCGGGGGAATGGTCGTTCCGCTGCAGTCGATTCAACACGCCGACGAGGCCTGGGAAACGACCGGAGGGTTCCGGTGCAAGATGGTCGATATCTCGGAAGACGGGGCGGCGGTCATCGTCGGCGGTCGAGCCAAACCGGGAATGCCCATCAAAATTCAGACCGAGATCGACTCGGAAGAGATCGTCATGTGCGGCACTATTCGCGGTGTTACCTACAAGCAGAGCAAGAACCTCAGCATTCTCCATATACAAGCGGTAGATCCGAGTTCGACGATGAAGAATCGAATCCTCACCTTCGTCTACGGTATCTTCAAAGAGTCGGAACGAAGCCGGCCAACCCGGAATGCATCGGCTCCCGCCTAATTTTGTCCATTATCGTTGAATACTCAGGCAAAACAGGTTAGTATACATAGGCACAGGGGGAATACGGATGAACACGCGGCGAATCATCGCTTTGCTACTCATGGTGCTCCTTTCGGGTCTCGCCGTCGCTCAGGAAACGAACCGACGCCTCGAGGCTTTCCAGGAGAACTTTCGCGACGGCTCTCAGCCCATCAAGCTCCAGATTCTGCAACAGGCCGGGGAGCTCCCGCCGGCGGAAATGGGGCCTCTCTACGGCCAGGCTCTCGATTACGTTCTGAGTAATTCCCGGAGCCTTCGGAACGACGCGATTCTGCAGGAGATTACCGCTCTTACCGTCGACGGCATCGTCGCATCTAATCACACCGACTCCTTGGAGAACCTCTGGCTTCTCTTCGAAGAGTACCAGGATATCCAAGCTCGGCAGCGGCTCCTTTCCGCCCTCGCGGAAGTCGGCCAAGGGGATGAGCAGACCGTTTTCTTTGTCAACGGCTGGGTCCAAGCTCAAAACAACTTGAAGAGAGCCGGGACCATCCCTGACATTCAAGTGATGCTTGCCGCAGTCGAAGCGATGAACGACCTCGGTGACCCAACCTCGTCTCCGGTCCTCGTCGACACGATTCTGGTTCAGCATTCGGCCCGAATCTCGGAGACGGCGAGGGAAGGCCTCTTCGCCCTCGATACAGACCTCGTCGCGAGGGCAAACGAGATGATCGCCGACCGCAACGCCCAGGACAAGCTGCCGATCATCGAGTTTTTTCTCTCCGCCGAGGAGCTTTCCGAAGAGCAGCGGGCTGAGATCGCGCTTGCGACTCTCGAGGATGCACTCTCGATTACGACCCGAAGCGTGGTGATCGTTCGAGAGCTTCGGCAGGTCCGGTACCGGGCTGTCGACTACCTCCGGGAGCAGGAATACCCTCCGGCATCGAATGCGTTGATCGAACACTTCAACGACGTTTTCCTCGCCTTCGATCGGGGGCAGGTACGCAAAGTATACGTCCTCGACGCCATCGCCGCCCTTGGCACCGTAAGTACCGAGGAGGCGGCGGCTCGCCTGTCGGAGTTCCTCAATCTGTTGAACACCTACACCGAGAACGATCGTCCCTACGACACCGAGATTACCATGGCCACCGTCTTAAACCTCGAGCAGCTTGGTCACCCGGTGGCCTACGATTCGCTTTTTTACGCATCCTTGCTTGACTATCCGGCCCGGGTCAAGGACGCAGCGCGAGAGGCCATGGCGGCGATCCAGTAGTGACCGAGAGGCTCCTCGGTCGGAGCTTCGTCGCGTCCTCCCCCGTTCTTCTCGCTTTCTTCGTCGCCCTGGGTCTCTACCTGCCCATCGTCCCAGAGGCGGCAATCTTCCTGTCTACTATCATCGCTGCCCTTGGGGCCGTGCTCGGTCTCCCACCATCCGGGAGACCGACTAAGGTGTCGCGACTTCTGGTTTTGTGTGCCCTCGGGTTACTCGGAGGATCGCTCTCGGCGAACCTCGTGGCGCCGGTTCCTTTTCTTCCGTCGCCGGTGGTCGAAGAAGCGCAGAATGGGTCCGGAGGCGTGGCCATCATGGGGCGCGCCCGGTCGGATGCCGTGGAGACCGTTTCGGGGCTCTACCGCCTATCGGTGCGCCTCGAGAGCGTGGCAGGGGCGGAGGGCGCCGGCGGAGAAGGAAGCCAGAGCTGGCCCGGGAGCGGAACGCTGCTCTTCCGCCGGGTATCGAGCCCGAATTCGGTCTTCGGCGCGTCGCCTCTGTTTTGGGGGGATCGTTTTTCCGCGGTAGGGAGCCTCTGGTGCCCGGACCGCGTCGACGATTGTGTCTTCGTCGCGGACGAGGTTACCCCGGAGGCGGCCTCCGGGGCAGCGATCGACGATGGACCCTGGGGCCGGCTTTTAGCGGCTCGGCGCCGCGCCCGGCGAAGAGTAGCTGTTGCCCTAACGCTGCTTCCCGGCGATATCCGGCCTCTGACCGGAGCCCTGGTTCTCGGAGACCGTGGTTTCCTCCGGGCGGAGGTCGTGGACGGTTTTCGAGGCGCCGGCCTAAGCCACATTCTCGCTCTCTCGGGGATGCACCTCGGGATCGTTGCCGGCAGCATGATGCTGGTTTTTCGCCGCATCGTAGGTAGGAGGGGAGGGGCGGTCGCCGGGATGCTGGTCGCCTGGGGCTACGTCTTTTTGGTCGGGCCCGGTGCATCGCTTCTGCGGGCCGCGGTAATGTTTACGATCTGGGGCCTCCTGCGCCTCCGCGGTAAGCGATCCTCGCCTTTGAACGTCCTCGGTTACAGCTTCGTTGCCCTCGTCCTCCTCTGGCCGGCAGGGACTCGAGAAATCGGTTTTTCTTTTTCCTTCCTCGCCCTCGCCGGGCTCCTCCTTATTGGGGTGCCTATCGGCCGCCACCTCGAGCGATGGGTTCCGCCGGTTTGGGCGGCGGCTCTCGGCGTCTCGCTCGGTGCCTTTCTCGCAACCGCACCGCTATCCCTGTATCTCTTTGGGTTCGCCGCTCCCGTCGGTATCCTCGGTTCGGTTCTGGCCGGTCCTTTGGTGGTGCTGGTCCTCTGGGCGGGCATGGTGCTCCTCGGCGGTGCCCTTCTCGGCGTTCTGGTGCTTCCCGCGCTGTGGATCGCCCAGGTTTCGCAGGAGCTTCTCCTCTTTCTGGTGGATTTGAGCGCGAGGATGCCCATTATCTCGCTACCCGCCGGCACGCCCTGGGCCTGGGTTCTCGGTGCTTCGCCGCTCCTCGCGGTCGGCATCTGGTCCGCGTTGCGCTTGGCTCGGGTTGAGGCCCGGCGGCGAAACCTCGACGGGGAGCTGCTCCTTGTCTGAAGCGCCGGGTACCCACTCCCCCCGGAGGCTTCTGGCGGCCCTAGGGCTCGGGGCAAAGAAACGGTGGGGACAGAACTTTCTCTCCAACCCGGAAACCGCCCGGCGTATCGTCGACCTCGCCGACCTCGGCCCCGATGAGGTCGTCTGGGAAATCGGTCCTGGGTTCGGTGTCTTGACCGAACGGATGCTTGCCGCCGGGGCGGAGGTTATTGCCTTTGAGATCGACTGGGGACTCGTCGACTACCTCCGCAAGCGGTTCGCCGAGACGCGGCTGACCGTTCTCCCGGGGGACGCGGTCAAAGAGTTTCCGAAGGCCGGGGCGGT
>CAZTRQ010000075.1:0-11905 GCA_964616245.1 uncultured Spirochaetaceae bacterium | reverse complement strand
TTCTAACTCAGGACCGCGCCACCTCCACCGCTAGGTCCGGACGGTCGGTAATAAGTCCGTCGATGCCCCGCCCAGCCAGGGCCGCCATCTCGTCGGGGTCGTTGATGGTCCAGGCGGCGACAAAGAGGTTTCGGCTCTGGGCTCCCCGGATAAAGCGCCGGGTCGTAACCGGGATGCGCCCGTCGTGCGTCGGTACCAGTACCGCCTCGTAGGCCGGCGAAACGAGCCCCGAAAGAAATACCCAGGTCGCGACGAGAAGCGGCTTGAGCTCCCTTTCCGATCCGTGGGTCGGTGCCTCGGGCGCCGCCTCGCGAAAGTGAACAAGAATGTCGTGGTGGAAGCTCGACAGCAGGGTCCGGTCAGCCCGGCCGAACTCCCGGACGAGGGCGATCATCGAATCGGCGAGGCGAATGTCGTTGTCTTTGGCGTCCACGATGATGTGGGCGGCCGGGAACGCGGTGAACACCTCCCGAAGGGTAGGCACGGTGACCCCGGCGCCACGATAGGGAAATCTACTTCCGTATTCCGACTGAAACCGGTAGCCGGCGTCGAGGGCTTTCAGCTCCTCGAGGGTAAACGAGCTAACAAGTCCCACCCCGTCGGTCGTTCGATCCACCGTCGCGTCGTGGATAACCACCGGGGTCCCGTCCGCGCTCAGGTGGACGTCCATTTCCAGAACGTCGGCACCCACCTTTAGGGCTCCGGCGAAGGCCTCGGCGGTATTCTCCGGCCGCAACAGAGCGCCGCCCCGGTGGGCGATGACTACCAGTCGCTCCTTCGGCAAGGAGTCGAAGAACGAGTGCTTCCGGGCGGGCTTCACGGAGAATCCTCCGCTCCAAAATCGAATCTCCGATTGTTGGCCATCGCCGCGGTTGTTTGTTCGGTGTCCACGCGTCACTATTCTAACCCCGAGCTGACGGTTCCGCAAATTAATGAGGTAATTTGAGTATTTGGGGGCAAGGGACTCCGAAGGGTGAGGCTTCCGCCGCTCGGCGACTTTTTTGCTTTCTTGACACCCGCGCAGACCGCCCCTATGATGGTTTCTTTAGAAACCCGTTAAATTCTTTTAGGAGCGTAGTATGGCAGGCATTCGTAACATTGCCTTCGCCGGTCACGGCGGTACGGGCAAGACCTCCCTCGTGGAGTACATCCTCTTCGCAGGAGGGGCGATCTCGAAACCGGAGTCCGTCGGGTCCGGCAAGACGGTAAGCGACTACACGGAGGAAGAGATCGACCACAAGATGTCCATCCATACCTCCTTGAGCCACGTAACCTTTAGCGACACCAAGATCAATCTACTCGACACGCCGGGTTCCGCGGATTTCGTCGGTGAGGTCGTCGCAGCACTCCGGGCGGCGGAAAGCGCCTGCGTGGTAATCGCCGGGAAGGCCGGCGTCCAGGTAGAGACCATCAAGCTCTGGCGCCGCATGAACGCGCGCAACATGCCGCGATTCGTCTTCGTCAGCAAAATGGACGAGGATCGGGCCAACTACCAGGCGGTCCTCGACGACCTTGCCGAGAAGTTTCAGAAGACCTGCGTGCCGGTGACGATACCTATGGGAAGCGGTGCGGATTACAAGGGCGTTATCAACCTGATCGAGATGAAAGCCTACCCTGCCCCGGGAGCCGGCGCCAAGGAAGCCGCCACGGACATACCGGCGGAATTCGCCGACGCGGCGGAAGCGGCCCGAGCGGTCCTAATCGAATCCGCCGCCGAAGGAGACGACGAGCTTACCGAAAAGTACCTTCTCGAAGAAGACCTCTCGACCGAGGAAGTCCGTCGGGGAATCACCGAAGGCCTTGTTGCCAACAAGGTTGTCCCGGTTCTCTGCGGCGCCGCGGAGCAGGGTTCGGGGCTCTTCAGCCTGCTTTCGATTATCGCCGATGAGGCTCCGGCGCCGGAGTCCGCCACGGAGACCATTCTGACCGACGGCGGCGAAGACGAGATTTCTATCGACCCAGCGGCACCCTTTCGTGCTCTGATATTCAAGACATCGATCGACCAGTTCTCCGGCAAGCTCTCCTTCGTAAAGGTCGTCGGGGGCACACTGAACGCCGAGACGGAATTAGTGATTTCCCGGGAGAAGAAGAAAGAAAAACTCAGCAAGGTCTACACGGCTCAAGGCAAGAAGCTCGAGGAAGTTTCTTCTATCGCCGCCGGAGACATCGGGGTTCTTACCAAGCTGGCCGCGGCGAAGTCGAACGATTCTCTCTGTGCCCCGGACAGCGTCGTCAATTTCAAACCACTCCAGGTTCCCCAGCCGGTCCACGCGATGGCCATCGAAGTTCCCAACCGGAAGGACGAAGACAAGCTCTCCGACGTAATGCACCGCGTGGTGGAAGAGGACATGACCTTCCGGTACGAGATTAACCCGGAGACCAAAGAGACGGTCATATCCGGAATGGGCGAGTCGCACATAAATATAATCCTCGACAAGCTCAAAGAGCAGCAAAAGATTGAGGTCCACACCCGACCGCCGAAAGTCGCCTACCGGGAGACCATTACCAAGCCTGCGGAAGCCACCTACCGGCATAAGAAGCAGACCGGCGGTCACGGCCAGTTCGGCGAGGTTGTCATTAAGATCCGGCCTCTCGAACGGGGTGAGCAGTATCAATTTGATAACTTGATCCGGGGTATGGCCGTATCGAAGGGTTATATCCCCGGTATCGAGAAGGGACTCCACGAGGCGATGGACGAAGGCTTTGTCGCCGGCTACCCCGCTGTAGACATTGGGGTAGAGCTTCTCGACGGCAAGGAGCATCCCGTAGACTCCTCGGAGATGGCCTTTAAGCTTGCCTCGAAGGGCGCGATGCGAGACGCCGCGAGCAAGGCCGGCGCGGCCCTCTTGGAGCCGGTGATGAACTTAGAGGTTATTATCGAAGAGCAGTACCTCGGCGACGTGCTCTCGGACCTGAACACCCGCCGGGGCCGGGTTATGGGGCAGGAGCCGATGGCCGGCGGCTTCGTCGTAATAAAGGCCCAGGTGCCCCAGTCGGAGCTGTTGCGCTACTCTATCGACCTGCGCTCGATGACCTCAGGAACCGGCGGTTTCGAGATGAGCTTTAGCCACTACAACCCGATCTCCGGCAAGGTCGCCGACGACGTCATCAAGGCGTCCCAAGCGGCCCAGGAAGAGGCGAGCTGAGCATTTAGTTGGGAACCGCGAAACGGCTTCGAGCGGTTGACGCAGTCGACCTTGGCGCCTATCCTTCCGGCGAGGTTAACCGCGAATGAAGCGCCAAGGTCTCTTGAACCCCACCCTTCTCCGAATTATCTCTCAAGCGGGACATGGCGACCTTATTTCGATAACCGACCGGGGCTTTCCTCTCGCAACTGCGTCGTCCACCGAGGTCGTGGAGCTCTCTATTACTTCCGGCGTCCCCTCGCTTCTTACCGTAGCAGTTCCGGTCATGCGCGAGCTTCAGATCGAATCGCTCGTGCTGGCCCAAGAAACGGTCGACCGCAACCCCGGTTTGGTGGATGCGATTCGGCGAGAGGGTCCCGGGGTCGAAGAAATCGTATCGCACGCGGAGTTCAAGCGCATGGTCTTGGGCGGCGGCAGAGGCGAGAATAGGATGATTGCTCAGGTTCGAAGTGGCGAGTTCACCGCTTACGCAAACGTTATACTTGTGTGTGGCGTTCCTTTCTGAGGCTACGCACCAGATCCATCAATGCCTTTACCCGCGGGATATCCACCGCATTGTGAAGGTTGCCGTCTTCCTTCAGAGAGCTCCCGACGATAACCCCATCGATTACCGGTATGAGCTCTTCCGCGTTCTTGTCTGAAAAGCCACTGCCAACCAAGACCGGTATAGAGACTACTGCCCGGATGCCCTCGATATCCTGTCTGGTAGGTGCAAGCCCCGTCTTGATTCCAGTCACGATCAGGCCGTCACCCCCTGCTTCCTCCACGTCGGCAGCCTGCTCGGCGATCGGCCGGTCGGCTATAAGAGAGTGACTACCATGCTTTACGTGGAAATCACCGAGTACCAAAGTCGAGTCGGCACTAATAGCCGCCCGAAACCGCAGGGCAGCCGGCCCGGCGGCTTCAACGAGGCCCGAGTTAGACACGTAAGCGTTGGCAATCTCGAAAGCCCGGACCCACTGCGCATTAGTGGCTTGAGCCACGGCGATCGCTTCCTCAACCCCGTTTAGATGCACATTAACACCTAGAGGCAGATCTACCGCCCGGCGAACCTCGACGGCCGCAGCCGTCAGGACCGCGACAATCTCAGGCCCGATTTCGCCGCGCCTAAGGAAGGGTCGATCGAACTGGTTCTCGACCTGAATTGCATCGATTCCGCCGGCTTGCAGACGACGAGCGTCTTCCACCGCCGCGTCGATGATAGCCGACACCCCACCTGCCCGATCGTAATCCGGCGTGCCTGGCAGCGCCTTCAGATGCACCATCCCGACAATCGGAACGGTTACGTCAAATAGGTCAGCGAAGGATCGCTTCTGCGCATTCATGGTTTTTTCCTTTTTTGTTCACGTTATGGTTTCAACGGTCCGGTCGATCCCCGGACAATCAACTCGTGGCGGAGCTCTCCGACGGTAGGCTCCGGGGGAGCGGAATCCGTTCCGAGACTTATGAGGAGTTTCTCGATGGCCGCCACACCCATCTCCACAATAGGATATCGGACGGTGGTAAGCGGCGGATCCATAAGAGCCGATAGAAAGATGTCGTCGAACCCGACAACAGACAAATCCCTGGGTATCGAGACACCACATCGCCGTCCCTCCTGAATCAGTCCATAAGCCATCAGGTCGTTAGAGGCGAAGACCGCCGTGGGCGGGTCAGGTCGTCCGAAGAATGCACGAAAGGCCTCTGCGCCGGTGCTTCTCTCGAACTCGCCCTGGTAGCTCAACGCAGGATCCGGAACAATGCCGTAGTGCATCAAGCGTTCCTGGAAACCCTCTCGCCGAAGGCGGGCGTTTGGAACGTTCTCCGGACCCATGATAAAGCCGATCCGCCGGTGCCCCAGGCCGACAAGGTGGTCAACCACCGCTCGTGCGCCCTCCCGGTTGTCCAGGGCTACCTGGATAATCCGATCGTCGCTATGTTTTCGGTCCACAAGCACGATCGGGATTTCCCGACTAAACTCCGTAATAACTTCGTCTTCCGACCGTGGAGCTACCAAGACAATGGCGTCGCACATACGGCCCCGCAGCGCGTCGAAGTACTCCAGCTCCGAGTCGGCATCGCCTCCTGTGTCCCCGAGAATCAGGGAATAGCCACGCTGTTTAGCGACGTTCTCTGCCGCCTTAACTAAGTCGGCGAAAAACGGATTGCCGATGTCCGGGACGAGAAGCCCGAGGAACTCCGTCTTCCTCGTAACGAGTGTCCGCGCGTTGATGTTTGGGCTATAGCGGAGGCGCTTCAACACCTCCTTTACCCGTTGTCGGGTTTCCGGAGCGATGTGCTCCTTTTCGTTGATCACCCGGGAGACGGTCATTACCGAGACTCCCGCCTCTCGAGCTACGTCCTTG
Source organism: uncultured Spirochaetaceae bacterium (assembly GCA_964616245.1). Lineage (GTDB taxonomy): Bacteria > Spirochaetota > Spirochaetia > DSM-27196 > PWMO01 > CAYPUT01. Next base: position 6,414 of record CAZTRQ010000075.1, on the reverse strand, counting down.
ATTGTAACGGCCACTGTTCGCTTGATGGCAGGTTACCCCGAATGACTCTAAGAATCAATTAACGCCTGCACCTCTTTCAGCGTGCCCGAAGATCGGGCGCCAATCTTGGTGCAGCACGCGGCACCGCAAGCGTTCGCAAAACGGCCGAGCTTTTCAGGCGCCATCCCGTTTAAGAATCCGTAGACGAAGCCACCGTGAAACGCATCACCGGCGCCAGTCGTATCGACGACTTCCACAGGAAAGCCCGGGACTTCAACTGCGCCGTCGTCGGTAGCGATGACACAACCGTGTTCTCCGAGTGTGACCGCCACCGTCGAGGCGCCGTACTGCCGTAGCCGGTCGATGTTGGGGACGATTTGGTCGGTGCCAAGGAGCTCCACGGCCGCTGCTTTACAGGGAATAAAGACATCCGCTAAAGACAACGCTCGCTCGAGGTCTGCCCGGCTTCCCATGTCCATCTCTTCTACCCCGGTAGGAGTAACGTCAAGATCGAAGATAACGGTTACGCCCGCGTCTTTGGCTATCTCCATCGCACGGATGACGGGGCTTAGCGGCAACACGCATGCCTCGGCCATGAGGACTTGCGAGTTGCGAATATAGTCGGCGTGTTTGGATTCGACGTCGTGCGCGGTAAACTCGTTAAGGACATTCGGAAACATAGTAATCGTCCGGTAGCCCCGTTTGTCCACGAGGATCCAGGTAAACATGGAGTTTTTACCCGGGACCACTTCCATATGAGAAGTATCGATACCTTCTTTTTCGAATTCCCGCCTGAGGATATCTCCCGTGGAGTCCTGGCCGATCTTTCCGATCCACCCTGTAGACACGCCAAGGCGAGCAGCCTGGGTAATGACGTTACCCGCTACCCCACCGGGATGGATTTCGTACCGCTCCGCCATTGTCTTTTCGTCCAACTCGGGAACCCGGGTTACGATACCGAAATAGTCGACGGCAAGAGTGCCTATGGACGACACCTCAACACCCGTTCTCGACACTACAGCCTCCTTCCTACCACTGCACCGTCTGACGCCGACGGCTACCGGCGATAACGGCAAGCATAATAATTAGTCCGATGATGAGCTGTTGGAAAATGGCCGATATCCCCAACATATTGAGGCCGTTACGAACGATTCCAAGGAGCGCGGCCCCGAGGAGCGTGCCGAAGATTGTGCCGAATCCACCGGAGAGCAGGGTGCCCCCCATGACTACGACGGCTACGGCATCCAGCTCGTAGAAGAGGCCGGCGATAGGTTCGGCAACGGCCATCATACTGGTCAACACCAGACCACCGGTCGCCGCGAGCATACCAGTCAGGGTGTAGAGCACCAACTTATACAGTGTGGTTCGCCCGCCGCTGATCCGGACGCAGTCTTCGTTGCCACCGAGGGCCTGAGCCACCCTTCCGACGGTGGTGCGATTTAGGATAAAGGCGCCTATACCAGCTACGGCAAGGGCGATCACTACCTGGGTCGGAACGGGTCCGATGAATCCTCGAAAGAGCGAGACAAACGTCTCGTTTATCCCCATCAAAGGACGCCCTCCGGAGAGAACAAGAGCCAGTCCTCGAAAGACGCCCATGGTACCAAGCGTTGTTATAAAGGGCGGCGCGTTGAGGTAGGCGACTATGAGCCCGTTGAAGAGCCCCAATACCGCGCCGGCACCAAGACCGATCAACACTCCGATTATCGGCGAGCCACCCTCTGCGCCAGGGAAGGCCCGAAAGTAAAGGGCGATCAAGACGCTACTTAGAGCTAGATTTGCTCCGACTGAAAGATCGATTCCACCACTCGTAATCAGAATGGTCATTCCCGTTGCGATGATGATATTTACCGCGATCTGGTTTCCGATGTTGACGAAATTATTGATGTGAAGAAACCGTGGCGAAGCGATAGACAAGAAGACACTTATAACGACAATGCCGATCATTGGCCCCGCGTAGACACTCGACAGCCTTTGTGAAAACCATGCCCTCAAACTATAGCCTCCTCTTCGGCGGCCCCGAACTCGAGGGCCATCAGGGTGTGGTAGTCCAATTGCCCTCGCTCGTAGGGTCCATGTAGTGTTCCGTCGACTGAGAAGACCAAGATGCGGTCACTAACACCAAGAACCTCTCGCGGCTCCGAGGAGAAGACGCATATCCCTTTTCCTTCTTGGCTCAGTCGACCAATCAGGCGAGCAATCTCTGCTTTGGCACCAACGTCAATGCCTTTTGTCGGCTCGTCGAAGAGGATTATCCGGGAGTCGCTCATCATCTGCCGGATTACAACCACTTTTTGTTGATTGCCGCCGCTGAGTTTCTGCGCCGCCAAATCCAAGTAGATCGGCTTCATGTTCAGATGCATGGCGTACTCCCGGCCGATCTCCTTTTCGCGCTTCTGCTGAACGACGCCAAACTGGGCAACGCGCTGAAGGGCAGAGAGCGTCATGTTGTAAAGACTACGCATGCCGAGGACAAGCCCTTCGCCTCGCCGATCCTCCGTGACGTAGCCGATCCCCAGCGCTTTTGCCTTTGCTGGAGAGCTTATGGTCTGAGGAACCTGATTAACCGAAATTGTGCCACTCTCGGCTCGGCGAAGGCCCATCAGCGTCTGAGCCAACTCGCTCTTTCCGACGCCTACCAAACCTGTAATCCCAAGAACCTCCCCGGCTCGCAGAGAGAAGCTTACGTTCTGCAACCGTTGGCCCTGGTCAGTCTGATAAGCCAGGTCTTCTACCCGGAGTAGCTCTTCCCCGATCGATGCCTCTAAGTGGGGGAATTCGTCTTCGACATCGGCCCCGATCATTTCCGAGACAAGCTGTTTCTTGCCAACCTCCGGACCGTTGGCAAAATCCGCTACCATTACACCATCGCGGAGGATGGTAAAGCGGTCGCAGATCTCGAGTACTTCCTCGAGACGATGGGAGATATAGACGACGGCACCACCGTCTCTGCAGAGACGTCGAACAACCGCAAAGAGTTTTTCTGTCTCCCGAGCGGTAAGAGCCGAGGTTGGCTCGTCCATTATGAATACCCGCCCTCCCTGGAGGATACGGCGGGCAATCGCAACGAGCTGCTGCTCGGCTTTCGGCAGGTTTCTAAGAGTAGTGTCGGGACGTATATGGTCACAACCCAGGCTTTCGAGGATGTCCTTCGTCGTTTCTCGCATGGCGGTACGGTTGAGGCGCCCGGCTCGGCTCAGCTCTCTTCCCAGAAAGAGGTTATGCATGACCGATTGGCCGTCAACCAAGAGTAATTCTTGTGGAATCATCCCTATGCCCAGAGATTGCGCCTTGTGTGGATCGAGTCCGATAACCGGCTGTCGATCGACCAGAATTTCTCCACTATCCGGAGTTTCTAGCCCGCAGAGAATACGCATCAGAGTCGACTTTCCCGCGCCGTTTTCTCCTAACAGGCCAACTACTTCCCCTGAGGCGACGTGAAAATCTACGTGGTCCAGAGCTTGGATACCGCCAAAGGCTTTCGATACGGCTTGTGTCTCCAATAATCGTCCCATTGCTCAAGCTCCCTTTGCGTGATTCCGGCGCCGCAATGAATCGATAATGACCGCCGCGATAATTGCCGTTCCAATGGCGATCTGCTGGAAGTGCTGTCCGATACCCATCATATTGAGGCCGCTTCGAATGCTGGATAGGATAAGAACTCCGATTACGGCTCCGAAGACGAGAGCGCGTCCCCCGTCGAGAGTGTTACCTCCGATAATCGGAGCCGCGATAGCTTCCATCCATTCTGTGGTCAGCCCTGCGATCGGCTCTGCAGCATCCATACCAGCCATAAACATCATCGAAGCTATGGTGGCCAGGACCCCCGAGACCGCATAAACCGAGATGCGCACGAGCCGCGTGTTTACTCCGCAGAGATAGGTAGCTTCCTCGCTGTCCCCGAGAGCCTGAATATAGACGCCGTAACGGGTCAGCCCGAGCACCGCCCCGACGATGAGCGTTATAGCCAGAGCGATGTAGACGCTGTTACCGAGGAGTCGGGGGCCGGCAAAAAAGGCCATAAACTCCGGAGGCATCCCGATAATTGGGCTTCCACCGGAAAAGACGAGCGCTAGCCCTCGAGCGATGCTTAGCATCGCCAAGGTCACGATAAAGGGCTGCAGTCGGAAGCGCGCGACAATTAGTCCGTTTAATGCCCCAATGCCCCCCCCGACGAAGATACCCAGTAGGATGGCCACAAAGGTCGGCACCCCGGCTTTAAAGAGCATCGCAACGATGATTCCGGTAAAGGCCAGGATGGAACCGACGGAAAGGTCGATGCCGCCGGTTGCCAGAACAAAGACCATACCCACGGCCAATACCAGAGACAGGGCGGAATGGTCGACGATATTGATCATGTTGTAGGGAGTGAGGTAGTACTCCGAAGCGAAGGCGAAAAACACGTTTATCGCTAGAAGACTTACCAGAACACCCCAGTAGCGCTGTACGAACTGATTAATTGCTGTACCCATTTCTCCCGCCCAAGTTTTCGGCCGGGGCCCAGAGGGCCCCGGTGACATTCTACACTTCCGTTGCGTTATTGCATGTTCTGAAGACCCACGTACATATCCATGTACTCGTCGACCTTCGCTTCAATGTTTTCCGAGTGCCAAATCTCTTGGGGACCGAATACAGTGTTAGGCTTCCCCTCAAACTCATCCTCGAGAATCAGGATTGCAGCTTCCACGGAGAGGTACGCAAGAGCATACTGAAAGAAGGCGGTGGTAGCGTCCAACTCACCCTTCTGAATGGAGCCGATGGCGTCGGGAATAGCATCGACACCGGTTATGATCACTTCGCCCTCTTTGCCGGCATTCACGACGGCTTCGTACGCGCCGAGCGCCATATTGTCGTTCGCCGCGACGATGGCGCTCAGATCAGGGTGCGCTTGTAGCACGTCTGCGGTTATATCGAGGGCTTTCTTGCGATCCCAGTCACCGTTATACACCCCTAGATCCTCAAGCTGCGGGTTCTCGCCCATGGCTTCAAGATAACCTTCCTTCCGCTCTTCCGCAGCGCGGCCTCCGGGAAGTCCCATGATGTGGATAACCTTGCCGCCACCACCTCCAAGTTCTTCGGCAACGTAACCGACGGAAAGGCGCGTATTCTCTTTGAAATCGACGGTTATGAAGGCCTCGATCTCGATGTTGTGGCGGGATTGGTTCTCCGGCGTAATATGGGCGTCGATCGAGTTGATGATGGGGATACCCAATTGGGTGGCTCGACTCAATGGCACAAGTAGGTTGGTGTCGGTAATGGGCGAAACGCACAGAATATCGAAGTTCTGGGCCAGCATATCGTCGAGGGTATCGGCCTGAGCTCGAAGATCGCCCTCCGACGGGGAGGCAAAGATCTCCACTTCCACGCCGTAGTCCCGGGCGGCGTCCTCGTAGCCGTGTTTTACGTCCAGCCAAAAGTCGTTGATCAGCGACTTTTCCATAACGCCGATTCGCCACGGACGGCTCGGGACCGGGATCTCACCAAACTCGGGTTGAAAACGGCTTACCTGCCCTCCCCGCGGAGAGACAACCTCGGTCTGCTCTTCGTCCGCCCCCGCCGCGAAAGCGGACGGCACGACTATCGCGACCAGCGTTACGATCGCGATAGCACTCATCAGAAATTTCTTCGACATATCTGTCCTCCCTGTTGGTAACGTTACCTGATAACGTTACCTGTTAACGTTATCTCGATGGTACACCCGAAATTCCGGAACTGTCAACGAAAACCTTGTCCAGTCAGGCAGAAATGTGGTGGCGGATGGCGTTATACATTGGCTGTAGATCCGTACCTTCGAAGTGCAGCGTCGAAACACCCGTGAGAAACGCGTCGCCATTGACAGAGACGGTGGTCCCAACAACCCGAAAAAGCTCATAGTCGGATCGGGAGTCTCCCAAGGCGACGGCATCGCGGAGGCTCGCCCCGAGTTCTTTGCATAACTGCCCTGCAATCGCCGGTTTGTCGGTGTGGGTATGAAGGCGGCAGTCGCGAATAGAATCCCCCTCGTCCCGGGGATATTCAGAGGCGAAAACACGGTCGAAACCGCACGCCCGAAAGCGTTCGGCAAAAGGTGCGATCGACATGGTAATCAGCACCGCGCGCTCTCCACGGCCACGGATATCCTCCAGAACCGGTTCTATACCTGTGAGCTTTGGGGCAGCGTCAAAGGCGACCGACAGGATCTCTTCGCTGAGAAGGCCCCAACGCCGGTGCACTCGGCGAATAAACTCCGGTATGTCGATGCTTCCAGCGGAGTACAGCTCCTCGAGCCTTTCAATAAACTGCCGATCCCCACGTACTTCCGCAATCTGTAGCATGGCGGTGGATCGATAGATGAGAGTGCCGTCCATGTCAAAGAAGAAGACTCGCACTCGCCGAACCTCTACCGGTCCTTTAGGCTGACGTACCTCTGATGCGGCACGACGTTCTTGTAGGCCG
>CAZTRQ010000074.1:10158-12127 GCA_964616245.1 uncultured Spirochaetaceae bacterium | reverse complement strand
TACCGGTCCTTTAGGCTGACGTACCTCTGATGCGGCACGACGTTCTTGTAGGCCGGGCGAATGATCCTGCCGCCGCTTACGACTTCCTCGATACGGTGGGCGCTCCAGCCGGATACCCGGGCCACCGCGAAAATCGGCGTGTAGAGGTCCTCCGGGATCCCGAGGAGCTTGTAGACGAAGCCGGAGAAGAAGTCGACGTTGGCCGCCAAGGGTTTGTCGCTTTTCTTGATTTCCGCGAAAAGCTTCGGCGCGAGGCGCTCGACCGTGAGGTAGAGGTCAAATTCGTTCGTGTGCGCCTTGTCTAGCGCCAGCTCCCGGGCCTTTTCTTTTAGGAGAACCGCCCGGGGATCCGAAAGGGTATAGACGGCGTGACCGATTCCGTAGATAAGCCCGCTTCCGTCGTAGGCTTCCCCCATTAGGATCTTTCGCAAATAGTTCGCCACTTCCTCTTCGTCGGCCCAGTCGGAAACGTTCGCCTTTATGTCGTTCATCATCGAGGCAACCTTTCCGCTGGCGCCGCCGTGTTTCGATCCCTTTAAGGAGCCGACACCGGTGGCGATAGCCGAATAGGTATCCGTGGCCGCGCTGGAAACGACGTGAACCGAGAAGGCGGAGTTGTTTCCGCCACCGTGCTCTGCGTGGAGGGCCAGACAGAGATCGAGGGTCTCCGCCTCGAGTCGGGTATACTTCTGATCGGGACGAATCATCAAGAGCAGGTTCTCGGCTGTCGAGAGATCTGGTTTGGGCGTGTGAATATAGAGGCTCTCTTCGTGGTAGTAGTGCCGTTTGGCCTGGTACGCGTAGGCGACGAATCCAGGGAACATTCCAATGAGCCCGAGACACTGCCCGAGCACGTTCTTAACCGACAGATCCTCGGCATTCTCGTCGTAGGAGTAGAGCGACAGAACCGATCGCGCCAGCTTGTTCATGATGTCGGAGCTCGCGTGGTTAAGGATCATCACCTCGGTAAAGCTATCCGGAAGCACACGGTGGGCTCCCAGGACCTCTTTGAACTCCTCGAGTTGACTAATACTCGGGAGATGCCCGAAGAGCAGGAGGTAGGTTACTTCCTCGAACCCAAAGCGTTGTTCCGCCTGGAAGCCGCGGACGATGTCGTAGACGTCGAGTCCCCGGTAGAAGAGGCGTCCGTCGGTCGGGACTCGTTCGAGCTCGTCGATTACGTAGCCGTGAACCTCGCCTATCTCGGTAAGGCCGATCAGCACTCCGGTGCCATCCTCGTTCCTAAGCCCGCGTTTTGTGTTGTATTTCTTATGTAGCGCCGGATCGATGTAGTTGTAGGTCTCCGCCATCGAGGCGTGGCTTTCGAGAAATCGGTCCGTTAGGGAACCCGTTGCTTCGTTCATGGGTTCAGACTATAGCAGAACTGCCCCGGAGAAGAAACAATTCAAAAATATCGTGACCCTTCCGCCGAGCCTTCTTTTCGAAGGAAGTAGTCGGTCTCCAGGGGCGCGGCGGCGCGAAGCCGTCGTAGGGGTTCACCAAGGATGGCGTCGCCGCCCCGGAGGCAGGCGGCCCGTCGTTGGCTACCTCGACGGCCTCCTTCATCTGCTCGGCGTAATCCTCCCAGTCGGTAACCAGGTAGAGGTAGCCTCCCGGGCAAATCTTTCGGGCCAGAAGCCGCAGAAACTCAGGCTGAATCAGGCGGCGCTTGTGGTGCCGTTTCTTCGGCCAAGGATCGGGGAAGAAGATATGAGCCCCCTCGAGGATCTCGTCGTTGATGTGATCGCGCAAGAGGGTAACCGCGTCGAGGGTGATGATTCGCAAGTTGTCGATCTGCTTCTTTTCGATTTCCAGCAGAAGCTTCCCGACGCCGGGTCGGTGGACCTCGACCCCGAGGAGGTTGAACCGCTTCTGAGAGCACGCAAAGGCCGCGGTCGCCTCCCCCATTCCGAAACCGATCTCCAAAATCAGCGGAAGCTCCGGGTTCGGGAAAAAGCACCGGGGCCAG
>CAZTRQ010000074.1:0-10058 GCA_964616245.1 uncultured Spirochaetaceae bacterium | reverse complement strand
CGGGAAAAAGCACCGGGGCCAGGCGCCGGCCGAGCCCCTATCGCCGGCCGCGGTCGCCGGCGGCTTTAGGATGTAGGCGGGGCCGAGCTCTTCCAACGCCCGGCGCTGGGCGTCGGTCATCCGGGTCTGGCGAATGGCAAAGGTACGCACTTCGCCGACGGGACGATACTCCCGGTCCTCCGAGGGGTATGTGGGGCCGGGCATTCTCAGGCAGTCTCCACCGTCTCGGCAAGGTTGAGAAGAGCCTCGACTTCGGCGATAGTGTCGCAGGCGAGAAGCATCTCGGCGAGCTTTTCGGCTTCTTCCGTCTTGAGCGCCCCGACCAGACGCTTCATCTTGGGGATGCTTCGAGGCTCGACGCTGAGGGTGCGAATCCCAATTCCCACGAAGAAGGGCAGCATAATGGGGTCCGATGCGGCATCACCGCAAATGGACAGGGGACAGCCGGCCTCCGAAGCCGCATCGGCTATCCGTCGGATGGCCCCGAGAACCGCCGGGTGGTGGTGCTTGTACATCGCGCTGACCCGGTCGTTCCCCCGGTCTACTCCTAAGAGGTACATCACCAGGTCGTTGGAGCCGATGGAGAGGAAGTCCGCCGCCCGGGCGAGGGCGCCGGCGGACTCCACGGCGCTCGGCAGCTCCATCATCGCGCCGAGGGAGGGTTCGGTGTTGTGGAGGGTTCCCTCGGCGGCAAGCTCCTTTAAGCAGGACTCGACGACGTCCCGAGCCGCAATAAACTCGTCGAGGGAAGAGATCATCGGAAACATGATGTGAAGCTTAGAGTCGACTCCTGCCCGAAGCATCGCACGGAGCTGCTCTTTAAAGATGTCGATGTTCGACAGGGAGAAGCGGATTCCTCGAAAGCCGAGGAAGGGATTCGTCTCCAGAAATCCCGGTTGGGGCATAGCCTTGTCGCCCCCAATGTCCAAGGTCCGCAGGATCGTCTCTTTGTCGGGGCCGAGGGCGTTGAGAACCCGGCGGTAGATGCCGTACTGCTCCTCTTCGCTCGGAAAGTCGCTGCGGACTAAGAAGGGAAACTCGCTGCGATAGAGCCCTATGCCCTCGGCATGGTACGCCACGGCGCTTCGCACGTCGTTGATAATGTTGATGTTGGCCATTATCTGGACCCGAACCCCGTCGGCGGTAAAAGCCTGCCGGGGGACATCCACCTCGCCCTCTCCGCGACGAAGCGCGAGGGCCTCGTTGTACTTTGCAAGGACTGTCTCGTCCGGAGACACGTAGACCACGCCGTGCTGGGTATCGATGACCAGCTCGGTCTCTTCCGGAAGACTCAAGAGCCGGGAATCCCTCACAAGGATGACTGGAAGACCGAGGGACCGGGCGAGTATCGATATGTGGGCGGTCATGCCGCCGTCCATCAGGACCACACCTTCGGCGTGTTGGGCGTAAATTTTGATGAGCTCCGAAGGGAAGAGCTCGTTGGCCACGACGATCTGGTTGGAATAGTCGCCTTCGTCGTCGACGCCTCCCGAGAGGTTCCGGAGCAACCGGTGTCCAAGATCTTTGACGTCCTGGGATTTTTCGGCGACCCGGGCGTTCTTGCTCTTGGAAAAAATACCCACGTAGTGGTTTACGACGGTGACCACCGCCTTCTCCGGCGGGGTACCCTGCCGAATGGACCGCAGCATCTCGCCGGCAAACTCTTCGTCCTTTAACATCAAAAGGTGAGAGCTAAAGATAAGCCGGGCGACGTCGGAAAGGTTGTCTTCCACTTCCCTCTGAAGCTCTTCGAGCTGTCGTTGGGTTTGGCTTAAGGCCTCTTGGAACCGTCGCCCTCCGGTCTCCCCGTCGACGTGGAGGTGGATAACCGAGCTAAGCTGTGCGGTCCGCTGCCCGAGGGTCACGGCGACCCCACGGGCAAGCCCCTCCGAGATGCCCTTACCGTGGACCGTCTGAAACACCTGCTCTTCTTCGGCCGAAGTGTCCTGCCGCTCCGCGTGGATCTCCATCAAGATTTCGACGTTCTCGAGGGTCGCCGCAAGCTGACTCGCGATCGCCTGGATGGCCCGAGTATCGTGGATGTCAAAGTAATCGGGACGTCGATGCTGAAGAACCATAACCCCAATGCGGTTGAGCCCACGCTTGATGGGCACCGCAAGGAAGGACTCATACGGTTCTTCTCCGAGCTCCGGAAAGAACTTAAAGTGCGGGTTCTTCTTGGCCCGGGCCTCCCGGATCGGTCGAAGCTCCTTGAGAGCCCGACCGGTAATGCCCTCGCCGACCGAGAGCTCCACCTCTCCGATCGATTCGGAGTTGAGCCCCCGGGTAGCCCGGAGAATAAGGCGATGGGCGTCTTCGTCGTAGAGATAGATCGAGCACACATCGGCATCCATGTGGTCGGCAATACGGTCCACGACGTCCTGGAGGAATTCCCCCATGTTAGTCCGCTTCTCGAAGAGTCCCGAGAGCTCACCGATGCTCCAAACCAAGTCGATGTTGTTTTTACCCATGGTTAACGCCTGTTTCGCCGAATCACCATTGTAGCACGGCTATACCAATGCCGAAAGTCTACCCCGGAGGAACTCGCTCTTTTCCCGTAAGCCCACAGCGGTCGTGTCGAGAATAAGCGTGTTCGGCCGGTTCGGGTCCAGGCGAACCGTGTCTCCCCCGGTCGCGATTACGTGGAGAATTCGGTCTACGGAAACTTTGGCAACCTTGGAGAAGGTGACTTCGACCTTACCGCGACGCTCCTTCAGGCTGGAAATAAAGAGCTGTTTGCAGAGAATGCGGATCTCTGCGAGAGAGAGAAGGCTTTCCACCTCTTCCGGAAGGGGGCCGAAACGGTCGACGAGCTCGGCGTGGACCGACGACAGCTCCTCGTCGTCGGAAATGGCGGCGATCTTCTTGTATACCTCCATCTTCTCCATCGGCTCCTCGATGTAGGAGTCGGGAATAAACCCGGAGTAGTCGAGCTCCAAGTAGACCTCTGGGGGCGCCTCCTCGGCCCCGCCCTCGAGACGTTTTAGGGCCTGGCCCAGGAGCTTAAGGTACATGTCGAATCCGACGGAAAGAATATCTCCGCTTTGCTCCCGACCGAGTAGGTTTCCGGCACCTCGGACTTCCATGTCCTTGAGGGCGATCTTGAATCCGCTTCCCAGGTCGGTAAAGTCGGAGATAATCCGAAGGCGCTTCATTGCCAGCTCCGAAAGCACTCGCCGGTCGGGGTAGAAGAGGTAGGCGTAGGCCAGTCGTTCGGAGCGACCTACCCGCCCCCGAAGCTGATAGAGTTGAGAAATTCCGTACATGTCCGCCCGGTCGATGATGATGGTATTGACGTTGGGAATGTCGATGCCGTTTTCGACGATGGTGGTGGAGACCAACACCTGGGAACCGCCGTGGACGAATCGATGCATGATATCCTCGAGCTCCTCGGAGGTCATCTGGCCGTGGGCAGTATCGACCACCACTTCGGGCAGAAGCCGCGTCAGGAACTCCCGAACGTTATCGAGGGTGTCGATTCGATTATGGAGATAGTAGACCTGGCCGCCCCGGGCGAGCTCCCGGCGAATGGCCCGGGTAACGAGCTCCTCGGAAAATTCTTGGATATGAGTCTCGATCGGCCGGCGATTGTGGGGAGGCGTGTTCAGAACGGACATGTCCCTAATCTTTAACAGTGACATATGGAGGGTCCGGGGAATCGGCGTCGCGGTCAGCGCCAAGGCGTCTACGGAGGTCTTGAGCTCCTTGAGGCGCTCCTTGTCTTTAACGCCGAAGCGCTGCTCCTCGTCGACAATGATGAGCCCGAGGTCCTTAAACTTGACGTCCCGCTGAAGCAGCCGATGGGTTCCGATTACCAAGTCGACTCTTCCTTCTTCGAGGCCTCTTAGGGTCTTGCGTTGCTCGGGCTTGGGGACGAAGCGAGAGAGCATGGCCGCCGAAATCGGGAATCCGTCGGTCCGCTCGGTAATCGTGTCAAAGTGCTGCTCCGCGAGAATGGTCGTCGGCGCGAGGAAGGCGACCTGCTTACCGGCGGAGACCGCCTTAAAAGCAGCCCTCATGGCTACTTCCGTTTTGCCGTAGCCGACGTCACCGCAGACCAAGCGATCCATCGGAGTCGGCCGTTCCATGTCCGCTTTAACCTCGTCGATACACCGCAGTTGATCCGAAGTCTCCTCGTAGGGGAAGTTTGCCTCGAAATCCAGCTGCCACTCGGAATCCGGAGGAAAGGCGAACCCTTGGGTCTTCTGACGTCGGGAATAGAGGGTAATCAACCTTCCCGCGAGGTCCTCGACGCTCTTCTGTACCTTCCCTTTTCGTGTCTCCCAGGACTTACCGCCGATCCGATCGAGTCGGGGGTGGGTGTCTCCGACTCCGATGTAGCGTTGGATCATGTTTACCTGCTCGATCGGCAGGTAGACAAACTCTTCTCCGGCGTATTCGAGACGGATGTAGTCCCGGACGGTACCCGCTGCCTCTATACGCTCGATCCCTTTGAACCGCCCGATGCCGTAGTTGACGTGGACGACGAGGTCACCGGGGGTCAGGTCGACGAAAGTGTCAATCTCTTTGCTCTCGACCTGCTTTACCGACCGGGGAATTCTCCGTCTCCGACCGAAGATCTCGTTCTCTTCGACGACGAGAAGCTTAGTCTCCGGAAGGCCGAAGCCCTCGGAAATCGATTCCGAGAGAATGGTGACCGGAAGATCCTGCAGCAGGCTTTCGAGGCGCTGCCTCTGGGATCCGGAGCCGGCGAATATGTAGACCTCGTAGCCTGCACCGATTCGGTTTCGAATCTCGGTTTTAAAGAATGAGACGTTTCCGAAGTAGGAATGGGGAGGGTCCGAGACAAACGACAGCGCTTCGGCGGAGTCCTCCCGGAGTCCCTGAATGCGAATCCGGCGAGACGCCAGTTCGGCAAGGGCCTCGAAATCGTGAATGACCCGTTCCGGCCTTGGAAACCCGAGGGCACGACCCTCGGTGCGGTATTGGCCGGCAAGCTCCTTCTGCAACGAATGAGCCCCGGCTACGAGGCGTTCGAAATCTTGGAGAACAAGAATACCCCCCTCCGGCAGATAGTCGACGACGCTTCCCGGCTGGTCAAAGGCAAGGGGAAAAAGTATCTCCGGGGCCTCTTCGAAGCTCTCGACCCGGTCGGTCGCGGCCGAAGATAGCTCCGGGCGAATCTCCGGAAGCTCTTTTAGGCGACGTTTCAAGGTCTCGATGGTCTGTTCTTCCCAGACCACTTCCCGAGTCGGAACGATCGTTATCGAGGTGAGCGCCTCGTCGGAGGTCTGCGTCCCGACGTCGAAGGCACGGATCGCTTCGACTTCATCGTATTCGAAGACCACTCGAAACGCGGCCTCCTCGCCTCCGGAGAAGACGTCGAGGACTTCCCCTCGAAGGGCGAACTCCCCTCGGACGCTTACCCGCGGCACCCGAGAATAGCCGAGCCGCTCGAGGCGCCGGGCGATTTCCGGCGGGTCGATGCCGTCCCCGACGGCCAACCGGATGCTCTTGCTGCCGAGGTAATCTCGAGGTGGCACCGCCCCGAGGAAGGCTCGGAGGCCCATCACCACTACTGGAACCTCTCCAAGGGCCAACTCTCCGAGTAGACGCGCCCGGGCGCCGTGGACCGGGGACATTACTGAGGATTCCGAATAGAGTGTCGTCTCCCACCAGGGCAGAAGCTTCGCCGAAAGGCCAAAGGTTCCCAGGTCTTCGACGAGCTGCCCTGCCTCCCGGTGTGTTGGCAGCACTATCATCATCGGATGAGAAAGCTGCGCCACTGTCATTGCAAGGTAGGAACCCCGGAGTCCCTGAGCTTCCAAGAACTGTTCTTCCGAATTGACGAAACCCGCGAGGAGACGGTAAGAAGGATCCGAGGAAAGTCGTTTTTGGGTAGAGGGAGAAAATAAGGTTACCATAAATTCGGTCGACAATCTAGAAGAATGAACCGACTACGCTCCGTTAAAACAGCGATTAGGTGTATTTTGGCGCTCTCTTGGATGGCGGCACTTCCGACGATGAGCGGGGCACAAACCAACGAGGGCATAGACGTCGCGATTCGCCTCTACGACGCGGATATCTACACAACCGCGGACGACATCCACATAGAGGTCCGAGTCCGAAACGATTCTCCGACGTCTTACCGCTTTAGCCTCGCCAACGAAAGGATATTCAATCTAAACTTCCGAGTCCAGACGATGACCAACCAGAGCGTGCCCGAAGCCGACCGGTTTATTCGGGTCCGGTCGACCAGCCAGGCGGTATTCTACCGGGAAATCGTCCTCGAGAGCGGCGAGGAGTACTCCTTCGTCGAGAACCTAAGGGATTACGTCGAGTTACCGCGGCCCGGAATGTACGTCGTCTCGGCGGAGTTCTTCCCCGACCTCTTCGAAGGCCGCGGACGAACCACCCTCGGCGAAAACCAGGGAGGCGCCCGGAACGCCCTCTTTACCAATCGATTGACGGTAAACGTCCGCCCCGAAGGTCTTACGCAAGGGGAGATAGCCCAAGCCCGGGTGGATCAGGAGACCCGGGAGATTCTCAGGCGGCGTCCACTGCCGCCCGACGACATCGTCCGGCAGACTATTCAGGCTCGTCAGCAGGAGAACTGGGGTCGGTTCTTCCTCTACATGGACCTCGAATCGATCTACCGCCGGGGAGCCGCTCGGGAGCGTCAGTTCGTCAACATGTCGGAGCAACAGCAGCAAGAGGCTCTCATGCGTTTTCGCGATCAGCTCGCCGACAACGTAATAAGCGAAGATATCGTCGCGATGCCGTCGAGTTTCGAGATCGTGCAGACGAGCTATACGCCGGACTTTGGAACCGTGGTCGCGACCCTTCGCTTCCGCAACCCCTCCTTTACCGACGTAAAGCAGTATACCTACCGCTTGCGCCGGGTGGACGATACCTGGGAAATCTACGATTATAGTGTGCAGAACCTCGGGACCGAAGCCAATCAATGAAAATAGTCCTCGTATCGGAACGAGAGAGCCTCCGGAAGCAAATTTCCACCCATTTTCACCCTCAAGGTCTGGAGATAATCCAGTATTGGAATCCGATAAAGGCGATGGACAATCTCGAAGAGATCGATCCAGACGTTGTCCTCTTTAGCGCCAAGGACTTTCCCCGGCATTGGAAGCCCTTCTTGACCTTCCTCCGTTCGATCCGGGATCGCGAGCAGGTGGTCTTCGTGGTACTGAAGGGTGACGACTTCGACGCCGAGGAAGCTACCAAAGCGCAGCATATCGGCGTCAGCGGATTGGTCCACGAGAACCTCGAAGATCGTTCCGAGCTCGGGCGGTTGCGGGAAATCGTCGCCCGCTACAAGGAGATCAACGAGGTACGGAAAGAGAAACGCTACGTGCCCGACGAGCACGATCGCGTCGGTTTTCTCTTCTGCCACCCGGTTACCCTGCAGGCGGTATCCGGAGCAATCGACGACATATCGAATTACGGGCTTCGCTTTCGCCCCGAAGAACCAGAACTTGTCCAAGACATCGAAGCAGGTACCCGAGTACCGGGTTGCTCACTGCGCATTGGCGACAAGATACTAAGCCTTAGCTGCGAGGTGGTACGGAACGAAGAGTCGTTGAGCCTCTCCTTTGTCGGGCTGGCTGACGAAGAAGAAGGGCAGATAGGCCGATATCTGAAACAACACGTAAACCGAGAGCTCGAGGACGTAACGCAGACGGTTGGATGACTCGATACGTTGAAGCGATAGACAATCACGCGATCGGCTGCCACCTCTGCCCTCACCATTGCCGGCTAAAGCCCGGGCAGATCGGCATCTGTGGGGTCCGAGGAAACAGAGAAGGAAGCCTGGACCTCCCCTATTTCGGTAAGGTCAGCGCTCTCGCGATGGATCCGATCGAGAAGAAGCCGTTGTACCACTTCTATCCGGGTAGACATGTTCTTTCCGCGGGCTTTCTCGGCTGCAACCTTCACTGTCCCTTTTGCCAGAACTTCCGTATTTCTCAAAGCACGGCCGCCGCGACGGAGGAGCTTTCCCCGGCACAGCTCGTCGATCTCGCCGAGGCAAAGGGTTCCTTCGCCATCGCCTACACCTATAACGAACCGGTCGTCCACGCCGAGTACGTTCTCGAGGCGGCAGAGTTGGCCCGGAAAAGAGGCCTGAAGAACGTACTCGTTACCGCGGCTTTTTTGGATGACAAACCGGCGGAGGACATTTTTTCGGCGATGGACGCCGCAAATATCGATTTGAAGGGCTACGATAAAGAGTTCTACCGCCGGGAGATCGGGGGGCGCCTCGACGCGGTGCTCCGGAGCATCGAGGTGGCCGCATCTCGGTGTCACCTCGAGGTAACCACCCTCGTCATCCCGGGACGAACCGACAGCCCGGAGCAAATCGACTCGATAAGCACCTTCGTCGCGGGGATAGACCCCAACATCCCGTTCCACTTGTCGGCCTACTATCCGACCTATCACTACACCGCGCCGGGGACCCCACCGGAGATGCTTCTCGCCCGGGCGGAAGCCGCGCGAGAACGGCTTAACTACGTATACACCGGCAACATCGGCGGAACAAACGATACGGTCTGCCACAACTGTGGTGTCACCCTCGTTTCCCGTAGCGGCTACCGCGTCCGTGTAGAAAAACTCGAACCGAGTACAGACCCCGGGGGCCATGGCCGCTGCGGCAACTGTGGCGTCGAGGTACCGATCGTCACGTCCGAGTAGTCGCATCCGTGGTCGCATCAGCTTGACAATGCGTCGCGCATTTTGATAGGTTTACGCTCTCGCCTACACTCCCCTGTAGCTCAGTCGGTAGAGCGGGTGGCTGTTAACCACTAGGTCGGCAGTTCGAGTCTGTCCGGGGGAGCGAGAATACGCTACAGCAGCCGAAGACCTTCGGCTGCTTTTTTTTGCAAATCACGAAATTTCGGTCGCTTTAGCTCCACTAGTAGTGACGTTTCGGTCGGCCGGGTATACTATTTATCAACCAGGATCCTTGGTTCGATGTTGTAAAAAGGGAGTGTGCCGTGAGTGCGGTGGTGAGAAACGAAAAGCTAAAGGGCTACCAAGCGCGAATCGGCAAGGCGAGGGGGTATCGAAGCCGCTTCTTCTCGGACAAGAAATCCGGCGGCAAGCGGAAGGCAAAGCAACTCGCCCTGGACTGGCTCGACGAACAGGGTGAGCCCTACACCGGCCCCCGGAAAGTCGGTCCTCGGCGAGAGCCTCAGACCAACAGCTCCACCGGGGTCAACGGCGTCTACCACACGGTGGAGCGCAAGCAAAACGGCACCGAGCTACCCTACTACGCCGCCGCGTATACCATCGGCCCCACCGGCAGAATGGCTCTTCGGCACAAGCGCTTCGGCTACGGCCCAACGACGCGAAGCGTGTCGGAGGCCTTCGAGTTGGCCTGCAGCTTCCGGCGGGAGTACGAAGAGGCCTACGCGGCGAAGGGCGTACGGGGCGTCAAAGAGTTCTGGAAGCGGTGGGCCAAGAAAGAAAAAGGCATTCGACGTCGGCATCCTAAGACGGAACCCGCCGCGCCCTAGAGTCGGATTCTAAAGTACGACGGTAAAGTATCGGTAGCGTCTCCGGAGCTTCATGTTATCGGCAATAAAGCGCACGGTCTTCGCGTTGATCAATTCTTGCCACCCGAGGGTCGACCCGTCCGGCGATATGTAGAGCGTCTGGCCGGCTACCGCCCAGTAGAAACAGGCGGTCGCCGTTCCCGGATGGCTCGAATGGATGTCGCCGAACCAGAGGATGCCGCTTTGGAGCAGGGCGAATCGACCGTACTGATCGATATCCTCGGGCATCGACTCGAGACTACCGATATCGGGTAGGCGTCGAGTTAGGTCTACGGTAAGAATTCTATCGGGTCTAATTCCGTCTACGACGGAGGCTTCAACTTCTTGCATGTCACTCCTCCAAATTGGATTCTAACATACAGTCTACCGATTTTCAGGATGATTGGAGCGATTCTTACTTGTAAATATTTATTACAATTTTAGTGCAAGTGAAGCCAGGGAGAGCTGCCGGGGGGCCGGCCAATCGCGGCACCTTTAACGCCGGCTCTCACCTCAAGGGAACCGACCTGCACCGGAGGTAGGAGCGTCAAG
>CAZTRQ010000073.1:3047-12371 GCA_964616245.1 uncultured Spirochaetaceae bacterium | reverse complement strand
GCCGGCGAGACCGCCCGGACCGACGGCGCCCCCCCGACCGTCATCGTCCCGGACGCAGGCTCCCCGTGGGTCCTCGAAACCATCCGGGTGCCCTCCGGCATCAGGCTCGTCTTCGAGCCCGGGGCCGAAGTCCAGGCCCTCCGGGGCTCCTTCAAAGACAGCGGGCAGGTGCTCTTCGAGCTCAAGGACGTTCAGAACGTGGAAATTCTCGGCTACGGCGCCACCATCCGCATGTGGCGGGAGGACTACCAGGGCCGGGACTACGACCGGGGCCAGTGGCGCCACATCTTTTCCCTCCGGGGTGTCACCAACGTCCGGATAGCCGGTCTGACTCTCCTCGAAAGCGGAGGCGACGGGGTCTACGTCGGCCGGGGCCGCCAGAACTACAGCCGGGACGTCCACCTCCTAGACCTCACTATCCGGGATCAGCACCGCCAGGCCGTCAGCGTTATCTCGGCGGAGAACCTGCTGATAGAGCGCTGCGTCCTCTCGGCGACCCGGGGCCACCTCCCCATGGCCGGAATCGACTTCGAGCCGAACCGCGCCGACGAGCGCTTCGTAAACTGCGTGGTTCGCGATTCGGTTATCACCGATAACATCGGCGCCGGGGTCATGTTTCAGCTCCGGCGATTCGACGAGACGACCCGCCCCTTCGATGTCCGGATCGAAAACACACTGATATCTGGAAACGGACTCGGGCTTTTGCTCCTCGGCACCCGGCAGGGAGCCCGGGGCACTATCGACTTTACCGACAGCGACCTCTACGGCATCCGCTTTAAGGTGCCCCTGCGAGAGGTCGACCTAGATATAAACGAAGAGTAAACTGAAGGAAAGGACACATTATGGCAAAACAGATTACGGTAATCGGGACGGGTTACGTTGGTTTGGTGACCTCCGTTGGTCTTGCAGATTTCGGCAACTACGTAACCGGTGTGGACATCAACAAGGCGATCGTCGACAAGCTAAACCACGGCGAGCCGACCATCTACGAGCACGGTCTCGACGAGTATCTCGACCGGAACCTCCAGTCCGGACGCCTCTCCTTTTCCACCGACGTCTCGGAAGCCGTCAATAAATCCGACATCGTCTTTCTCGCGGTGGGGACTCCCCCGAAGACCAGCGGGGAGGCGGACCTCTCCCAGATACAGACCGCCGCCCACTCCATCGCCGATAACCTGACCCGCTACACGGTAATCGTTACCAAGTCGACGGTCCCCGTCGGGACCAATCGGTGGATCAAAGGGCTTATCGAAGCGCGGAATCCCGAGGCGGCCTTCGACGTCGTCTCTAACCCGGAGTTCTTGCGGGAAGGCAAGGCCGTCCAGGACTTCTTCCACCCGGACCGAATTGTCCTCGGCTGCGAAACCGAGACCGCCAAGGAATACCTCCAAGACGTCTACCGAGCCCTCAACCTTATCCACGTCCCCTTCGTCTGGTGCAACTTAGAAACCGCCGAGCTCATCAAGTACGCCAGCAACGCCTTTCTCGCGACCAAGATTACCTTTATCAACCAGATGGCTAACCTCGCCGAGGCCGTCGGCGCGGACATCCATACCATCGCCCGGAGCATGGGCATGGACGGCCGCATCAGCCCGAAGTTTCTCCACCCGGGGCCCGGCTACGGCGGCAGCTGCTTCCCAAAGGACACCCGGGCCATCGCCTCCACCGGCGACAAGTACGGCGTAAACATGAGTGTCATCAAAGAGGTTATCGACGCCAACGAGTATCAAAAGACGCGAATGGCCGACAAGCTCAAGGGCCTCCTCGGCGACCTCGAAGGCAAGTCGATCGCGGTCTTGGGCCTCGCTTTCAAGGCGGAGACCGACGACATCCGGGAGTCCCCCGCTATCTCGATGGTCGAGAAGCTCGTCAGAGAAAAGGCCGTGGTCCACGTCCACGACCCGAAGGGTCTGGCCAACTTCCGCCTCCTCTTTGGCGACGGGCTCCACTACCACGAGGACGAGTTCGAAGCCCTCCAGGGGGTGGAAGCCATCGTCGTGATGACGGAGTGGAACGAGTACCGAAACCTCGATCTCTTGCGAGCCCGGGACGTCATGGCCGGGAACATCATCCTCGACACCCGAAATGTGATGGACGCCGAGCGCGCCCGGGAGCTCGGGTTCGCCTATTCCGGGGTAGGGCGGTAGCTCCCGCCTCCGGACGCCGGCCCATGGACCCCGGGCCGAAACTTTACTATTTTCTCACGCGATGAGTAGCCACAGCACCGAGACAGCAACCGCGGCCAAGACCGTTCCCTTTACCAGAGACTTCCTCGAGGAAGTCGCGACGAAGTACCCAACCCCGTTCCACATCTACGACGAGGCGGCCATCCGGGACAACGCCCGGAAGATGCACTCGGCCTTCGACTGGGTCCCCGGGACCGACGGAAAGCCCGGCGGGTTTAAGAATTTTTATGCGGTCAAAGCGCTTCCGAACCCACACATCCTCCGGATCGTCGCCGAAGAAGGAATGGGCTACGACTGCAGCTCCGGAAGCGAGTTGGCGCTAATGGAGCGCCTCGGGATCTCCGGGGAGGAGGTCGTGTTTACGTCCAACGACACCCCGGCAAAGGAGTACCGCCGCGCCGCCGATCTCGGGGCTATCATCAACCTCGACGACGTCTCCCACATCGACTACCTCCACGAGCACGTCGGCATGCCCGAGCTTATCTGCATGCGCTATAACCCCGGCTCCCTCAAGAAAGGCAACGCGATTATCGGGCATCCGGAGGATGCCAAGTACGGGTTTACCCGTCAGCAAATTATCGACGGTTACGCCAAGGCCCGGGACCTCGGTGCCACGCGCTTCGGCCTCCACACCATGGTGGCCTCTAACGAGCTCAACCCCGACTACTTCGTCGAGACGGCGGTCCTCCTCTTCGAGTTGGCCGCAGAGATTAAAGAGCAGCTCGGCATACGGATGGAGTTCGTCAACCTCGGGGGCGGAATCGGCATTCCCTACCGGCCGGAGGAGACTCCGGTGGACTACCGCTACGTCTCCGACGGCATCAAAGAGGCCTACGGGCGCATCATCGTCCCCGCGGGCCTCGACCCTCTACGGATCGTCATGGAGAACGGCCGAGTGGTTACCGGGCCCTACGGCTATCTCGTCGGTCGGGTTCAGCACGTCAAGCGGACATACAAGAGCTACCTCGGCTTAGACGCGACCATGGCCAACTTGATGCGTCCCGGGATGTACGGCGCTTACCATCACATTACGGTGATGGGTAAGGAAAACGATCCCGCAACCGAGCTCTACGACGTTACCGGGAGCCTCTGCGAAAACAACGACAAGTTCGCCATCGACCGCATGCTGCCCGAGGTGGAAGTGGGTGACCTAGTGGTTATTCACGAAACCGGCGCCCACGGGCATTCGATGGGCTTTAACTACAACGGAAAGCTCCGGAGCGGCGAGCTGTTGCTACGCTCCGACGGATCGGTAATCCAGATCCGACGCCCGGAAACCGAAGAGGACCTCTTCGCGACCCTGGACTTCCGGGCGCTGACCTAGACTTCCAGGCCCCAAACCTCTCGCAGCGTGCCGAGGAAGTGCTCTTCCGCGTCCTTGGCGTATCCATCACGAAGGGCAATGTAGCGTATCCGGGAGAGAATTAGCTCCCGGGCCTCCGGGCGCGTTACCCCCGCCGCCTTTCGCCACAAGAAATCCTCCGCCTCGCTTTCCCGCATTTCTTCCTCGAAGCTCTCCAAGGCCTCATCCAGGTCGTCGAACCTGTCTTCGTCCCGGATCGCATCGACCCCGGCAATCTCTTCGTCGTCGACAACCCCGTCGATCAGGATTATCCCCTTCAGGCAGCCGGCGAAGAAGACTTTTTCTTCCCAGTACAGCTCGTCGATGGAAATCATGGTTTAGACCTCGGCCCTCAGGCCCGTCGTTGGACTTTCTCCTTGGCCCGCGATTGCTCGTAGATGGTCTCTATGGCGTTTAAGAGCTTGTCCTCGAGCTCTTGGCCGCTAATGCAGGCGAGAAGCTCTCCCCGCATAGACTGATTGCGGACGATCGAGACAAGCGTCGAAAGAATGGATAGGTAGTCGGTCTGTCGTTCGGGGTGATTGGCAACAATAAAAAGGAGGTAGACCGGTTCTCCGTCGACGGCCGAGAAGTCGATGCCCTTTCTGGACACGCCGAGGCAAACGTGGGAACCATCCACCTGATAGGTGCGCCCGTGGGCGACCGCCACTCCGTGCCCGAAGCCGGTCGACTGAATCTGCTCCCGGGCGATTACTCGATCGGCAAAGTCCTCGAGATCTAACTCCGGAAGGCTTTCGAAGAGGGGCGAGCGGAAAACGACTTCCCGTATCGCGTCGTATTTATCGGAGCTTTTCAAGTCCCAGACAACGCTTCCGGTATTGAAAAAGCTCGGGTGATGCTCCATACCTATGTGCAGTAGTAACTATCGCGGACTAACAGAAAAGTCAAGCAAAATGAATAAACCGAACGTACTAACATCACTCTACAAAGCCGTCAAAGCCGCCCTCGCCGGGGGCGACGCCATCCTCGAGATCGTCCGCGCCGGCGACCCATCGCCGGAGACCAAGCTCGACGGTACCCCGGTTACCCAAGCGGACACGCAGGCCGAAGAGGCAATTCTCGCGCTCCTCCGGGAAGGCGAGCCGCCCTGGCCCATCGTCGCCGAGGAGCTCTGGGACCGCAGCCGGGCGGCGGGTGCTTCCGGGCGCGTCGACGCCGAGCCCGGATCCCCCTGGTGGGCCGTCGACCCCCTCGACGGAACCAAGGAGTTCGTCAAAGGGCTCCCAGAATACACGGTAAACGTCGCCCTCCTGCAGGGCCGCCACCCCCTCCTCGGGATCGTCTACCTCCCGGCCTTCGACCGCCTCTACGCCGGCGTGGTCGGCCTCGGGGCCTGGCGGGTCGACCACGCCTCCCTGGCCCCGGCCGCGAACCCCGGCCCCGGCCAACAGCCCGACGCCCCCGAAACGGTACCGGCCCACTGGGTGCCCCTCCCGTTCCCTCGGCCCGGAGCCGGCTTCGGGCCGCCCGTTGGCCTGAGGGCCCCGACAGGCGCGGGAGCGCCGCCCCCGGCGCCAACAACAGTCGCGGTCAGCCGGAGCCACGGTACCGAAGAGACCGCCGGCTTTCTCCGGCGCCTCGACGCCGCGGGCCTTCCGGTCGATGAGTATCCCCTCGGGAGCAGCGCCAAGTTTTGCGCCGCCGCCGAAGGAATAGCCGACTGCTACCCCCGCTTTACCTCGACCAAGGTCTGGGACTGCGCCGCCGGCGCCGCGGTGCTCCTGGCCGCCGGGGGAACCGTCACCGACCATGCGGCAAACGGCGTCGCCTTCGACCCGGTCGAGCTTCTCCTCCCCCCCTTGGTCGCCTTCCGCCCCGGCGCCCCCGCCGGCCTTATCGACACCGTCTATGCTTACCTCGCGTGACGAGCTCGAGGCCGAGAGCCTCTACATCATCCGGGAAACCATCGAGCAGTTCTCCAACCCGGCCATCCTCTTCTCCGGGGGGAAAGACTCGGTGGTCCTCCTCCACCTCGCCCGAAAGGCCCTCGGCCCTCGGCTCCCGATTTCCGTCCTCCACATCGACACCGGGCACAACTTCCCCGAGCTTCTCGCCTTCCGGGACCGCTATCTCGCCTCGGTGGGGGCGAATCTCGTCGTCCGGTCGGTGGAAGACTCGATTCGCTCCGGCCGGGTAGCTCCGCCGCCCCCGGAGAGCCCCAGCCGGAACCGCCTCCAATCGGTAACGCTGCTCGACGCCATCGCCGAGCTCTCCATAGACTCCGCCCTCGCCGGCGGCCGCCGGGACGAGGAGAAGGCCCGGGCCAAAGAGCGCGTCTTCTCCCCCCGGCGCCCCGACGGCGCCTGGGACCCTCATCTCCAACGCCCGGAGCTCTGGCAAGACTACGTGGCCTCCCCGGAGGCCGGAGGACACTACCGAATTTTCCCCTTGAGCAACTGGACCGAGCTCGACGTCTGGCGCTACATCGAGGCAGAAGAGCTCGAGGTTCCCTCCCTCTACTTTAGCCACCCCCGAGAGGTTATCGAGCGGGATGGGATTCTGCTCCCGGTTTCGGAGCACCTGCCGTTGGAATCCGGGGAGACCCCGGAACGCCGAGAGGTGCGCTTTCGGACCGTCGGGGACCTCCTCTGTTCCGGCGCCGACCCGAATCCCGCGGCATCGGTCCGGGAGATCATCGAAGATATCCTCCACTCCCGGCGCTCCGAGCGCTCCGGCCGGGCCGACGACGCCGCAAGCGAGAGCGCCATGGAAGACCGTAAACGGGAGGGCTACTTCTAATGGGTGCCCCGGAGCAGATTCTGCGCATCGTCGCCGTCGGGAGCGTCGACGACGGCAAGAGCACCCTCTTAGGGCGTCTGCTTCTCGACAGCGGCCACCTCCGGGAGGACCAGGTCAGTGAGGCGCTCCGGGCGAGTAGCGGCCGGGGTCTCGAGAAGACGGCCCTAGCCTTCTTAACCGACGGCCTCAAGGCGGAGCGGGATCAGGGCATCACCATCGACGTCGCCTACCGCTATTTCCACCGCCGGAACCGGAAGATCATCCTCGCCGACGTGCCGGGGCACGCCGAATACCTCGCCAACATGGTCGGCGGCGCCTCCCGGGCGGAGGTCGCCATCGTCCTCCTCGACGCCCGCCACGGCCTCGTCGAGCAGTCCAAGCGGCATCTGTTTATCCTCTCCCTCTTCGGGGTCTCCCACATCGTCGTCGCCGTCAACAAGATGGACCTCGTCGGCTACTCTGAGGCACGCTTCGACGCCGTCGTCGCCGACTGCGAGGAGTACGCCGCCAAGCTCGCAATCAAGGACCTCGTCTTTATCCCCGTTTCCGCCCTCGAGGGGGATAACGTCGTTACCCGGAGCGCCGGAATGCCCTGGTACGAGGGCACCACCGTCGCCTACTTCTTGGACCACGTCAGCCTCTCCTCCGAGGAGAACCTGGTCGACCTGCGCTTCCCGGTGCAGTCGGTGGAGACCGCCGGGGGGGCGGGTACCCCGGCCGGCGGATTTACCGCTCCCGGTGCCGATACCACCGGGCCTGGACCGGCCGGGCGTGCCTTCGGCCGGGTCGCCTCGGGGCTCTTGCGGCCCGGGGACGAGCTCTTGGCGCTCCCCGCTCTCAAAACAGCCCGGGTCGCCTCCCTTTCCGGTGGAGCTCCGGAAGCGGGCGGCCGGCTCCTGACCGAGGCCCCGGCGGGGCGCTGGGTCGCCGTCGACTTCGATTCCCCTGTGCCCCTCCGCCGGGGGGATCTGCTCGTCCGACCCCACAACCTGCCCCACCGGGCGGACCTTTTAGACGCGACCCTTTTGATGCTTTCCCGCCGGGCCTCCCTCTCTCCGGGAATGCCCGTGCTGCTTCAGATCGGCCCCGAGCGGTTCCCTGCGACCCTAGACGAGGTTCGCTACCGTCTCGAGGTCGAAGGGCTCCATCGGCACCCCGCGGAGGCGCTGACAACCAACGAGATAGGCAGGGGTATTTTTTCCCTCGACGAGCCGCGGTGGCTCGACACGGTTCGGCGGAACCGGCGGCGGGGCTCCTTTTTGGTGCTCTCCCCCGGCTCCCTCGACATCCTCGCCGCCGGGTTTATTCGGGATCTCCGGGAATCCCACCCGGAAGCCGCCGGGCAGGTCGTCTGGCTTACCGGCCTTCCGGCGAGCGGCAAGAGCACCATAGCCCGGGCTACGATCGATCACCTCGCGGAGCTCGGATACGAGGCGGTCCACCTCGACGGGGATGTTTTTCGAGGGTATGTCTCAGGGGATCTCGGCTTCTCGGCCCCGGACCGCCGGGAGAACATCCGCCGGGCCGCCGGTGTCGCGGCGCTTCTCTGCGCCGCGGGGCATCTGGTCGTCGTTTCCTTCGTCTCCCCGTCCCGGTCCGACCGGGCAGCCGCCCGGAACCAGGTGGGCCCCGAGCGGTTCCTCGAGGTCCACGTCGAGACCCCGGTCGAGGTCTGCCGGAAGCGGGACCCGAAGGGGCTCTACGCCAAAGCCGATAGGGGAGAGATAGCGGAGTTTACCGGGGTCGGCGCCCCCTACGAGGCGCCCGAGGCACCCGAGATACGCATAGAAACCGACGACACGGGGATCGCCGAAGCCGCCGACCGCATCGTGGCGCTCCTGCGGCTCCGGGGTGCCCTTAACCGTCCTGTTCGGAAAAGACCCGGCGCAGCAGATCCGTCACCCGGGCAGCCGGATCCTCTCTAATCTTTAGCTCTTCGCCCTCGATCAGGATAAAGAGCCCGTCGAGCCCCTTCTCCACCACGTAGACGTCCAGGTCGTATTCCTTGTCTTCGACGAAGGGAATGCGGTTGTACTGCTCGATAATCCACTGATAGAGCGTCGCCACCCCGGTGTCGTTTATCGCCTCCTGCACCACCGGGAGAAACCGAACCGAGAGCTCGAAGCGCGTCGTCCGCTCGAAGTACCGGGTTGCCGCGTCGTCGGGGCCCAAAAGAATGTCCCGGGCGTCGGCGACGGTCATCTGCCGGATCGAGGTGATGAATACCTCCGTCGCCTCTTCCGATGCGACCTCGGCGGCACGGTTCATCCTTTCGACAAAGTCGTCCATCTGTCGCTCTAAGCCGATCTGCCGGAGGCGCATGTCTACCTCTTCGAGCTCCGGCGGCAGGGGAATAAACAGCACCGGGTTCTCCAAGAAGCCCCCTGGGGCCGAGGCAATGCTCGCGGCGTTCCGGGTGCCGACCTCCAGGGCTTCCTTGAGGCCCGCGACAATGGTCTCCTCGGAGAGCGGCTCGGGGCCCCGGAGCATCCCCTCGACAGCCGAAGAGTCGAACCCGGCGCACCCGGATACTCCGACAACCAGCACGGTAAGAACGAGGGCCACCACTGTGGCCCCGGCGACTCGGCGCCGAAAGCTTCTTTTCATCACTCTCGAAGGTAGCCCAACCTCCGGAACTTTTCTACGGCTCCCGGATCTGCTAAGTTTGCCTATGAGGGTTGAAGCATCCTTTCTCCCGGGAATCCCCGACGGCCGCGCCGAGCGGTTCTTGCGAAGCCTTTCCGACCTTCCGGAGATCGCCGGCCTCTCCATCGCCGATGTCTATCTCCTCTCGGGCCTTACCCGGGACCAGGCGGCCTCGATCGGCGACCTCTTCTACGACCCGGTTATCCAGTCGGTCGAGTTCTTCGAAGACGAGAGGCCCCTCCCGGAGGGCTCGGACGCCTGCATAGAGGTCGCCTACCGCCCGGGGGTCACAGACCCCGTGGCCCTTACCATCCGCGACGCCGTCCGCCGGGGGGCCCGGGACCTCGATGCCGCCCTCACCGAAGTCCGCACCGCGACCCAGTATCGGCT
>CAZTRQ010000073.1:0-2947 GCA_964616245.1 uncultured Spirochaetaceae bacterium | reverse complement strand
CTGGCATTTGCCGCCCCAGACCACCGCGCCCCCGAGGCCAATCCCGCCGCCCCGGACGCCGCGACCCCGACCCCCGCCGGGGCCGACATCCCGGCCGCCACCCTCGACGAGCTCGCCCGGCGCCTGTACAACCCCCTCATCCAGGATGCCCGCCTCCTTTCCCGGGCCGGGGACACACTGCCCCCGGCGTACCCCGGCGTCGCCGGGGCCCCGACTGACCCCGGGCGCGCTGCCGGCGCCGAACCCTCCGGCCCCGACATCCCGGCCCCCGTCCAAACCTTCCCCATCGCCGGCATGCCCGACGAGAAGCTCCGCCGCCTCTCCGAAGAGCGGCTTCTCGCCCTGACCCTCGAGGAGATGCAAGCGATCCAAGGCTATTTCCGGCGCCCCGAGGTGCAGAAGGTCCGACGGAACCGGGGTCTCCCGGCGGAGCCCACCGACTGCGAGCTCGAGATGCTCGCCCAGACCTGGAGCGAGCACTGCAAGCACAAGATTTTCCAGGCCCGGGTCCACTACCGGGAAACCGGCGCTCCCCCGGAGACACCCCCCGAGACCATCGACGGGCTTTTCGGCACCTACATCCGGCGTACCACCGAACAGCTCCTTCCGACCCGGAACGACGTCCTCTCGGTCTTCCACGACAACGCCGGGGTCGTCTCCTTCGACGAGGAGCTCGCACTCTGCTTCAAGGTCGAGACCCACAACTCCCCCTCGGCCCTCGACCCCTACGGCGGGGCGATTACCGGCATCGTCGGCGTAAACCGGGATATCCTCGGGACCGGCCTCGGTGCCAAACCCATCTTTAACACCAACGTCCTCTGCTTCGGCCCTCCGGACCTCCCCGAGGTACCGAACGGGCTTCTCCATCCCCGGCGGGTTCTCGATGGGGTCCACCACGGCATCGTCGACGGCGGGAATCAGTCCGGAATCCCCACCGTCGCCGGCGGCTTTCTCTTCGACCAGAGCTTCGTCGGTAAGCCTCTGGTTTTCTGCGGAACCGGAGGGCTCCTCCCCCGGCGGGTAGGCCGCCGGGACGGCTTCGTCAAGGAGATCGCGCCCGGGGACGTCGCTGTGATGGTCGGCGGACGAATCGGCAAGGACGGTATCCACGGCGCGACCTTCTCCTCCCTCGCCCTCGACGAGACCTCGCCGGTCTCGGCGGTCCAGATCGGAGACCCCATCACCCAGAAAAGAATGACCGATTTTCTCTTAGAGGCCCGGGACCGGGAGCTCTTCCGCGCCCTCTCGGACAACGGCGCCGGAGGGCTCTCCTCCTCCCTCGGAGAGATGGCCGAGCTTTCCGGAGGCGTTCGGGTCTTCTTGGAGCGCTGCCCCCTGAAGTACCAGGGCCTCGAGCCCTGGGAGATCTTCGTCTCCGAGTCCCAGGAGCGGATGAGCGTCGCCGTCCAGCCGGAACACCTTGACGCCTTCGTCGCCCTCGCAGAGCGCCACGGCGTCGAGGCCACGGCGATCGGCGAGTTTACCGCCGGTGGCTTCGTCGAGGTTTTCTACGCCGACCGCCCGGTGGCCCTCATCGACCTCGAGTTTCTCCACGACGGCAACCCCCAGCTCGACCTCGAGGCCCTCTGGCCGGGCCCGGGTTACAAGCCAGGGCTCGGAACCGACCCCGGCGTCCGACCTGCCGCCGGAAACCAGGCCGGCCCCCGGCCCGCCGCCCCGGAATCCGCCCCAAGGCAGACCCTCCCGCCGGCGTGGCAGGAGCCCGGGGCTCTCCGGGCCGACCTTCTGGCCCTCCTCGCGGACCCGAATATTGGGTCCCGGGAGGCGCTCATCCGTCAGTACGACCACGAGGTCCAGGGCCGCTCGGTTACCAAACCTTTCGGAGGCACCGGGGCCGACGCCCCGACCGACGGCGCGGTTCTCTTTCCCCGGTACGACAGCCCCCAGGCCGTCGCGGTCTCCCACGGCATGGCCCCCTGGGTCGGCGACTACGACGCCGAGTTGATGGCCCGGTACGCCGTCGACGAGGCGGTCCGGGCCCTCGTTGCTCTCGGGGCTCACCCCGACCGGATATCCGCACTGGACAACTTCTGCTGGTCCGACCCGGTCGCATCCCCGGAGAACCCGGACGGCGCCTACAAGATGGCCCAGCTGGTCCGGGCCTGCCGGGGGCTTTCCGAATCCTGCCTCGCCTACGGCGTCCCCCTTATATCGGGGAAGGACTCGATGAAGAACGACGCCGTCGTCGAGGGCAGGCGGATCTCGGTCCGGCCGACCCTCCTGGTCAGTGCCCTCGGAATCGTCCCCCGGCCGGTCCCCGGCGCATCGACCGGTTTTAAGGCCCCGGGCGATAGAATCTACCTTCTCGGCGACGTCCCGGGTCCCGCCGGCGGCGGAGACACTTCGATTCTCGGCTGCTCCGCCTACGAGCGGGTCAAGCTCCCGGAGGTAAGCCCCTTCGAGCGGCGCCGGGACTCCCTCGGAGTTCCCCCACGGTTCGACGGCCCCCACATGGCCGCCGCCAAGGCGCGGTACGCCCTGGTCCACCGGGCCCTCGCCGAGGGGCTCGTCGCCGGCATCCACGACCTTTCCGACGGTGGCCTCGGAGTCGCCCTCGCGGAATCCGCCATCGGTGGGCGTCTCGGCGCCCGGGTCACGCTCCCGGCGGGCACCGGCACCTCGCCGACCCCCGCGGAGACCCTCTTCTGCGAGGCACCGGCGCGCTTCCTCGTATCCGTACATCCAGATAAGGTCGACCGTTTCGAGAATCTCCTCGACGGCTCCGGTATAACCCTTCTCGGGGAGGTCGTCGCCGAGCCCGAGATCCGGATAGCCTTCGCCCAAAGCGCCGCCCCGGCCCCCGAATCGGCCCCGCAAGCCACCGCCGCTCCAGCCCCCAGCCGGGCCCCCGAGACACCCCCGGTAATCGTGGCCCTCGACGACCTCCTCGGGGCCTGGGAGTCCACCGGCTTCGGGCGTCCGGAGC
>CAZTRQ010000072.1:0-12479 GCA_964616245.1 uncultured Spirochaetaceae bacterium | reverse complement strand
CGCTACACCCAGAAGGACGACGACTACCTCCGGATCGAGGCGATCAAGGCAAAGGTTCCCTACACGACGACCACGAGCGCCGCCGAAGCGGCACTCGAGGGAATCCGCTACTTCCGGAACCAAAGCGCGGATCCCCAGGTGCTCCCGGGGACCCTGCGCTTCGGCCTCTCCTAAGACGATGCGGAAGACGATGCGGAGCTGTCTTCGATGACGAAGTTATTGTAGAAGTACTCCATGCTGTCCACGAGTGCCTCCCAGGAAGCCTCGACGATGTTTTCGTGGACGCCTACGGTGTCCCAGGACTGCTTACCGTCGCTCGAGGTTATAAAGACCCGCACCTTTGCGGCGGCGTGGGATTCGGGGTTTAGGACACGAACCCGGTAGTCGATAAGACTGATCGACTCGAGAAACGGGTAGAGGGGTTGCAGGGCGTCGCGGAGGGCGTGGTCGAGGGTCTCGACGGGACCGATTCCCACCGC
Source organism: uncultured Spirochaetaceae bacterium (assembly GCA_964616245.1). Classification (GTDB taxonomy): domain Bacteria; phylum Spirochaetota; class Spirochaetia; order DSM-27196; family PWMO01; genus CAYPUT01. The sequence continues at coordinate 12,000 of CAZTRQ010000072.1, read as the reverse complement.
CGCCCCCATTAGCTCTTGTCCGCCGGAGGCGGTCATAAAGATGCGGCCGACCGTTTTCGACGGCGTACGGCTGCTCTTGTAAGATTCTAGGTGATAGTTCTTCAGCTCCATCAAGGGCTGATACCGCCCGAGGCTCCGCCGCATCAGAAGGTCGAAGGAGGCCTCTGCCGCTTCGTACTCGTAGCCGTCGTTTTCTCGGGTCTTCAAGGTTTGGATCAACTCTCCTACCACAGGGGAACTCTTTTCATACTCTCCGTATTTTCGGATTTTCTCCAAGATCGTCGACTTTCCGGCGAGCTCGCTCAAGAGGATGCGCCGTTTGTTCCCAATTAGGGCGGCGTCGGTGTGCTCCATCAGGTAATCGGCCTTGGCGAGGACGTCGGCGTGCTGCCCCGCCTTGTGGCTGAAAGCCGCTTCTCCGACGTAGGGTTGTCGCTTGTCCGGGATCATGTTCGCCTTCTCGGCCACGTACCGAGAGAGAAGCGTCAAGTGCTCGAGTTGGTCGGCGACCGCCGGTTTGAGCCCCATCTTGATGACGGCGTTCGGCACGAAGACGCAGAGGTTTGCGTTCCCCGAACGTTCTCCCCATCCGTTGATGGTGCCCTGAATATGCACCGCCCCGGCGTCTACCGCCGCGAGGGAGTTAGCCACCGCGGTGCCGCAGTCGTTGTGGAAATGTCCACCGAGAGGCGCGAGGTCCGGGTGGGGGAGGGCGTCCATGATGGAGGTTACCTCGGCAGGGAGGGTGCCCCCGTTGGTGTCGCAGAGGACCAGGACGTCGGCGCCGGCTTCGGTTCCCCGGCGGAGGACCTGCAAGGCGTACTCCGGGTCGTCTTTGTAGCCGTCGAAGAAGTGTTCGAGGTCGAAGACGACCTCCCGACCTTCGTCTTTGAGAAACTTGATCGAGTCGTAGACCATGTTGAGGTTTTCCTCGTAGCTGGTCTGGAGCACCTTGTCGACGTGGGCCTTCCAGGTTTTGCCCACCACGACGACCGCCGGCGTTTCCGCCTCCAGAATAGCCCGGATATTCGGGTCGGCCTCCGCCTTGATGTTCGGCTTTCGAGTGGAGCCGAAGGCAGCCACCCGAGCATGGTCGAAACGTTCGCGGCGGACCCGCTCGAAGAAGGCCGCTTCCTTTTCGTTCGACGCCGGAAAGCCCCCCTCGATATAGTCGATCCTCATGTCGTCGAGCTTGTGGGCAATCTGGATCTTGTCTTCCAGCGTGTAGCTGATTCCCGTGCCCTGCATTCCGTCCCGAAGGGTCGTGTCAAAGACGAATAGCTGTTTCTCCACCGTTCTCTCCTCTTGCACGCTTCACCCGTCCCGGTTGGGAAGGCCCAAAAAAAGGCCGCCCCTGCAGGAAGGACGGCCTGATAGTCGCGCTACGATCGGCGCTAAGCCCGCTGCACTTCCTGCCTGGTGCCTCCAGGCGGAATAATGAGACCGATAATCTCGATAGCAGCAAGAAGGCTCAGGGCCTTTTTTGTTTTCACCGGGTAGAGAGTAGTCAAACTGTTAACCCGGTGTCAACGCAAAAGCCAAACTTGAGAGTCAATCTCTACTTGTGGTAAGCTTTGAGTAGGAAGAATGGGAGATTCTGAAGTTTTTGATAGCCTTGTACGGCAACTGACTCAGCAAGAGCGACGCGATATGCTCGACCAGCTCTCCCTCGAGGAGCTCGACGACATCGCGCCCCTCGAAGAGGACGAGCTGCTACCCGGTGCCGTCGACCCCCAGAAGGAGCTCGAAGGCTTCGGTCTCTTTCGCCGTTTCATGGTTTTTCTTCAGGCCCTTCTCGCCGGACGCCCCCGGGAGGAGGTTGTCGTCGACCTTCTCCTAAAGGAGCTCTCCAAAGAGATTCACGCCGAACGTCGCGATATCGTCGATTTTCGCCGAAACGTCGCGCTGCGCCCCTTTGCCCAGGAGCTCGACGACATCCACGACGCTGCCGGTCGTATAGGGCGCGCCCTGACGGGTCTAGAGGCCGTCAATATCGGGGTTCTGTCGGCGATTATTCTCGGTGTGATATCCCCCGACGTCTACTCCCGTTTGCTCTTGGAGACCGACCCCTTTGTCGTGCGAAAGGACGATCCGGAGCTCCCTCCCTTTCAGATAAAAAAACGCTGCCTTCGAAACTTGGACGACGCGCTCCTTCTGCTTCCGACGGGTCTTCAAGAGCGAATAGCCGCTGACGCGGTCTCTCTGTCGGCCCTTAAGCGACTTGCCAACCTCGATTTCTCGGGAGCCCTCGGAGCCTTCGAAGAGGGCGAGAGCACAGATGTCCCCCTTCATACTCTCAAGCAGCCGATTATCGAGATAGCCGAGCTATTCTACCGTCGGCGTTTTGTGCCCTCGGATAGGCTTCTCAAGGCTCTGTACCTCATCCTGAAGCGTACCGATTCCCAGGAGGATCAGATATCGCCGGAGGAATGGGCCGGCCACGTCACCGCCCTTCTGCGGCGGCTGGTTAGCCTCAAAGAGGCCGTCCCCTTCGTCCTGCTGGCTCGGTACCTCCAGAGAGACCTCGGCTACCTACCCCGGGGCCCCGAGGCGCCCGGAGAGTGGACGTCGCAGCTCAAGCGCTTCTGGACCGGCCGCCTGGAAAAGCAGTATCAGGCCTTCGTCGCGGATGAAAAGAAGCGGGCGATTCTTTTGAATGCCTCGGAGTGGCTATCCACGCACAGATTTGCCGGCTACCCCGCGGTCGATCCCGGGGAAACCGGGAGCCACGCCTTCTCCCTCGCCGTCCTCCAGGCAGTGCTTCGCAAGCTCGCCACCGGAGACGACGCGGCGGCACTCAAGGCGCTCCTTATCGAGGGCGATTTCTACAAGGATCAGAATCGAAGCGATTTTACCGGTGCCCACAGCGGGGTCCTCCGTTGCTTGGAAGAGATCTCGGATCTCGAGAACCGGGTCGCCCCGAAAGGAAACCTAACCCGGCACCTCGAAGGAATCGCCCGGCAGGACAGCTCTCTTGCGGTCCGACGGGCCCAGCGACGGAAGGTCGTTCGAGACTTCGATGCAGATGTCGAGGCTCTTTTGCGAAGGGGCCTCCACGATATCCGAATGCTCCACGACGTTGTCGGCGGTATACTCTACGGAGAAATCGGGGGGCAGTACGATACCCTCGCGAATCTCTCGGACATCGCCGGCCGGGGGAACAAGGAGCTGAAGGGTAAACTGGCCCACCTGGTGACCTTTTTGAAGAAATCCAGGGACGTGATCGGAGAGGTTTTCGACGTCGAACAGAGCGCCATACGGCGCCTCGAGAGTTTGGAAACTCGTCTCGGTTGACCTGTCGGCCCCCTTGGTCTACCATCTCGCCGCGTGAGCGATAACCCCCTCACCGCAGCGGAATGGTTCGATTTCCCGGTGCCCTTCGCCCTTTCCCATCGGTCCGCCGGAGACATGGGCCCGACGATTCGGCCGAACCATTCGGCACGAGTGGCCTTGGTAGAGAGCCTTGGGCTCGGCGCGCAGCGGCTGCGAATGGTACGGCAAATCCATTCGCGTATCGTTCGGCGCGTCGCTTCCTCTGTCCCGGCGGGGGACGGTCTGATGACCGACGATCCGAAGGACCTTCTTGCGATTACCGTCGCGGACTGCATGCCCATTTGCCTCTACGACGGGAAGCGCGGCGTATTGGCTCTCCTCCACTCCGGGTGGCGAGGGACCGGCATTGTGCGAAACGCCCTTTCCGCCATGGAAGGCGTCTACGGCTCGAGGCCCCGAGACATCGTTGCCGCCCTCGGGCCCTCTATCGGGGCCTGTTGCTACCGGGTCGACGACGCCCGCGGAGAGCTCTTTTCCCACCGCTTCGGGGAGGAGTCGGTGGTCCGGCGGAATGACGGGCCCTACCTCGACCTTCCGGCGGCCAATCGTCGGCTCCTAAAAGCGGCGGGAGTTCGTGAGATACGAGATCTACACCGGTGCACCGCCTGCGACCCTTCCCTCGGATCCTTCCGTCGGGAAGGGCCCGAGCGCTTTACCCGAATGCTTGCCTTGGCCACCCTAGGGCCGCGGAGATAGACGAATGCGACGAGAGAAAGACTACTGGAAGAACAGCATCGCCACTGCCGTCGCCTCGGTAGCGGAAAGCCGGGGAATCGAGCTGCCGGAAGATTTTCGCGACCTGGTGTCCCTCGAGGTACCCCCTCGGGCGGAGCTCGGAGATCTGGCCGTGCCGATGTTTCCCTTCGCCAAAATTTTTCGGGACGCACCGCCCAAGATCGCCGGAGCCGTCGTGGAGGCATTCTCCGAAGGAGGCCACCTTGGAGCCGACCCTGGAAACAGAGGAGCCCTGGAAACAGCCGGCCCCTACGTCAACGTCCGCCTCTCGAGGCCGGCGTATACCGCCGTGGTTCTCCAGGCGCTCTTCGACGGGACGGCTCTTAGAACCGACGCTCTATCCGGGCGCCGGGTTATGGTCGAGTTCTCGGCGCCGAACACCAACAAACCCCTCCACCTTGGACACCTCCGGAACGACGCCCTCGGGGAGAGCATATCCCGGATCCTCGACGCCGCCGGGGCCGAGGTGCGGAAGGTAAACCTTATCAACGACCGGGGTATCCATATTTGTAAGTCGATGCTCGCCTACGAGAAGTTCTCCGATGGCGCGACTCCCGACTCGGTCGGGACCAAACCCGATCACTTCGTCGGAGACTACTACGTAAAGTTCAACCAGTGGGCGAAGGAGGAGCCGGAGGCCGAAGAGCGAGCCCGGGAGCTCCTCCAACGCTGGGAAGAGGGAGACGAAGAGGTTGTTTCCCTCTGGAAGACCATGAACGGATGGACGATGGAAGGTATTCTTGCGACCTACGAACGCACGGGAATCTCCTTCGACAAGATCTACTACGAAAGCGACCTCTACCAAGCGGGGCGCACCGAAGTCTTGCGGGGTCTCGAAGAGGGCGTCTTCTACCGGGACGAGAAGGGGACCATCTGGGTCGACCTGGAGGACATCGGTCTCGACAAGAAGGTTCTCCTCCGGGGCGATGGAACCTCCCTCTACCTAACCCAGGACATCGGGACGGCTATGACGCGATACCGGGAGTGGCCCTTCGACCAGCTGGTCTACGTCGTCGGATCGGAGCAGCGCTACCACTTCACCGTTCTCTTTAGCGTTCTGCAACGCCTCGGAATGGAGTGGGCCGACTCGCTCTATCATCTGGCCTACGGCATGGTGAACCTTCCCGAAGGGAAGATGAAGTCCCGAGAGGGAACCGTCGTCGACGCCGACGACCTCTTAGATCGCCTCAAAGAGCTCGCACTCGAAGAAATCCGAGAGAAAGAGCGAGAAGCGCTCATAGAAAATCCGGAAGCCATCGCCGAGGCCATCGCCCTTGGGGCCTTGCACTACTACGTTCTTCAGACGAGTCCCGGGAAGGACATGGTATTCGATCCCAAGGAGTCTCTTTCCTTTACCGGCAACACCGGACCCTATCTTCAGTACACCGGGGCGAGAATCTCGAGCATGATGCGAAAATTCGGCCAGGAGGTTCCCTCCCTCGGTGCCATCGACCCGGCTGTCCTAAAGGAGGACGACGAGTGGGAGCTCATCAAGCTGATAGGGGATTTTCCGGATATTCTCGATCAAGCTGCGGAAGGCTTGAACCCATCGGTTTTGGTCAATTACCTTTACGAGGTCGGACGGGTCTTCTCGAAGTACTATCACGACCATCCGATCGTCACCCAGGAGAATAGGGAGTTGAGGTCTGCTCGGGTCGTTCTTGCCGAAGCGGTTCGCCGCACTCTCCACCGGGGCCTCGACCTCGCGGTTATCCCCTTTCTCGATATTATGTAGCCCTTCCCCGGGGTTTACTACCTAAAAGTAGGATTTTCCGTCGCATAAGCTACGTTTACGTAGGACATTTCCTACCTATTTGTAGCTTTTGTATCCTAAGGTGTCTAAAATATCTATAAGTACCCGCTATTTTGCGGTGGCACGTTTTTTGCATACTTGTCTTACTGAGGTTTCAGGAGAGTAGACAATGAGTTTTCGACAACGCCCGGGCCAACAGGGCCTCTATCACCCCGACTTCGAACACGACGCCTGCGGCGTCGGTTTTGTAGCCGATATAAAAGGACGCCGGAGCCACGACATCGTGGAGAAGGCGAAGACCGTTCTTATCAATATGACCCACCGCGGGGCCGTCGGGAGCGACAAGAACTCCGGCGACGGCGCGGGAATTTTGACAGCCTTGCCCCACGAGTTTCTCGAAAAGGTGATGGCGACGGAGCTCGACGTATCCCTCCCGGAGCGGGGGCGCTTTTCGGCCGGCTTGGTCTTTTTGCCGACGGATCCGGGCTTGGAGAAGCTCTGCATGGAGCGGACCGCGGAGATAGTAACAAGGGAGGGGCAGAAGCTCCTCGGGTGGCGGGACGTTCCCCGGGACAACAGCATGATCGGCCCCACGGCCCTTGCCGCCGAGCCGACGATGAAGCAGCTCTTCGTCGCCGCCGGGGACGGCCTCGCCGACGACGCTTTCGAACGAAAGCTCTACGTTATCCGGAAGCAGATGCAGAACCTTATTCGGGGGAGCGAGATCGACCCGGAATCCTTTTTCTACGTCTGCAGCCTTTCGACGAAGGTTATCGTCTACAAGGGCATGTTGATGCCCGAGCAGCTCTTCGACTATTTCAAGGATCTCGCCGACCCGGCATACGACACCCACCTCGCGATGATCCACTCGCGTTTTTCGACGAACACCTTCCCGAGTTGGGACCGGGCGCAGCCGATGCGTTTTATGAGCCACAACGGCGAGATAAACACGCTTCGGGGAAACGTCAATAAGATGCGGGCCCGGGAAGGCACCCTGGCCACCGAGCTCTTCGGCGACGATTTGCAGAAGGCCTTCCCGATTATCGAAGAGGACAGCTCGGACTCCGGGAACTTCGACAACACCCTCGAGCTTCTCCTGCTCTCCGGACGGGAGCTCCCGGAAGCCGTCATGATGATGGTTCCGGAGGCCTGGCACCACCACGAGCACATGCCGCAACACGGCAAGGACGTCTACGAGTACATGAGCTGCGTAATGGAGCCCTGGGACGGTCCCGCCTCGATTTCCTTTACCGACGGCAAGGTAATCGGCGCGCTTCTCGATCGGAATGGACTCCGGCCGAGCCGGTACTACGTAACCAAGGACGACCTCGTCGTAATGGCGAGCGAGGTCGGCGTCCTCGACATCCCGCCGGGGGATATCAAGCTCAAGGGGCGTCTTCAGCCCGGTCGAATGTTCCTCGTCGACTTCGAAGAGGGGCGAATCGTCGACGACGGGGAGCTCAAAGACGGAATCGCCCTGTCGCGGCCCTACGGCGAGTGGCTCAAGGAAGAGCGCATCCGCCTCGACGAGCTCCCGGACGTAAGCCACAACGGCCAACGAGAGACAGCCGATTTATTGCCGCTCCTGCGGACCTTCGGCTACACCTTGGAGCACCTGAACATCCTCCTTAAGCCGATGGCGGAAGCAGGCAAGGAGCCCCTCGGTTCGATGGGGAACGACTCTCCCCTCGCGGTGCTCTCCGAGCGGCCCCGGCTTCTCTACGACTACTTCAAACAGCTCTTCGCCCAGGTGACCAACCCTCCCATCGATTCGATTCGGGAGGACATTATTATGAGCCTCGGCTCCTACATCGGCCCGGAGCAGAACCTCCTCGATACCTCTCCGGCCCACTGCCACCGCCTCTGGATCGACCATCCGGTTTTGAGGGACTCCGAGCTTGCGAAGCTTAAGTCGATGAGCTATCGCGGATGGAAGGCCAAGACCGTCGACATTACCTTCCCGGTAGAGAAGGCGGAAGCCGGCCTTCTGCCCTGCTTGACGCGAATCTCCCGGGAGGCCGAGGAGGCGATCGCCGAGGGCTACAGTCTGGTGATTCTCTCGGACCGACGGGCAGGGGAAGAACGAATTCCGGTGCCGGCCCTCATGGCGACCGGTGCGGTCCACCACCATCTGGTGCGACAGGCCAAGCGGACCCAGATCGGCCTGGTCGTCGAAAGTGGCGAGCCGAGGGAGGTCCATCATTTCTGCACCCTCGTCGGATACGGCGCCGATGCCATCAACCCCTACGGTGCCCTCGATGCGATGCGCATGCTTCGCCGGGACGGGGTCATTTCGTCGGAGTTGACCGCCGGGCAGATCGAAGAGAACTACTTCCGGGCCCTTGCCTACGGCATGCGCAAGGTCTTCGGCAAGATGGGTATCTCGACCATCGACAGCTACAAGGGAGCCCAGATCTTCGAGATAGTCGGCATCCAGCAAGAGGTGGTGGACCTCTGCTTCGCCGGGACCGCAAGCCGCGTAGCCGGTGTGGGCTTCGACACCATCGCCAAAGAGGCGATTATGCGGCACGACATGGGCTTCCCGAAGGGGAACGAGCCGATCGGCGCCGAGTACTACAACCCAGGGGACTACCAGTGGCGGTTCGGCGGGGAGAAGCACATGTGGGACCCCGAGTCCGTCGCGGACCTCCAGGTAGCGGCTCGAAGCGAGGACCGACAGGCCTTTAAACGGTTTACCGCCCGGCAGAACCAGCGATCGAAACAGCAAGCGACCATTCGGGGCCTCCTAAGGCTCAAACCCGGGAATCCGATTCCCCTTAGCGAAGTGGAGCCCGCGGCAAATATTGTCCGTCGCTTCGTAACCGGAGCGATGAGCTTCGGTTCGATCTCCCAAGAGGCCCACGAGACCCTCGCCGTCGCGATGAACCGCCTCGGCGGCAAGTCGAACACCGGCGAGGGGGGCGAGATGCCCGAGCGCTACCGGAAGCTTCCTAACGGCGACTCCAAGCGTTCTGCCATCAAGCAGGTTGCCTCGGGGCGCTTCGGCGTTACCATCGAGTATCTCTCGGAGAGCGACGAGCTCCAGATTAAGATGGCCCAGGGCGCGAAACCCGGGGAGGGTGGAGAGCTTCCGGGGCATAAGGTGTTCGACATTATCGCGAAGACCCGGTACTCGACCCCCGGAGTCGGGCTCATAAGCCCGCCGCCCCACCACGATATCTACTCGATCGAGGATCTGGCCCAACTTATCTTCGACTTGAAAAACGCAAACCCCAAAGCCCGGGTCAGCGTAAAGCTGGTGTCCGAGGTAGGTGTGGGTACCGTTGCAGCGGGGGTGGCCAAGGCCCACGCGGACCACATCCTGATCTCCGGACAGGACGGGGGCACCGGGGCGTCGCCTCTAACCGGCATTAAGCACGCGGGGCTCCCCTGGGAGCTCGGTCTCTCCGAGACCCACCAGACCCTGGTGATGAACGACTTGCGGACCCGAGTCGTCGTCCAGACCGACGGGCAGATAAAAACCGGCCGGGATGTGGTTATAGCCGCGATGCTCGGCGCCGAGGAGATGGGTTTCTCGACCTCTGCTCTTATAAGCGTCGGGTGCATTATGATGCGGGTCTGCCACAAGAACACCTGTCCCGTGGGCGTCGCGACCCAGGACGAGAGCCTTCGGAAGAAGTTCGCCGGGAAGCCGGAGCACGTGGTTACCTTTATGACCTTTCTGGCCGAAGAGGTCCGGGAGATTATGGCGGAGCTTGGCTTTCGTACCTTCGACGAGATGGTCGGTCGGGTGGATATGCTCGAGGAGGACCCGGAGGTCCGGCACTGGAAGAGCGCCGGCCTCGATCTCTCTGCGCTTCTTACGCCGGCGGTTCCCCAACCCGGAGCTACGGACCGCGTTATTTGCTGTGTCCCCCAGGACCACAGCATAGATACGGTCCTGGACCGGCAGCTTATCCAGCTCGCGGAGAAGGTTCTCCTCCATCGGGAGCCGCTGCGGTTGGATCTCCCCATCCGGAATACCGACCGGGCGACGGGGACGATGCTCAGCCATCACCTTACCACCCGGTGGGGACCGAGGGGCTTACCGCCGGACACGCTCTGGATAAAGCTGACCGGCTCCGCCGGGCAGAGTTTCGGCGCCTGGATGACCAACGGCGTTACCCTGGAGTTGGAGGGGGACGCGAACGACTACTGCGGCAAGGGACTCTCGGGGGGCAAGCTGATCGTATACCCGCCGAAGGACGCAGGCTTCGTCCCGGAAGATAACATCATTATCGGGAACGTGGCGCTCTACGGGGCGACGATGGGCCGGGCCTACTTTCGTGGCCAAGCCGCCGAGCGCTTCTGCGTCCGGAACTCCGGCGCCCACGTGGTGGTCGAGGGAGTCGGAGACCACGGGTGCGAGTACATGACCGGGGGCCGAGCGGTCATTATCGGCCCAACGGGGCGCAATTTTGCAGCGGGTATGTCCGGGGGCATTGCCTACGTCTGGGATCCCGAGGGTCGGTTGGAATCCCGGGTAAACCGCGGCATGGTAGAGCTTCTCGAACCTTCTGAAAAAGACTTCGAGGAAGTGCTGGCCCTGTTGCGGGAGCACCGCTTTCACACCGCCTCGACCGTCGCCGGCGGCATTATCGACAGCTGGGACGACCGCAAGGACGAGTTCCGAAAGGTAATTTCTCCGGCGTACCGACGGATTCTCGAATTGCAGCAGCTGAGCAAAGAACAGGAGGTGGCCCATGGGTAAGCCCACCGGATTTATGGATTACCAGCGCAAGGGTGTGCACGATCGCGAGCCCCTGGAGCGCATAAAGGACTTCAAAGAGTTCCACAAAGAGATCGACGAGCCCGAGCGTCAGGATCAGGGCGCTCGGTGTATGGACTGCGGCATTCCCTTCTGCCAGTCGAACTACGGCTGTCCGGTGGATAACCTGATCCCCGAGTGGAACGACTTGGTCTACCACGGCCAGTGGGAAGAAGCCTGGAAGCGTCTGATGAAGACCAATAACTTCCCGGAGTATACCGGGAGGGTCTGTCCGGCGCCCTGCGAGAGCGCCTGTGTCCTCGGTATCAACGAGCCACCGGTAACCATAAAGGACAACGAGTGCGCCATTATCGACAAGGCGTACGACGCCGGGCTGATGGTCCCCCGGATTCCCGAAGTTCGCACCGGAAAGCGGGTGGCGGTCGTCGGCTCGGGTCCCGCAGGGCTCGCGGCGGCGGACCAGCTGAATCAGGCCGGCCACCTCGTTACCGTCTTCGAGCGGGACGATCGGATCGGCGGGCTTTTGATGTATGGCATCCCCAACATGAAGCTCGACAAGAAGCTGGTGGAAAAACGAAACGCTCTGATGAACGCCGAAGGAATCGAGTTCCGTCCCGGCGTAGAGGTCGGCAAGGACCTCGATCCGGCGCGTCTCGTCGAAGAATACGACGCGGTGCTCCTCGCCTGCGGGGCCACCAAGCCTCGGGACCTCCCGGCGCCGGGGCGGGAGAAGTCGGGCATCCACTTCGCGATGGAATTCTTGCGGGCCAACACCAAGAGTCTTCTCGATTCAAACTTTGCCGACGGCAACTACATCTCCGCAGAAGGCAAGCACGTTGTCGTCATCGGCGGGGGAGACACGGGGAACGACTGCATCGGCACCTCGGTGCGTCACGGCGCGGCGAGCATCACCAACTTCGAGCTCCTCCCGGAGCCGGCTCCACACCGAACGGAAGAGTACCCCTGGCCGACCTACCCCCGGCTCAAGAAGATGGACTACGGCCACGAGGAAGTAAACGCCCGGGACGGGGCGGATCCTCGGGTCTACAGCATTCTTACCAAGGAGTTTATCGGGAACGGTAAGGTGGAAGGTATCCGCACCGTCCGGGTGGCCTGGAAAAAAGAACCCGGCGAGCGCCCCACCTTCGAAGAGATCCCCGGCAGCGAGGAGGAGTGGAAGGCGGACCTTGTGCTCCTCGCGATGGGGTTCCTGGGCCCCGAGGCACCCATCGGCGAGGCCCTCGGCGTCGAAACCGACCCCCGCTCTAACTTCCAGGCGGAGTACGAGCGCTTCTCCACGAGCGTACCCAAGGTCTTCGCCGCCGGCGACGCCCGGAGGGGTCAGTCGCTGGTCGTTTGGGCCATCAAGGAGGGCCGGGGCGCCGCCCGGGAGATCGACCGCTACCTGATGGGGCGGACGCTGTTGCCCTAGGCCCATCGGGCAGTCGCA
>CAZTRQ010000071.1:0-12789 GCA_964616245.1 uncultured Spirochaetaceae bacterium | reverse complement strand
CTCCCCCGAGGGGCCTCATCCCGGCGAGGCTTTCGGGCAAAAGCAGGTTGAGCATTACGGCTCCGATGAGGCTGCCGCCGAGGCGGATAAGGAGCAATGCCAACCCGTTGGAGCCTATTCGCCGGACGACCGACGTCTCGACGATCAAGTTGTGGGAGATCAGGCACATCAGGGCGAGAATCGTAACCTCCCGCAGGTTGAGGGACAGCGTCCCGATTACCGCAATGGCCGAGTAGATGTTCACGAAGACGCTGGTAATAAAAACCACCGATCCCTCCGCCGGGAGTCCGAGAAGCCGGAAGGCTCCCGCCAGAGGGGACGCAAGGGGCCCCAATAGCCCGTAGTAACGCAGGAGGGCGGCCCCAAGAGAGATCGGTACCATAATCGAAAGAAGCCAGAGGGCGGAGGTAAGGGCCGGACGGATTGCCCCCCGGAAGATCCCCCAAACCTCCCGTGCACGCTCTCGACTCGATATCATTCTGTTCACTAGGGCGGAAGTATAGGGGGCGCCGACGGTCCGGGCAACCAACCGAGAACGAAAAGCGGCATCTTCGTAGCCGTGAGTCTTGTACAGGAGGCCGTAACTACTTAGGCTTAAGGGAAAGGAGTACACTTATGAGCATTACTCAAATGTTGAAAGAAAGCGTCACAGTATCCAAGAAGAACCTTCTCGTATTCGTACCCATGCTCGCGGCGAGCGTTTTCTCCGCACTCCTCTCACTCGCCCTCGTGGGGTCCACCATTCCGATGGTAAATCGTTTCTCCCAGCAGCCCGAAGCGATCGACCCGAACCAGGCGCTTGCGGCCGCCGGTGCGGCGGTGGGAGCGGCGTTTCTGGTTATGATTCTGAGTGCCATCGTCGGGCTGTTGGCCCACGGGATGACCGTCGCGATGGCCGATCTGGCTCTCAAAGGCGAGCAACCGAGCCTCGGCGCGGGATGGAAACGCCTGATGGCGCGCCTCGTTCCGATGATCATCGCCTCGGTGGTGATGGGACTGATTATCGGAGTCGGCACGATGCTCCTGGTTCTTCCGGGACTGATCGCGGCCTTTCTGCTTATGTTCACACTCGTATCGGTTATGGTCGACGACGCGGGAGCCTTCGAGGCCCTCGGCCGGAGCTTCCGGACCGTCACGCAGAACTTCAAGGCGACCTTCGTCTTTTTCTTAGTCGCCATCGCCTTGGGGCTTATCGCCGGTATCCTGAGCGTAATCGTCGGTCTGGTTCCCCTCTTGGGTGCCGTCCTAACGATGATCGTCAGCGCGATCTACACCGGATTCATCTCGATCTATATCGTCCGGGCGTATAGAGAGCTGGGAGTCGAGCCGGGTGCCTCGCCGGAAGCGGAGGTCTAACCGGTCCGGGAGAAATTGATTATATTCTCCCGAAATGCTGGAAGAATCGGTCTTTATCTTTGATTTTGACGGGACCCTCTACCAGGGGGACCCGGTTTCCCGCGTCTTCCTGGAGTCTATTCTCCAGGAAGTGGGCCGGGAAGATTTGTTCGCCCCCGCCTGGGAGGCGGTGCACCGGATTTCCACCGGAAGCCACGGTGTTCGCGTCGGGCAATTCGTTTCGCTCACCGACCCGCCCGGTTCCCTGGCGCGGTCCTCCGCCGAAGCCTACGAAGGGTATCTCTCCTCTCTTGTAAGCTCCACCGAAGCAGATGCCCGATCCCATCGAATCGGCGATGGGTGGGGCATGGTCTTCGCCGTAACCGAGCCGCTGTCGGAAGAGATAACCACCTTCCACCGGGCGTTTAGAAACATGCGTACCCGCCTCGCCTCTTCTTCGTCTCCTCTCGTAGTAGACGGACGATTACGGGAGACGTTGGAAGCCCTCAGGGAGGCCCATCAGCTTATTCTCTTTTCTAACTCCGGCGTCGGGCCCGACGGCGAGGCGCTCCTTCGGTACTTAGGTATCGACGATCTCTTCGACGAGATCCGTTTCGAGGCGGGAAAGCCGACCGGTATGACGGAGCGCATCGCAGCGATTGTTCGGGAGACCGGCCTGCCGCCTGAACGGATCGTCTCGATCGGGGACCACCCGTGGAACGATCTCTACCCGGCCCGGGCATCGGGGGCGCATACCGTCCTGGTATCGCCGTTTCCGGAGCTCGACCGGCCTGAGTGGTCCTACCGGGTCCCCGACGTCCCGGGGCTTATCACCCTTCTCTCGGAAGAGTGGGCTCTCGGCGCGGCATAGCCGAGCCGGACCCGGGACTGCCTAAGACCGGCTGTAGGTCCCCATCAATTCGGCCTCTGCGATAACGTGGCCCTTCATCTCCCTTTCGACTTGCTGTCTCTCTGCGCCTCCCGGAAGGTCCAGGGCGGTATCGAGGGCGTAGAGCCGAAAATAGTAGCGGTGGGTTCCCGAGGGGGGACAGGGTCCGCCGTAGGCGGTCTTGCCGAAGTCGTTGCCTCCCTCTGTTCCCGGGGCCGAGCCCTCGGCTATCCGGTCTGTGGGATCGATGTTGTAGAGAAGCCAGTGAAGAAAGGTCCCTCCCGGGGCGTCGGGGTCGTCGACGATAAGCACCATACTCGCCGCCTCGGACGGCGCTCCGGAAATCTGCAGTTCCGGGTTCTTGTCCTGACCGTCGCAGGTGTATTCCCGGGGAATAGGACCCTCCGGGGAAAAGGCCGGGGTTTTGATGTCCATTAGTTACCTCCTAACAGTAAAAGTTACTCGGAGCCTCGGCATCCTCCCATAGTCCTATCGGGTTAGAGCGGCTCCATTCCCAACGCCCGGGCACTCTCGTCGGTGTCCGCGCTGCAGTCGACGGTAAGAGGCGTTATCGCCACAGCCGCCTCGAAGGCCAGGGCATGTATATCGGTTCCTTCTTGAACGAGCTCCGGGTCCTCGTCCACCCAAGTCCTCCCTGCGCTCAAGATGCTCGTCGGGGTCGGGTCGTCGATGGTGTGCCGGAAGTAGTGCCGCCGGGAGAGACGGCAGATGCGCTCGGGTGTTCCCGGGGGACACACGTGCGGAACGTCGATCTTCAGGATGTCGAAGGGGAAGGGGCGTTCTCCGGCGAGGCGGCGCTGCCCCGCGGCCGCCGCCGGGGGACCGATAGCGGCGATCGTCGCGAGAAGGCTCCGGGCGTACTTCCGAACGACTCGGGTCGCTCCCTCCCAATCCATCTCGGCGTATTCGTAGTGGTGCGCCACTTCGGACTGTTGGGAAGCGGCAATAGCGGGAATGCCGTAGGCCGCCGCCTGAAACGTGGCCCCGACGGTTCCCGAGATGGTAATGTCCATCCCGAGATTTTCTCCGTAGTTGACTCCGGATACGAGCAGATCGGGCCAACGATCCGCGAATATGGTGTTCATGGCGTGCTGAACCGCCAAGGCCGGGGAGGCGTCGATATGGTACGCCTCAATCTCCCCGAGGGGGTCGGGGCCGTCGGAGGCCGGTTGGTTACCCCTTCCGTGGAGCTCGATGCGCCGGAGATGGTCGTCCCAGTTCCCAACCATGCTGCGGCCTCGTGATGTTTGCTGCGTCGTCGGAGCGACGACGATAACCCGGCCAAGACCGATAACCGCCTCCACAGCGGCTATGAGCCCCGGGGAGTCGATCCCGTCGTCGTTGGTCACGAGAATAACAGCTTCGCGGTTCTGACTTGAATCTTCCATCGATTACCTCTTGTATCGTAACCCGGGCATCAGTGCCGAGTCGTAGTCCCATCGGCTCCCGGGCCCCAGGGAACGGGATGTTGGTTCCGGTAGGTAAACAGCTGCTGTAGAAGCAGCTGCCGGCCGTTGTAAAAAATGTAGGTCCTCCCCCACTCCAAAGGGCGTCCGTTTATCACCAGATCAAACCGTCTGACGTGTCCCGGGGGGTAGCCCTCGTCGACACCGAGAAAGCGTGCCCGGATATCCCGAACGGGAACGGTCACCAAGGGGTAGTCGGAAAAACTCCGGGAGCTACCGCCGGGCGAAATCGAGGTGTCGGCGACCGAAACGAAACCGACTCTCCGGAGCAACGCGACCGCCTGCAGGGCATCCCGGCCGCTCAAGCTAAAGGGTTCCGGAGCCGGCAGCCGGGTCCGTTCCCCCGCGGGTCCCCCCTCTTCGAAAGGGTTGGCCCCATAGAGCAGACCAGGTTTTCCCAGAAGGAGCCCCAGGGAGAGTAACACGATAGACCCGGACCTTACGATACGCCGCACGGTTGACGCTCCATTTCCAGAGTATCGACACCTAGGCGCCGGGGACCGGGGAGGATTTCCCGAACCGCTTCTCGAAGTATTCGAGAGCCCTGGATTCCTGTTGATACCAGACCTCGTCGGAGAGGTTCAAGAACGCGTGGTCTCCTTCGGGGTAGCGAACCAACTCCACCTCTCCCCCGACCGCAGCCAGCGCCTCGGCGTAGCGCTCCGACTGCCGAATGTGGACCGTCCGGTCCGCTTCTCCGTGGTAGAGAAGAACCGGCGGTAGATCGGCGTCTACGTGATAGATCGGACTAAGGGTCTTCAGCCGCTTGTCGGGAAATATCCGGAAACTCGCCGAGTGCTCGAAGGCGTCGCCGTTCTTCATCGCCAACAGGTCCGTCGGAGGACACTCGGCGAAGACGAAGGACGGCGTCGAGAGCCTCCGGGGCTCCGTTGTTTCGGCGATCCGGGAGGCGAGCATCAACGCTACATGGGCACCGGCGGAGACGCCGTAGAGGCCGATATTACCGGAATCGTATCCGTAACGGTCGGCCTTCTTTTCCAACCAGGAGAGGGCTCTCTCGGCGTTCGTTATCGGACCTTCCAAACCGCGGTAGAGCGAGGTCGTGTAATTGACCGAGGCGACGAAGTAGCCTTCCTCCCGCATTCTCCGCAGGAACCGGTCGATAATCCGAATCGTCGACTTGTCTCCATGGATCCAAGAGCCTCCATGGAAGAAGACGACCAGAGGCGCCTCCCCCGGTGGCGTCGGAACGAGCGGCTCGTAGAGGTCGAGGCGGAAACGGCGGAAGGGGCTCTGCCGGTAGACCAGGTCGAGATGGACCGGGCCCGGGGCGGACGGCATTGCCTCCGACTCAGCAACGAGGGCGTGGATTGTCTCGGGCGTCGGCGTCAGAAAACCTTGGACCGCCGGCAGAGAGAGGCTAAAGGTCGCAAAGAGACCGATAGCGAGTATGAATGCCGCCGTCTTCATACATAGAATCTCCTTCGAAGAGCCGGGATCGTCAATCTCGAGACGTGACAAATCCCTTAGGGGAGACTATTCTGGTCCGGTACCGATGGAATACCAGATTGTCGCAACCCTCGGCCCTGCGACGGCGCGCCCGGAGACCTGGTGGGAGCTTCGGAACGCCGGGGCAACGGGATTTCGGTTGAACACTTCGCACCTACTCCCGGAGGAAACCGAAGAGTGGCTCTCCCGCCTCTCGGAGACCTTTGGCGACGATCTACCGGGGGTGGTCCTCGATCTGCAGGGCAGCAAGTGGCGGATCGGAGACATTACCACCCGGACCGTCGCCCCGGGGGACTCGGTGACCCTCGCCTACCGGCAGGACCCCATCCTGGAAAACAGCCTCCCGGGTGTGCTGCCGGTTCCCCACCGCGACTTTTTCCGGGCCCTTGAAGACGCAGACGGAACCGTTCTCCTTAACGACGCCAGGGTGGAGCTCGTGGTCGACACCCTTCGGGAGTATCAGGCCTTCTGCCGGGTGGTGCGCGGCGGAAACCTCGAGTCCCGCAAGGGCGTCACGGTCCCGGGTTCGGCGTACCGGAGTGAAGCTCTTCAGGACCGGGACCAGGACGTCGTCCGGCGTACCCGGGGGCACGAACGGGTGATCTATGCCCTCTCGTACGTCCGGGACGCCGGGGAAATGAGAGCCTTCCGAGACGACTTGGGCCCCGGCGTCCGGTCTATTGCCAAAGTCGAGCGCCGGGAGGCCGTGGCCGCCGCCGCGGAGATTGTCCGGGAGTCCGAGGAGCTCTGGCTTTGTCGGGGAGACCTCGGTGCCGAGGTCGGCGTGGCGGAGATGGCGAGGGCGGTCCACAAATTTTACGGCCTTCTTCCTCGCATCGACGCCCCGGTTCTTCTCGCAGGGCAGGTTCTCGAGCACATGACACGACACCCTCAACCGACTCGATCCGAGGCGTGTCACCTCTACGACGCGATCACCAATGGGTTCGCCGGAATCGTCCTCTCCGATGAGACCGCCGTCGGGGCTCACCCCGTCGAGAGCTGCCGAGCCGCGGCCCTGTTCCGTACCCCGCGGCCAACTTGACGCCGACGTGGCCTCCGTATACTCTTCCTGACATTACGGGTATAGATTCGGTCGCCGACCGATCTCAACCCAAACCAATTTCTACCGGAGGCGTGCCGTGCGTGAAATTGCGTCCCATTGGCCGGGGAGAATCTTTCTCTTGGTCCTTGCCCTCTCTACCATCGCCGTTATCTACCTCGTGGCGACCGGCTTTCTGGAGCAGCGGGTCGTCGTTGCCGGCTGGATAACGCTGCCCCTATTGGTCGGGGCTTCCTACGTTGTGGTGTGGCTTTTGGCCTATCTCGTCTACTTTTTTCGCTTCTGGCCCTACCGATAGGAGAGACGGATGTTTGCAATACTCGCGCTGACGGGTTTCGGCCTGATTATTATTCTGATGGCGGTCTACGGTTATCGAGTCTCCGCTAAGACGGCGGAAGACTACATGCTCGGCGGGCGAACGATCGGCGTCGTCGTCATGTTCTTCTTCGTCCTCTTCGCGATCTCTTCGAGTTGGACTTTCTACGGCTTCCCCGGCGTACTCTACCTCGACGGTCCGGGGTATATCTTTTTTATCTGGGGCTCTGTTGCCGGATTCGCCGCACTCTACATGTTTATCGGTCCCCGCCTCTGGGCGGTCTCCCGGATAAACCGGTTTCTCTCTCCCGTAGAGGTGCTTGCCGAGCGCTACGAATCCCCGGCTCTTCGGGTCATCTTGAGCGTAAGTATCCTGGCCTTTATCGTCCCCTACGTCGGTATCCAACCCCTCGGCGTAGGCCAGGGTTTCCAAGCGCTCACCGGTATGCCGGCGATCTACGGGGCGCTCTACACCGCGGTCCTTCTCGTCGTCCTCGTAATGCTCGGCGGAATGCGTATCGTCGCCTGGGTGAACATCTTCTTAGGCATCGTCTACGTGACCGCCCTCCTCGGCTCCCTGATCTGGGTGGTCAACGTGACCCTCCCCGAGGGCCTTTCCGGTGCCGTCGCCTGGCTCGAGGCCAACAACCCGGAGCAACTCTCCGCACCGGGCCCCCGGGGTAACTTTACCCCGGTTCTCGTCGCCGGAACCATGATCGTCGGTCTCTTGGCTTTTAGCTGGCCGCACATCGCCATCGGCGCGATGACCGCCCGGGACAAGACGCTCTTCAAGTGGTTTCCCCTTCTCATTTTTCTTTTCGGCGGACTCTTCTTCTACATCATTCCCTTTATTTGGGGATCTATCGTCGCCCCGGCGGTTATGCCTGGAGTAACCAGCGTCGCTGAGGCTGACCAGATCGTGCAGACGATTATTACCGAGAGGCTTCCCGAATGGTTCGGCGTTTTCGTGGTGATGGGAGTGGTCGCGGCGGCGGTATCGACGGCGGCTGTACAGTTGATGACCTCCAGCGTCATCGTCGCCCGGGATCTGATACAGGGTGTTTTCAACCCCGGTGCCACCGATCAGCAGATTACGCGGTGGGCCCGGTTCTCGGTTATCGGCATCATCCTCCTGAGCATGGGGTTCTCAATTTGGAACAACCAGGCGATGGCACTCTATCTTACCGATGTCTCGATACCCGGATTCGCCCAGTGGGCCCCGGCCCTCGTGGGAGGGATTCTCTGGAAACGCGGTACCAAACAGGGTGCGGTCGCCGGGACCTCGATCGGCGTGGTCTATCTGGTTGCGGCGCTCCTGTTCCAGGTCGACGGCGAGCGGGTCCTCCTTTTTGGACTCCACCCGGTAATGCCGACCCTCCTCATCAACACGGTCGTCTATCTCGTCGTCAGCCTGGTTACGCCACGACCCCGGGAAGAGATTAACGAGCAGTTCTTCGACGAGGTTGACGCCTTCCTGCGATCCGAAAGCGCGGCACTGTCAGACTAAGGGAGGACTCATGAGTACGGCGTGGCGACTCCTGTACAACCCCGACGGCGACGCAGCGGACATCCTTGCCTATCCCTCGGCCCTCGCCGAGGGGCGCATCGGTGGAAAGTACATGCTCTCGAAGGATCAGCTTCCGGACACCCTCGTTATCCAGGGAGTAAAACGCCGGGGCATCATCGCCGGGGCCGACGTAAAGATCGACAAGAAAGCGGCGGAAGCCGCCGGGGTCGATGTAGCGAGGGCTCCGCGCTCCGGCCGCCGCGGAGCCCAACCGGCGGACACTATCTCACTCTCGGAGTTGATGGCGGGTGCCTCGAAAAAGTTTCAGCCCGAGTCGGTAGATCCCGACAGCCCGGCGGTTATTCTCTACACCAGCGGTACCACCGGAAAGCCGAAGGGCGTCGTCCTGACCCACAAGAACTTCTACACCCAATGCGATCAGGTAGTGCGGCACGTCATGACGGTCGATCAGAAAGACATCTTCGTCGGTGTCCTTCCCCTCTACCACGTCTACGGCCTGTCGAACGGTCTGGTCACCTCGGTCTTCTACCAGTCTTCCTTCGTTTTGGTGCCCCACTACTCCCCGGCGAATCTCTTAGCGGTAATCGACCAGAATAAGGCCACGATCCTGATTGCCATCCCGTCTATGTACAACCACCTCCTCGCTCTCGCCCGGGTCCGGAAGACGGACATTCCCAAGAGCCTAAAAATATGCGTATCCGGCGGGGCTCCCCTACCGGCGGCGGTGCTAAAAGAGTTCCAGGATGTCTTCGAAACCAGGATAAACGAGGGCTACGGCCTGACGGAAACCACCTCCTCGGTCAGCGTCAACCAGTTCGGCGAAAACTATCGTCCCGGTTCCATCGGACCTCCTTCCCACTCCGTGGAGATGGGTGTGGTAGACGACGACGGTAACCTCGTTCCCGACGGCGAGGAGGGGGAGATCGTCATTAAGGGAGACGTGGTAACCCCGGGCTACTGGAACCTCCCGGAGGAGACCGCCGCTGCGATACGCGACGGCTGGCTCTACACCGGAGACCTTGGTCACCGAGATTCCGACGGATACTTCTACATAACCGACCGTAAGAAGGATCTGATTATTCGCGGCGGCTTCAACATCTCTCCCCGGGAGGTCGAGGAAGTCCTTATTTCCCACCCTGCTGTGTCCGACGCCGCGGTAATCGGCGCCGAAGACAGCCGAGGCCGGGAAATTGTAAAGGCGTACGTTTCTCTCCTCGAAGGGCGTTCTTCCACCGAACGAGAGCTTCTCGACCACTGTGAGTCGAACCTGGCCCCCTACAAGCTCCCAAAAGCTATCGAATTTCGGGAGAGCATCCCGAAGAGCGCCACCGGAAAAGTCCTGCGAAAAGAGCTGAGAGAAGGTTTTAAGGACGAGCGACTTATTCAACAGGAACCGAGCGGAGATAAGACAGAGCTATGAGCAGCACTTTTCTGGGACTTGGACAATTACTTCAGGACGCCGCGAAAAAGCAGAAGAAGCGACCGGCGCTCTACTTCGACGGTAGCGCGATTAGCTACACGGAGGTGGATGACGCAGCGAGCAAGGTTGCCAACGGACTCAAGGCCCTGGGCGTTCAGAAAGGGGATCGGGTGGCGATTATGCTCCCAAACATCCCAGAGTTCGTCTACACGCTCTTCGGAATACAGAAGCTCGGTGCCGTGGCAGTCCCCTTCAACACGCTGTACAAGGGCCGGGAGATCGTGCATATCCTTAACGACAGCGGTGCCGTGGCAATCGTCGCTCTGACCAACTTTTCCTCGCTTTTAAACGAGGTGCGGGGAGACTGTCCAACCCTTCGGCACGTCATTACGACGGGACAGCGTACCTTGGTATTCGTGGAGCCCGACTCGACGGTGAACATCCAGGCCGTCTTCGACAAGAGCCGGTTCGAGAGCGCAGACGACGTGTTCAGCTTCTTCGGAGAGACCCTTCTGGCGGCCGTCGAATCCCTCGGCGTCGAAGGCGCCTTCTATAAACACCGGGGCAGTATTCGGTGCCGGGGGAAGAAGCTCGCAACCATCGTCGTCCAGGAAATAGAGAACCTCTACGTGGTGAACGGCCTCCTCTTTGCAGCCCCCCTGCACACCGACGAGTTTTTCAAGGTGCTCTGGGTTCCGGCGGAGATAAAGGATAAAGTCGTCGAGCCTTCGACATCACTCCAAGAGGAGCTGGGCCGGCCGGTTCCGTTAGACGAGTTTCGAAACCTTCTTGTCTCGACCTTCGGGGAGGCAACGGGAGTCGAGGTTGTCCTCGGCGATCTCAAACGCGACGAAATCTTCGGCTACGAGAAGAATCGCGCCCTCGCTTGGCGCAAATAGGCGACAACACGTTTTGTGCAGCGATTCAACTTTTGTTTGACACCTCGCCGAATCCGGCGTACAATGACCTTGCTTTCCCGAGCCGACCTGCCTACTGCTACCCTTCGTCGAATGCGGTAACTAGGGCACAAGGCCGACAGGGTGTCCGGGGAAACTCGAACGCCTCCCACCATTTGGAAAGGGGAAGATTCTCATCAACCCTACCCAAATGGAGGTACGCGCTATGTCCTACATGGGCAAAATGCTCCGCGTAGATCTGTCGGCCGGCTCTATCAAGACCGAAGAGACGCCGATGGACCTCGCCAAATTGTACTTAGGCGGTCGTGGTCTCGGGTCCCGCATTCTTATCGACGAGATCGATCCCAAGATCGACGCCCTTTCCCCGGCCAACAAGCTTATCTACGCCACCGGTCCCCTGTCGAACACGACAGCCCCCACCGGCGGACGCTACATGGTCGTAACCAAGAGCCCCCTCACCGGCACCCTCGCATCGAGCAATTCCGGCGGCGTCTTCGGCGCCTACCTTAAGAAGGCCGGATACGACGTCGTCATTTTCGAAGGCAAGTCGGCCAAACCGGTCTACCTATCCGTTTCGCCGCAGGGCGTCGAGCTCAAGGACGCATCCCACGTCTGGGGCAAACGAGTCGACCAGACCACCGACATTCTTCTCGGTGAATCCGGCCAGAAGCGGGCCTCAGTTTCCTGCATCGGACCAGCCGGTGAACGAATGAGCCTTATAGCTTCCATCATGAACGAGAAGCACCGGGCGGCGGGCCGCAGCGGCGTCGGAGCGGTTATGGGCAGCAAGAACCTCAAAGCCCTGGTGGTCTGGGGGAGCGCCGAGTCGCCGATAAAGTTCGACGACGAGTTCAAGACCGCGGTCAAGACCAGCCGAGCCCTTCTAAAGGACGGAGCCATCACCGGACAGGGACTCCCTGCCCTCGGCACCAAGGTCCTCGACAACATCATCAATTCTAGCGGCATGTATCCTACACGGAACGCCCAGGACGTAATGTTCGAAGGCACCGGCAATATGTCCGGCGAAGCCTTGGTCGAAAAGGGTTACCTGAAGCGCAATTCCGGATGCTACATGTGCCCGATCCAGTGCGCCCGGGATGTCGAGCTCCCCAACGGACGCCGAGGAGAAGGGCCGGAATACGAAACCGGCTGGGCCTTCGGCCCGATGTGCGGGATCGACGACCTAAACGCCATCTGCGATGCCAACTTTACCTGCAACGACCTCGGTATGGACACCATTTCGGCCGGCGTAACCATCGCTTGTCTGATGGAGCTCTTCGAGAAGGGCTATGTTCCCGAGGAAGACCTCGAAAAGGGCCCGAAGCCGGTATTCGGCAGCACCGAAGCAATGGCCTACTGGCTGACCAAAATGGGTCTCGGCGAAGGCAAGATCGGCGCGTTGATGACCAAGGGATCCTACCGAATGGCGGAAGCCTACGGTCACCCCGAGCTTTCGATGACAATCAAGAAGCAGGAGCTCGCAGCCTACGATCCTCGCGGCGTCCAGGGCCACGGTCTTGAGTACGCGGTAGGAAATCGAGGCGCGGACCACGTTCGTGCATACCTCATCTCCCCGGAGATCCTTGGGGTACCCGAGAAGCTCGATCCCCAGGCAATCGAAGGAAAACCCGAGTGGGCTATTATCTTCCAGAACCTAACCGGGGTTATCGACTCCTGCGGTATGTGTCTCTTTACCTCCTTCTCCCTCGGCGCCCCGGAGTACAACGCTCTGATCAACGCCGCGACCGGCTTTAACCTCTCGGTCGACGAGATGATGCAGGTCGGGGAACGCATCTGGAACATGGAGCGACAGTTCAACTTAGACGCCGGAATCGATCCGAAGGACGACACGCTTCCCAAGCGCTTCTTCGAAGAACCTGCGAAGGAAGGTCCAAATAAGGGCCAGGTCCACCGGCTTCCGGAGATGCTTCCGAAGTTCTATTCCTTGCGGGGATGGAGCGAGGACGGTCGCCCGACGAGTGAGAAGCTGAAGGAACTCAGCCTCGTCTAAGGCATGACTATCGAAGCAAAACTCTTCGCCACCCTGAAGCTCAAGCTTGGGGTGGCAAGGGTTCTTGTCGAAACCGACCAACCGATTACCGTCCGGGAGCTCCTCCGGCGTATCGGCGAAGAGTTGGACCACGACGTCTTTGCGGAGCTGATCGACCCGGAGGATAAGATACGCCCAGGTACGATGCTCTTGGTCGGCGGTAAAAACATCCATCACCTAAACGGCCTCGATACCCTGGTCGAAGACGTAGACGTTGCCGTTTTCCCGCCCTCCGGAGGCGGTTAGTCGTGCCCTCGCAGTTTTCCCGGCATCTGGAGCTGATCGGACCCGGGGGCCTGGAACGATTGGGTGCCTCCA
>CAZTRQ010000070.1:11663-13014 GCA_964616245.1 uncultured Spirochaetaceae bacterium | reverse complement strand
AAGACAAAAAAGAACCCCGGGATAATCCCGAGGTTCTCTGTGGTTCGTGATAGGAGGGGAAACCAAGAATCGTCTTCCAGGACGATCCGGCTAAACCCCGCTAAGCGGCGAAGGCGATAGACGCCGGAGACGGTAAACCCCGAGTCCTCTTCTTTACCGCTTGGAGAACTGGAATTGTCGTCGAGCACCAGGTTGCCCGTACTTCTTCCGCTCGACCATCCGCGAGTCTCGGGTTAGAAACCCGCTCTTCCGCAGGGGGCTGTGGTTGTTCTCGTCGTAGGAGGCAAGGGCTCGGGCAATGCCGTGGCGGATAGCCCCGGCCTGCCCGCTGGAGCCGCCACCTGTTACGTTTATCAGAATATCGAACTTACCGATGGTGTCGGTAACCTCGAGAGGCTGATGAACGACGTAGAGTTGCTCCCGGGTCGGGAAGTAGTCGTCGGCGCCCCGGCCGTTGATGGTGATTTTTCCGTCTCCCTCGCGGAGATAAACACGAGCTATCGAGGTCTTTCTGCGTCCTGTTCCGTGTGCCAGATTTACCATGCCGGCTCCTTAAATATCGAGGGGCAGCGGCTTTTGCGCCCCATGGGGATGGTTGGTTCCGGCGTAAACCTTAAGATGCGTAAAGAGCTTACGACCGAGACTGTTCTTCGGAAGCATTCCCCGAACGGCCCGCTCGATGGGGCGCTCCGGAGCACGCTTTAGAAGCTTCTGCAGCGTCTCGGACTTGATGCCGCCGGGGTATCCCGAATGGCGGTAGTACATCTTTTGGCTCAGCTTGTTGCCGGTTACCTGAATTTTGTCTGCGTTGATGACGACGACGAAGTCCCCCAAATCCTGGGCGGGATGAAACTCCGGCTTGTGCTTGCCCCGGAGAACGCTTGCAATTTTGGTCGCAAGACGCCCAAGGACTTGGCCTTCCGCGTCGACAACGTACCAGTTTCGCTGCACCTTCGTGGAATCAGCGTAGATTGTTTTCATAGCAGTATTTCCTTTAGCGAGCCCCTAAAATCGCACGGGCTCATACAAAAGTCAAGACTCCTTTTGCCCTTCCTGCTGCTCTCTCGCCTCTTCCGCCTCTTCCCGCTTCGCCTCGATCTTGTCCTTTATGTCGGCGATTCCGATAAAAAACGCGATAAGCCCGATAAAGGCGGCAAAAATGGGCACTCCGCCCTTGAGAAACTCAATAACCTGCGGTCCCCACTGAAGCGACCAGGAGACGGGTAGGACCGAATACACCGCAAAAACGAGAAAGATAAGCCCAACTAATAGCGCCACCATGACGATTCCTCCGAGTCGTTACTTAAGTTCGAACTACACTACATAGATTTTGCTTTTCGATGTCAAGGAG
>CAZTRQ010000070.1:0-11563 GCA_964616245.1 uncultured Spirochaetaceae bacterium | reverse complement strand
GCTTCGCGCCTCCGCTTTTCTGTTTTTTTTTGATTTTTGGGGATGCTCCGCGAGGCGCCCGTTTTTGGCTACCCCCTCTCCGGCCTCGCCCTTAACACCCCAGCGCCTGGGTGCCGGGTGGCCTCGCGAGGCAGCCGTTTTGATCACCCCTATCGAGGCCGCTACCGGAGTCCTCGGCGGGCGACCATGATGGCGAAGGCGACGGCGAGGAGGGCCATCGGCAAGCCGGCGAGGACGATTGAAACGAGAGGGATGTCGAAAACCATCACCTGGTCCAACCGGACAACGCCGAAGCCGTCGAGGGTTCGAAAGACGACCTCGCCGTAGGAGACGATGGTCGCCGTTATTACGAACATCCAGGCGGCATCCCGGGTCTGGGACCAGAGAATGATGGCCAAAAAGGTTGCGATTGCCCCGATAAAGAGACGCACGAGAAGCTCGGTCATGCCGGGAGCGCCTTGGCGATCCTCTGAGTTACCTCGAGAAACCGCCCCCATTCCCCCTGGGAACAGTGAGCCGGCAGAATCGACGGACCGGGATACCGGGGCGCGATGTAGAAGCCGTTTTTGAAATAGATGTCGAACATTTGGTCATAGTCGCTCTTGGCACACCGAGGGGTCAAGTAGGGGCCCCGGAGGTCCCAGATGGCAGCCAACGAGTCCTTCGCGCCGGCATCACGGAGCGAAATTTCGTTTGCCGGGGGCTTCCCAGGAGCGTCGAGGGCTCGAGCCAGGAGAAGGGCCCCGTGGGTCAACAGCGTTAGGTCGATTGGAGACAGTCTGTCGCCGGGGCCCGGGGGACGGTAGTCCGGCGCCTGATCGGCCGGGTTCGGAACGCCGAGGAGCACGGCGGTGGTTGCGTGCATCCCGGGGAGTATCGGCAGGAGATAGCCCTCTATCGACGGCGTTCCATCGATGAGGGGGCGCCAGAGGGCGATGCCGGCACCGTGGGGCGAGAGAGCACACCCAGGGTCGCCGACCGAGGAGGGAGCTTCTCCGGAGATGCGGGACACCGCCGCGAGCGCTCGGGAAAGGTCGGCGTAGGGGGTAAAGGTCCAGCCGGCAAGCAGAGCTCCCAGCGCCTGCTCGAGCCCTTTCGGCCTGTGGGTCACAACGGTGGCAAAGAGTCCCCGATCTATCTCGGCCTTGAGGGCCTTCCCGAGACCCGAAGGAGAGTGCCCGAGGAAGGCACCGCCCCCGGCCTGCCAAAAGTCCAAGAAGCGGCCGCCGTCGGTGTAGAGCCGGTAGCCCCGGGCCCGTCGTACCGGCGGAAGCCCGGGATAGCAGTCCCCGGGGACACCGGGCCCGGGACGCAGCAGAATGTCTTTAGTAGTCACTACTTATCCGCTCCAGCGCCGTGTACCGAGGAATAAACTGAGCCCGACGCCCGGACTCGAACTGCACCATCACCATCATCTGATCCCCGGCCCGCCACTGCCGAATGACCATCCCGGTGCCATAGTCGTCGTGGTAGACCGCGGTTCCCGGGGGGAAATCGCCGTCTCCGGAAGCCGCTGAAGACTGATCGTCGACGGACAAAAGCTCTTCCGGGATCTCGTCGATGAACCGGGATGGTTGGAGGGGAAGTCGCCGTCCGTGGACCCGACGGCTTCGGCAGCTGGTCAGGTAGAGTCCCTCCCGGGCCCGGGTTACCGACACGTAGAACAGACGCCGCTCTTCCTCGAGCTCCTCGGGAAGCTCGTCGCCGCTCCGGGGAAAGAGCCCGTCTTCGAGCCCAGTAACGACGACGACATCGAACTCGAGCCCCTTGGTGTTGTGCATGGTAATGAGGGTCGTGGCGTAGGGGTCCGCAGACGCCTCCTCCTCTCTCAGCGAATCGAGCTCGATACTCTCGAGAAACTCGACGAGCCCCTCCATCGTTCCGGGGAAGAGGGCCCCGGCGTTGACCAGCTCCTCTAGATTCTCCAACCGGACCGCACTCGCATCCTCGTCCCGGTCCCGGTAGAGCTCTTCGAGGCCGGATCCCGAAAGGATATCCGAGACGACCTGCGAGAGGGTGTCTCGGTTTAAGCCGGCGAGGGCCTCTTCGAAAAAGCGCGCGAGCTCCCGCGCGGCCTTGCCCTGCTTCGCCCCGAGCCTTCCTGCGGCTCCGGCCAGCGCTTCGAGGAGGTCGCACCCCGCACTCCGGGAGTAGTCGGTAATCTTCTCGAAGGTGGCCGGACCGATCCCCCGGGATGGTTTTCCCACCAAGCGCCGGAAGCTCACTTCGTCGTTCCGATTCGCGAGGAACTTGAGGTAAGCAAGGGCGTCCTTTACCTCTTCCCGGGAATAGAAACGCACGGTCCCCACCACCTGGTGCGGCACCCCCGCCCGGAGAAAAAGGGTCTCGAAGGTTCGCGATTGGGCGTTGGTCCGATAGAGAATCGCGAGGGTCTTGCGGGACTTCCGAGCGGCGTTCGCCAGGTCGAGGCAGTACCGGGCCTCGGACTCCTCGTCGTCGAGGTGGACAAGAATCGGAGGAGAGCCACCGGCCCGTTCGGTCCACAGGGTCTTTCCGAGTCGGTCACGGTTTTGCCGAACCACCTCGGACGCCAGGTCGAGAATTCTCGACGTGGACCGGTAGTTCTGCTCCAGGCGAATGGTCGTCGTACCGGGAAAGGTCTCGTCGAACTCGAGAATGTTTCGCACCTCCGCTCCTCGGAACCGGTAGATCGACTGGTCGTCGTCTCCGACGACACAGAGGTAGCCGCCGGGCCCGAAGAGCAGTTTGAGAAGCTCGAACTGGGCGATATTCGAGTCCTGGTACTCGTCGACCAGGATGGCTCGAAAGCGCTCCCGGGTGCGCTTGAGGACCTCGGGGTGGCGCCGGAGAATCTGTATCGGCTTTAGGATAAGGTCCCCGAAGTCGGCGTTTCCTATCTCCTTTAGCCGGACGTCGTAGCGACGATAGTACTCGTCGATCTGGGGCTCCGCCGTTGCGATCGACAGGTCGTCCTCCGGGGTTAGGCAGTAGTCCTTGCACCGGGCAATGGCGTGGGCAACCCGAGAGAGGTGGCTCCGCTGCTGCTCCGGGAAGAGCGTCCGGAGGAGGGAGACCGAATCGTCGTCGTCGTAGATCGTAAACCCGGCGGGCATTTCCGCCAGGTGGGCGTTGCGCCGGAGAAACCAGGCGCCGAAGGAGTGGAAGGTACGGATGATGACGTCGCCTGCCCGGGGCGAAAGCTCCGCCGCCCGGTGGCGCATCTCCGCAGCGGCCTTGTTGGTAAAGGTAACGGCCAAGATGGAAGACGGAGAGACGCCGAGACTCTCGATAAGATGGGCGATCTTTACGGTAATTACCCGGGTCTTGCCGCTTCCGGCCCCTGCAAGAATAAGGAGAGGTCCACCGAAATGCTCTACGGCTGCCGCCTGCTGGGGGTTCAGGGAGGCGAGGTAGGATGCCATGCCGTCTATTCTGTGGTCATTACGACGGGGTGTCCAGGTAGGCTTGCGGAGTTTCCGGCGTTTCGGCCCGGACGAAACGATAGATGGCGTAGAGCAAGAGCGGCCCAACGACGATGGTGGCAACTCCTGGCTGCTCCCGGAGAATAATAAGGCTCAAGACCGTGGCGAATACCGGCTCTCCAAGAATGGCGGTCGCGACAACCGAGGTTTTGACGTGGCCGAGAGCCCAATTGAACACGCTGTGCCCCAGGAGGGTCGGAAAGATCGCCAGCCCGAGGAACCAGAGATAGTCGCTGCCCGGGTGCCCAAAAAGTGGAGCCCCGGTGACGAGGCAGGCGCCGAGCAAGGTAAAGGCGCTCGTTGTATAGACCACGTAGACGTAGATCCGCGCGGAGATACCCCGGCGAAGAAGGCGCCCGATAATTAGATAGCCGCTGACCAGGACCGCCCCGGCGATGGCAAGGAGATTGCCCCTTACCTGACTCTCTCCGGCGGCGAAGTCTCCGACCGAGAGGGCGGCGGTGGCAAGGACGGTTAGAAACATCCAGAAGATCGCTTTCGAAGTTAGTTTTTCCCCGAGAAAGAGCCAGGCGAGGATGGCGACAAAGAGGGGGTGGGTGTTCACCAGAACGACGGCCACCGCGACGTTGGTTCGCTTAAGAGCGGCGATCCAGGCGACGAAGTGGACGGCGAGGAGAACTCCGCTGGCCAGCATCAACAGGAGGTCCCGGCGCCGAAGCCTCGGCATTCGTCGCAGGGCCATCTCCGGCGTCAGCAGAGCCACCGCAAAAAACATCCGGTAGAAGGCTATAATCAACACCGGGGCCGTTGCCAGCTTGATGAAGATGGCGGACCAGGACATAAAGAGCACCCCGACGACCAAGGCCGCCCGGGGGGAGATGGGCACTCGAGAGGGAAGCTTCATCTTTCGCCGACGGCCTGGAGGTCGAGGCCCGCGACGCCCACAATCTTACACTCCTGGAAGGTGGCACTGGGTGCCGGAGGACCGTGGACCACTACGGCCCCGTCTACTTCCGGAGCGTGGGCGTAGGCTCGGCCGAGGGCCAGGGGCTCATCTTCGAAGGGCTCTTCGATGAGGACCCGCTGCCGGGTACCGACAAAGCGCTCGAGCCGCCGGGCCGCGATCCCGGTTTGGATGCGCTCTAGGGCCCGACGCCGTTCGCCACGGAGGGCCTTCGACACCCGGGCGCTGCCTTTGTGGAAGTCTGCAGCAGCGGTGCCTTCCTCCGGAGAAAACTCGAAGACCCCGAGCCAGTCTATCTCGGCCTTTCGAACGAAGCTCTCGAGGCGGGCGAATTCCTCATCACCCTCTCCGGGGAAACCGACCATCAAGCTACTCCGGAGCACCGCATCGGGAAGCACCCTGCGAATCCGCTCGACGCTACGCAAGGCCTCCTCGCCGGTTCCGCCACGTCCCATTCGGCCGAGGACGGTGGGGTCGGCATGCTGAAAGGGGACGTCGAAATAGGGGAGGATCGAAGGATGCTCGGCGATAATCGAGAGGAGCTCGTCGGTAATGGATTCCGGGTAGAGGTAGAGCATCCGTATCCAGCGCTCGGGGTCTATGGGCCCGATAAGCCGCAACAGCTCAGGCAAACCGGAACCGAGGTCTCCTCCGTAGCTTCCGAGGTCCTGCGCCACGAGGGTAACTTCGAGGACACCGCGGTCGAAGAGATCCCGCACCTCGGCGGCAACGTCTTCGGGGCTCCGGCTTTTTCGGCGTCCCCGGATCGAGGGAATCGCGCAGAATGTGCAACCTTTGTCACACCCCTCGGCGATCTTGACGTAGGCGCTTCCGGGCATGGACAGAAGGTGGCTCCGGCGCGGCGACGCTTCTTCGGGGGAGGAGAGGCCCGCCGGGGCGAAAACACGTCCTTCCCCGTCGACCAGCGCCCCGAGGCGCCGGGAGAGGGCGTAGAGATCCCGGTTTCCAACGATAGCGCGGACCTCGGGCAGCTCGGCTTCGAGCTCTTCGGCGTAGCGCTGGGCCATGCAACCGCCGAGGACGACGGCGGCGTCGGGGAACCGATCGCAGTAGTCGAGAACGGTATCGATGGACTCGGTCTTGGCGGCCTCGATAAAGCCGCAGGAGTTCACGAAGATGGTGTCGGCATCGGTAGCTTCTAAAACCACGCGCCAGCCCTGGTGTTTCAAGAGCTCCATCAAGGTTTCGGCGTCGACTTGATTTTTCGCGCACCCAAGGTTGGCGATAAAGATTGAACGCTTCATGTGCCGGTCGCCGGCTAGTAGACCGGAATCAACTCGAGGCGGGAGCCGTTTCCGATGGGGTTGTTCGTCCAGCGCACCATTCCGACGGTAACCTCTCCCGGCTCTCCGATATCGAGCTCTTGTCCGGAGACCCGCATCCGGGCTACCCCGGCGTTCGAAAGCCAGAACTGGAAAAACCGATCGGCGGTCGTTCGAAAGGTGTCACCGTTCTGCAGGTAGCGCTCTTCCTGTTCCTCTCCGTCGGTGTCGTACCGGAAGAGGGAAAATCCCCGAAACTCTATCTCTACGGAGAAGGGCTCCGGAGAATCGGCCTCGAGAATCTGGGCCGAGACCCGCTCCCGCTCGGCCACGTTCGTGCTGCCGATAGCCGGCGTATCGGTCGCCTCGCCCTGGGGGAGCTCTGCGATAGAGGTGGCCCCGTCGGGTGACTGGACGACCCGGTCGAATCGGACGACCAGGCTCGGTGGATTGTCCCCCGGGGCAAGCTCTCTGACGATAACCCGGATGTCGCCGATCCCGTCGGCGTTCAAGTCGAGAATTTCCTCCCCCAGCTCGGGAATCTGCACGCTCCCGGAGGGAAGCTCCAAGAGGGCTTCTTGGCCCACTCGAGCGAGGGTAACCGGATAGCGTTCTTCCCGCACCGGAACCACGACGACATCACCCTCTTGAAACCGACGTTCTAGAATCTCGTCGACCAAGGGATAGGTATCCCCGGTGGCTTGGATCTCGCCGGCGCCGACGGCCACCCCCTCTCGGGAGCGGCTAAAGACGCCGCTGCGAACCAGCAGAAGGGCCCCGAGTCCCAGCAGTAGCACTGCGGAGGCGACGGCGACGACGGGGATCCAGGGTAAGGGGCGCTTCGCGACGATTAGCTCGTCTATTGGCGCCGGCTGCTCTTGGAGCTTGAAGCTCTTGTAAAGATTGACCATCTCTTGAGGGTCGAGGTCGAGAAACATCGAATAGGTCTTGAGGAAGCCGACAAGGTAGGGCTCCCCGGGAAACTCGTCGAAGTCTTCGTTTTCCAGGGACTCCACGTAACGCTTGGCTATGTGGGTATCTCGAGAGACCTGGTCTAAAGAGTACCCCTTCTCTTTTCGAGCGGTCTGAAGCTTCTCTCCGATAGATTCCATGGAGTCAGGCGTCCGGGTCGAAGAGAAAGTCCGAATACGTATTGGCGCTTGCAGGTGATTCGTACTCGAAACGCCGGGCCGGAATATTCTGATTGATTCGAATGTCCTCGAAATCGAAGACAATTTCGTCGTAATTGACGGTGGTTCCCTCGATCCGTCGAATCAAAAGGTCTTCGGTAATAGAGAGCGTCAGCTGACGAAAGCCTTCGGTCGTCGAGCGCCAGGTGAGGCGCAGCTTGGTAACGAGCTCCCGAGACTCCTCATCGAGGCGGACGGGGGTCGGATCGTCGAGATAGGCGATGCTGTAGTTACTCCGTAGGAGACTCAACCCTTCTTCGCTGGCCATCGACGCCACCGCCTCGCTACCCCGACTCCGGAGCTTCTGCTGAAGCACGACGTTGTACTGCGGAACGTAGACGCTTAGATTCTCGCCGTCGGACACCAGGAACTGTCCTTCCGGAACGGTAAAATCTATTCGGAGCAAGTTGGGGGCCCGGTAGTAGAGTGTTCCCTCCATATCGGACTCTTCCCGCTGAATCTGGATGGTTGCGACGTAGTCGTTTATCCCTCCGTAGCGCTCAGAAACGCTGTCGAAGAAACGAGGGGCCGTCAAGATGTCCTGCGCGGAGAGCATTGCCGGAAATAGGAAAAGCAGAAAGGTTATATATCGATATCTCATAGTCGTCCAGATAGAGCGTTATCGTCGCTCAAAGGTCAATTCTTTGTCAAGAAGCAGTTCTAGCCTCATAGATTTCGCAGCTGATCCCGGAGAGTCGCCGCACGTTCGTACTCTTCGTTTTCCACCGCCTCTTCGAGCTTTAGCTTCAACTCGTCCTTCCGGTTGAGCGGTTGCTTGTTGATTTGCCGAAGCGCCGACTCTAGATAGGTGACCGATCGAGCCTTCTCGAAGCGAAACGTCGGCGAATCGATGTCGGCCAACTCTTCGATCTGGCGAATGGCCTGTCGGACGATACTTTCGGCGACATCCTTTATTTCGTTCTGGATGGAGAGCATTGCTCGGGAGATCGCGTTCATCCGGAGGATGTACGGTTTGAACTGAAGGACCGCGTTTCGGTCGGTTTCGCTCTCGCAATAGCGTTCCAAGAGGCTGCAGAGACGCAGGTTGTGGGCCGTGTCCCTGGCGACCCGCTCGAAGTCGTTGAGCTGAAACAGAAGCAGATAGCGGTAGTAAAAGAGAACGCCCTCGTTCTGCAGGGCGCCGGCGGCGACATGATCGATGCGAAACCCCGAATCGTCTGCGTTTTCCGCCACGTGGACGGAAATCTCGGCTTCGAGGTGATCCACCACGCTATCCGCTCCGAAGGGACGATCCCCGTCGGGCCGCCCGTCTAATTCGTATTGCTCGATCCCGAGGGGAAGGCGCACCTGGAGCACTTTTCGCCCGTCCTCCGCGTCGATTATCCGTGTCGTTTCGTCCGGATCGTACTGCCACGATGCGAGCAGCGATGTCAGATCTTCACTCATCCCTTGTAATATAACACCCCAGCGAATGGACACGAAACACTCTATTCCGTAGGATACGCCCACCATGGTTGTTCTTTCCCTCGGCGGGTCGATTATCTCCCCGGATAAGGTCGACGCGCCGTTCTTGGGCGAATTTCGGGATCTTCTGGCTTCCTTCATCGACGAGTCGGAGGAGCAGGTAGTGATCGTTACCGGTGGCGGTGCCCCGGCACGACGATACCAGGCGGCATTCAGAGAGATCGTCCCGGAGGGAAGCGCGGAAGACCAGGACTGGATCGGCGTCGCGGCGACGCGCCTAAACGCCGCGTTGGTAAAGGCCGTTTTCGGCGATTATTGCCGGGACCCCATCGTTACCGACCCGACCGAGCCGGAGAGCATCGCGGGTATGGTGCTTGTCGCCTCGGGGTGGAAGCCCGGCTTCTCGACGGACTACGATGCGGTGGTTCTCGCAGAGCGCCTCGGCGCCCGGCTAATCGTCAATCTTTCGAACACCGACGGCATCTACGACGCGGACCCCCGAACGAATCCCGACGCCAAGCCGATAGAGCGGCTTACCTGGGGCGAATTGCAGAAGCTGGTCGGAACCGAGTGGATCCCCGGCCGAAACGTACCCTTCGATCCGGTGGCAACCAGGGCTGCCGCGGAGCTCGGAGCACCGTTAATAGCCGCCGAGGGGCGCGATCTTAAGAACCTCCGTGCCATTCTGACCGGCGGGCCCTTCAAAGGGACCCTGGTCGAGTAGGCGGATAGACGCCGCGCCCGCACCGAGGCGAGCAGCTCTTCGAGGAGGGTGGCGGCTTCGTTGTCGAGGGCCTCGCCCCGTGGATGGTACCTGGCGGTCTCGAGGAGTCCCCAGGCGACGGTCCGGTTGTCGTCCTGGGAACGGAGGTAGCGCAGCGCAGCACCGGCGCCGTCGAGACGGGTAAGACTCCCGGCAATCGGGACTACCACCTCGACGGAATGGCCTCCCCCTTCGCCGAGGGTCTCCCGGGCCCGAGACAAAAAGCGCCGGGCGTCGTCGGTTCCGTCGGCGTCCAAGCCGAGGGCGCTCGCCCGGGCGAGGATCTCCCCCCGATATTCCGGCGCATCGAGGACTTCGAGAAGACTTTCGACCTGCGAGAGTCCGCTGTCGTTTGCGTAGATTGGAAGCAGGTTTCTCAAAAGCGCCACCTTCTCCGCGTCTTCCGGAGTATCCCGGACCGCGTCCACGGCAGACATCACCTGGAGCTCTGCCAACTGTCCCTCGTCGATAGCCAGATAGTACTCGGCGACATACCGGAGAACTTCCGCCCTCCGGAGGGGATTGACCTCTCGGGAGGCTTCCCGGACAGCTCGGGAGAATGTAACGAATGCCGTCGGTCGGTCACCCTGCCGTGCGTAGTAGAACCCGACGTTCGCGAGCCCCTGGGCGCGAATCGACCCGGAGGGCAGGAGCTCGGCGACCCGAAGAGCCGGTATCGGCGCATCGAGGCGAAGAAGGTTTTCCAAGGCCCGGAGCCCTTCGACGGCTCCTTCCGGAGAGACCGCCGGTCGTCCCAGCTCCATCTCTCGGAGTATCCGGCTGAAGTACTGCTCCCTATTTCGTACATCCCCGGCGACGGAAAAAATGTAGGCGACGTCGCTAAAGGCAATACCGCGAAGCCAGGGGTTATCGATACTCTCGGCGGCGGGTATCGCCTGCTGGGCGAGGGTAGCACCGGCGGGGCCGGCCCCCTCGGCGGCGTACCCCTCGGCGACGCGGGCGATAAGTCGGATCCGAAGGGGTAGATCCTCGGTCACCAACACAGCGCTGACCACCTCTTGGAGCACCCCGTAGGTTTCTTCCCCTCCGGCAAAGGCGATTTCGGTGGCTTGGAGCAGGAGGGCGCCCCGACGGCCGGAATCGGAAAGCTCCCGGAGTTGGTCGAAGACTCTTTGCAGGGCGTCGATTGCCGACTGTGGCTGGTCTACCGATAGATACCCGCCGGCGAGGAGCAGATAGTGCTCCGGTTTGGTTCCGCCCCGGCCCTCTTCCCGGTTGGCGAGAAGCGTCCCGACGTAGTCGAGCACCGCGGCGGCGCCGTTTGTGTCATCCCGTTCCGCCAACAGGGCGACGGCCTCGCCGTAGATCTCCATCCGGTCGTCGAAATCTCTAATGTTGGCGGCAACCTCGAGAGCCGAAGAAAGGAGCGAGCTGCGGCTGTCGATGCTCCGGGGATTAAAGCGAGGCTCCCCCGAGGGGCCCGAGAGCGACGCGCAGGAGAAGACTATAAACGATAGAAGCGACGCTATCGCCGCGCGGGATGACTGAGACATTCGTAACCTTCCAGAAGATACCACGATTGCCCCAACATCCCTATATATACTGCGAGGCGTCGAACTTAGCCGTGTCCCGCCTAAGCAACGGGAGAAATGAGCAGTTTTCCGTATTTGTCGTCGCCGGTCGCGAAGCCAAGAACCACCTGTTTCGGTTTACCTAATCGCTCGAGCACCTTCAGACTCAACTCGACGCTTCCGACGCGGCACTCGTTCTTTAGGTAGAGCGTGCCGTAGACGCTCTTCCCCTCGCCGCTTTCGAACTCTTCCTCGGTTGCCCCGGCGAAAATCTTGACCACGTGGCTCGCCGTCATCATACCTAGGTCGTAGCCGTCACTCGGGTGGATGTTGATTGTTTTTTCGTCGAAGGAGTAGTCTCCAAGCGCAGATAAGGGCCCTGTCTTTTTCATAGTACGGTAGCTCAACTTTCAGCTATTGTATCAAAAGAGTCAATTCCCCTCCGGGTGGTATTCCTCCGGGTGGTATTCCTCCGGGTGGCGGCAACGCGGCCTCTTGTTATAATAAAGGTAATGCATCCCTCCCAACCCTACATAAAGCAGTTGCGCCGAATTCACAAAGAAACCCGGGAGCTCTCACCTCAACAGGTAGAAGGACGGCTTCGGGACGCCTTTGGAAGGGCCTTGAGCAGCATTCCGATGGAGCTGGTAGAGGAGCTGTTCGACTTCTTCCTCGACCGGACCTCTCGGGTAATGGCCCGAGCCGAGGCCGAAGGGGGCACACGACCGGAGCTCGTCGAAGAGTTCCTTAAAACGGCTGCCGTCGTGGACCTCTTTAGTCGAGACTACGACACAGAAGAGGACCCGTTGACCGAGGAGGAGTGGCGCTTCATCGCCGAGGTTGTACCCGATTACGGCCTGGAGATGGACATGGCGACCTTAGAGTACGTGATGAGCCACCTCGTAGAGCGGAAAATGCTCTAGGGAGTGCGTTCGAGCAGTTTTGACGGCTTCACTCTCGAGCTCGTCACTGTACGATCGT
>CAZTRQ010000069.1:6665-13328 GCA_964616245.1 uncultured Spirochaetaceae bacterium | reverse complement strand
CGTTAAGCCGGGGGCCGGGGTTCCAGCTCCGACATGGTCACTTCAATCCCCCTCAGAGCATAGAAACCGGGTCCACATCGATCTCTAAGTAGACGCCGGTGGGGGTCTTGAAGCTCCGCAGGACCGGCGCGAGGGCCCCGTGGGTCCGGCCGAATTGCCGGGTCAGGAGCATCAGGTGCATCCGGTGGTTTCCGGCGATCTTGGCGAGGGGGCAGTCGGCGGGGCCTAGGGTGTCGTCCCGGGGAACGGCGGAGAGGGCAGCGGAGAGGGCGTGGGCCGCTTCGGTTACCTTGGCCTTGGATCGGCCCCGCAAGACGAAGCGAAAGACCCGGGCGTGGGGCGGGAAGAGGAGAGCTCGTCGTACTTCCGTTTCCTCCTCGTAGAAGGCGCGGTCTTCCCGGTTAACGGCCCGGCGGATGGCAGGGGCGCTCGGATGGAGGGTCTGGATGATAACCCGCCCGTCGGGGATAAAGCGTCCGGCCCTCCCGGCGACCTGGGTAATCAAGCTGAAGGTCCTCTCGGCGGCCCGGAAGTCCGGGAGCATCAGACCCGTGTCCCCGCTGATAATCCCGACGAGCTTTACCCCGGGGAAGTTGAGTCCCTTCGCGACCATCTGGGTTCCGAGGAGAATATCGATCTCCCGGGCCTCGAAAGCCCGAAGCGTCTCGGAGAGGGCCCCTCTCTTACGCACCGCGTCGGTATCGAGGCGGGCTACCGTCAGGTGTGGAAAGGTGCGCATCACCTCCTCCTCCACCCCCTCGGTTCCGAGGCCCCCGGAGCCCACATCCAGACTGCCGCAGCTCGGGCACGCCTCCGGCAGGGGCTCCCGGTGGCCGCAGTAGTGGCAGACCGCCGCGCCGGCGCTTCTATGGTAGGTAAGGGTTACCGAGCACCGGGGACAGGAGAGGACCCAGCCGCAGCTGCGACAGTGGTAGAAGTAGGAGTGCCCCCGGCGGTTTAGAAACAGAATGCTCTGATACCCTTCTTCGGCGGTCTCCCGTATCGCGGTAACCAACTGCTCCGTCAGAACTCCCGGGGCGCCCCGGAGACTGGCCACTTCGATAGTCGGCATATGGCCCCCGGCGAGCCGCTTGGTCAGGACGCCCGGGAGAATGTTCCCCTGCTCCATCTGGTACCAGGCTTCCAGGGAAGGCGTCGCGCTTCCGAGAATCAGGGGGGCCCCGGCGTCCCGGCACCGCTTCGTGGCTACCTGCCGGGCGTGGTACCGGGGTACGTTTCCGCTCTTGTAGGAGCCCTCGTGCTCCTCGTCGATAACGATGGCCCCGAGGCGGGGGACCGGCGCAAAGACGGCGCTTCGCGCGCCGACGACGAAGAGGGCCTTTTTCTTGCGGATCCTATTCCATTCGGTAAGCCGCTGGGAGGCGGTGAGCCGGGAATGGAGCACGGCGACCGTGTCGCCGAATCGTTGTCGAATCGTCTTTTCCACCTGGTGGGTCAGGGCGATTTCCGGAACCAAGTAGATAACGGCCTTGCCTTCGGCGAGAAGCTTGGCGGCGATCCTTAAGTAGACTTCGGTCTTGCCGCTCCCGGTGGGGCCGTAGATGTAGTGCATCGCCTGCGGCTTTTGGAGAACCTGGTCGATCGCCGCCTCTTGCTCCTCGGAAAGGGTCAGGGGAACCGGCGACACACCGGGGTCGTCCCCAACCCCCGCGAGTCCCACCTCCCGGCGGCCTGAAGGGATCATCGCCTGGAGGCTCTCCCCGAGGGAGCAGAAGTAGAAGCCGCTGACCCACCTCGCCAAGGCGAGGAACTCTTCGTCGAAGAGGGGCTCCGAATCGACGATCCGGCGGATCTCCTTAATCGAAACCCCCGGAGGCCCGGATTCCGGGTGGCCGACGACGAACCCGGTCAGCTCCCGGCGGCCGAAAGGGGCGACGGCCCGGACACCCACGGGGGCCTCTATGCCCTCCGGGAGCCTGTAGGTAAAGGTCTCGGTGTTTGGAATGGGTACGGCAAGGTTAACGAGTCTCGACACGGTAGGTTACTAAAGAAGCTCCCGGAGCTTCCGGAGATCGTCCCAGACCGGACGGCGCCACTCCGGATTCCTTAAGACCCCGCTCGGATGATACGTCGGAACCACCGGGACGCCCTCGAAGGAGTAGACCTTGCCCCGGATCTTCCCGATCCCCTCCTGCCGGTTACAGATTTCCGCCGAGGCGAAACGTCCTAAGGTAAGGATTGCCTTCGGCTGAATAAGGGCAATCTGCCTCCGGAGGTAGGGACGACAGGCAAAGATTTCGTCGGGCTTCGGGTCCCGGTTGTTCGGCGGACGGCACTTTACGATGTTCGTGATAAAGACGTTCTGTTCCCGGGAAAGGTCGACGGCTGCGAGCCACTTGTCGAGGTACTGCCCCGCCTTCCCGACGAAGGGGCGCCCCTGGGCATCTTCGTCGGCCCCGGGGCCCTCCCCGATAACCATTACCAAGGGATGGTCCGAGACTCCCTCTCCGGGGACGGCGTGGGTCCGGGTTTCGGCCAAGGGACACTTGGTGCAGACGAGAACCTCCTCCCGGACCGCCTCGAGGCTGTCGTCGGCGGTGGACGGAGACGGCGGCGGGTCCCCGGCCCCGGCGTCCGGGGACCGCTCTTGGGCCGGCCGGCCGGCTGGGCGTCGATAGCCCCTAACGAGGTAGTCCTCGAAGAGATCGACGAATTGCTGAAACTCAGTCGACGGCTTCGACTGCATCGTAGCGTACCTCCTGGAAGAAGAGCCCCCGGGGCGGTGCCGTCGTCCCCGCGGCGTTACGGTCGCAGGAAGCAACGCGCTCGGCGAAGGCATCAAGGCCCTCATCTTGGCATTCGAGAAGCGTTCCGACAACGGACCGGACCATCTTCCAGAGAAAGCCGTTGGCGGATATCCGAAAGGTCAGGAAAGGTCCCTCAGGGACGAAGCCGGCGTCAAAGACCCGGCGGACGGCGTGGTCTACCTCGTCGTTCGCCGCCGCAAAGGTGGTAAAATCCCGCTCTCCGATCAAGTGCGCGGCCAGCCGGTTTAGCTTGGAAACGTTCAGGTCCCCCCGGACCCGAAGGCAATAGCGCGTGTGCTCCGGGGGGACCACCGGGGCCGGAAGCAGGTAGTAACGGTAGCTCCGGAGCCGGGCGTCGTGCCGGGCGCTAAACCCCGGGCGGACCTGCTTGCTCCGAAGCACCCGAATATCCGGCGGCAGCAGGCTGTTGAGCGCCTCGCGATACTTCTCCGGGGGCACCGTGGCGCTGTCGGCGGAAAAGCTTACCCGCTGTCCCCGGGCGTGGACCCCGGAGTCGGTACGCCCGGCAGCCACGGTCTTGGTCGGTTCCTTGTGAACCTCCCCGAGCGCTTCCTCGAGTACGCCCTGGACGCTCCTCCCCTTCGGTTGAACCTGCCAGCCGACGTAGTCGGTACCGTCGTAGGCAAGCGTCAGGAGGATCGAGCGGTTACTCACTCGAGGCAGCCTCAGGGTCCCGGTTTTCGAGGCCGAGCTCCTTGGCTATCTCCTCGTACACCTCCCGGGCGTTGTCGAGAATAATCGCCGGCTTGTTCTTGCTGGCGCGGCCCATGCCGAAAATCTTGGCGACGGTACGTTTTGCGCGCTGGAGAGCAAGCCGTCGCCGTTCACCGTCGCCCCGGGGACCGTAGCGGTATTCGAGGAGACCGGAGAGGTAGAGTACACCGTCGTAGCCGTAGTTCTTGTCGACATCCGGCCCGAGGTGGAAGTCGTTTGGTATGCTCTCCGCCCCGGTTTGCTCCTGCTCGACCGCATGGGAGTAGAAGAATCGCGCCTTTCGGTAGAAGAGGTTGGCGAGAACGTCGAAATTCTCATCGGGCTCCAAGCGGTGCAGGTCGTTCGAGAGCCACGCCGCCCGAATGCTGGAGATACCTTGCTTGAGCGTAGGAGAGAAGTCCTTGGGAAAGGAATCGTAACAGTGGACGGCAAAATAGTAGGAGGCGATGCCTTCCCGAATCGTCCTCGGTTCGGCAAACTCGATCCGGTCGAAGACCGGCCTGATGGTTTCGAAGCGGTTCGTCATGTCCTGCTTGAGTCTCTGGGCGACGTCTTCCGGGACGTTTGGAAAATCGACCGGAAAGGCGGCGTAGTAGCAGTTCGGGCAGACCATAATCGTGTAGATAGACGGGAACACTTCGCCGTACTTCTGAGACGGCTCGTAGGTGCGCCGAAGCTCCTGGGTCACCGAGCCGGCGATCAGCCGTCCCCTACCGGTACGCATCTCCTCACGAAAGAAGCTCGTCTCGCAGACCGGGCAGTGGACCGGCTTCTTCGAGAAAAACGTAAGATCACTCATCCGTCCCCCCCCTCGACAACGACGACGGCGATGGCGTTGTCGATTTCGTGCGTCAGGGAGCAGAGAATTCGGCGTCCTCCGGTGCGCTCGAAGGCGTCGAGGGCCGTTCCGGTGAGCGCCACATCGGGTTTTCCGAGATGATTGTTCGAGATTCGAATATCCTTGAGGGCAATGCCCCGCAGACCGGTCCCGAGCGCTTTGCCGAAGGCCTCTTTGGCGGCAAACCGGGCCGCAAGGGAGAGAACCGCCGCGTCGCCCCGCTCCATGGCGGTACGGATTTCGAGGGGATGAAAGTAGCGTTCGAGGAGACCCGGATCGTCGACCCAATGGCGCATGCGACTCACCTGAACGACGTCGATGCCGATGCCGCTTATCACCCGTCTACTCTCCGCTACGGACCACCTGCACGTCAACCGTCTGGGGCCCATAACGCAGGACCGCGAGCCCCGAGGGGACCTCCGGACGAGTCGAAAGGGTGTAGCGCCCCGGAGAGGTTACGCGGGAGGCGTCGGCGACGAGCTGCACTTGGTCGACGGAAACCGCTTGGAGTTCGAGTTGATTGCCCTGCACTCGTATGGATCCGGTTGGGAGCGGCGACGAGATGGTCAGCCCTGGGGATAAGTTGATAACGACGGTCTCAACCGGCTCGAAGGTGTTCAGAATAACCGCCTCCTCGACTATACCCCGAAACTCGACGACGTCGCCCCCGAGAAAGCCTATCCCCGGAGAGGGCCTTACGAGACGCACCCGGACGGAGAAGTCGTTCCGGCGG
Organism: uncultured Spirochaetaceae bacterium; assembly: GCA_964616245.1. Taxonomy (GTDB): domain Bacteria; phylum Spirochaetota; class Spirochaetia; order DSM-27196; family PWMO01; genus CAYPUT01. The sequence goes on along the minus strand of CAZTRQ010000069.1, from coordinate 8,254 downwards.
CTGGAAAGCTCGATCTCCTCGGTCCGAATCTCCTCCAGCGGCGACACCTCGCTCTCGGGGCCCTCCACCTCCACCGAAGACGGCGAGATCTGGTACCCCGTCAGCTGATACCCAACGGGAACGAACCCCGAGAGCGTCGGCTCGACCTCTAGACTCTTCTGGGCCTTCTGTTCCACCGCCAAGGTAACTTCCGCCGGCTCGACGTAGACCTCCAGCGGGTCGACCCCCAGTGCGGTCCCGGTACGGTTCACCCGTACCGAGGTGGTTACGACCCCCTCGGCGTCTACGTTTCGAAGATCCAGAAAAGCGTCGATATCATCCTCGAGGATCCGCTGAATGCCCTCGGATTCGCCCCGGAGGGTGACCCTTACCCTAGCGGGGAAGGATGAAGCCGCGACCAAGTCCCCGGGGAGCTGCAGCTCGAGGGGCACGCTGATATAGCGCTCCTCCAAGCGGGAAATGTTGTTAAAGACGACCAGGAGGAGGGCCGCCACCACCGACAGAACCTTTGCCGGCCAGTTACTCACCAATCGACGAAGGAGGGGCTTACTCTTCAAGGACGGCGACCTCCTCTTCCAGTTCCGTCGGTTCTCGGGACTGCAGCAGTTGCAACAGACGGTAACGAATCTCGTCGACCGTCAAATCGTAGTAGAGGTTCGCGTCGTGGGCCAAGGAGAGGGCACCGCTTTCTTCCGACACAACAAGGACCACCGCGTCGGTCTCCTCCACGAGCCCCAGGGCGGCCCGGTGCCGGGTTCCGAAGCTTCGGCGCACGTCGAGTTGCTCCGAGAGGGGAAGAAAACAACCGGCGGCTACTATTTTACCGTCGTCGATAATAGCGGCCCCGTCGTGGAGCGCCGTATCGTGGGCGAAAATAGTAAGCAAGAGGGGAGAGGAGAGCTCGGCGCCCATTCGGGTCCCGGTCTCGGCAATGTTCTTGAGTCCCACACCTCGGACAAAGACGAGTAGCGCCCCCCGACGCCGGTAGGAGAGAACCTCCGCGGCGTTGATTACCGAATCGAGCTCGACACCCTGGGAGCTTACCGAGAAGGAGAGGAGCCGACCTTGGCCGATGCGGGTAAAAATCTTTCTGAGCTCGGGCTGGAAGATAATGGCGATCGCGATGACGAGACTCGGGGCGAGAAGATTCATAATCCAGAGGAGCGTTTGTAGGTTCAAAAGAAAGGCCACCGCGTAGGCAAGGCCGATAAAGAGGGCGCCCTTCGCGAGCTGAACGGCCCGGGTCTGCACCAGAATCTGGTACCCCTTGTAGATGACGAAGCTCAAGATAAGGACATCGAGGGTGGGAAGAATAATCTCGCGGAGAATCCAGATTTCTTGCAGCCAGGTCACGTGCTATCCTCATCCAAGAGCGCCGAAAACACCCGAAGCGCATCCCGGGTTTCTCGGACGTCATGTACTCTCAGAATATCGGCACCTAAGAGCGTTGCGAATAGGTGTACGGCGAGGGTTCCCGCCATTCGCTCCTCAACCGGCCGCGGATCGCCGTCGGAGGCTAACACACGCCCGATAAACGACTTCCGGGATACCCCTAAAAGCACGGGGTAGCCGAGCCCCGATAACCGGGG
>CAZTRQ010000069.1:3781-6565 GCA_964616245.1 uncultured Spirochaetaceae bacterium | reverse complement strand
TTTCTGGGTATCGATCGAGATGGGAAGATCGGTCTCTCGTCGGAGCCGGGAGATAACCGGAATAACACGGTCGATCTCCTCCGGAGCGCTCACGGGGTCGCTTCCCGGCCGGGTCGACTCGCCACCGACATCGAGAATATCGGCACCATCTTCCGCCATCGAGAGGGCCGCATCCACGGCACGCTGCGGGTCGAAAAGCCGGCTATCGGGGTAGAACGAGTCCGGCGTTACATTGACGATCCCCATGATGAGGGGACGAAGCGAGGACAAAACCCTCCCGCGTGGGAGGGCCAAGTGGTGATGTTTTTTACGAAAGGGTAAGGCGGTAGAGCCGAGAGATGACACGCGTGTAACGCTCCGACGGGAGTCGCTACTTCTTCTTGTGTCGGTTCTTTCGAAGCTTCTTCTTGCGCTTATGCGTCGCTATCTTTTTGCGTTTTCGCTTACGCCCACAAGGCATCTAGCATATCCTCATATATAAATTCTGTGTCGCGGAATAAAACCGTGAGCCGAGAGCAAAAGATATCCATTCCACCGGTCCCTGTCAAGGTTGGAGAGGTTGGAGAGGTCCGTGTCCACGGCCGAAGAAGCGCTCGAGGACCTCGGAGATGCGCGCTTCGTCGTCGGCATCTATCCAGAGGACCGACGGTATGCTTCGCAGGAACGTCAGTTGCCGCTTCGCGTAGTGGCGGGTGTTGGTTTTGATCACCTCGGCTATGCCCGCGAGAAGGGCCGGAGGATAGGTCGAGAATGCCATCCCCCGGACCGGATCCTCGTGGTATGCCTCGCAGAACTCGCGATAGCCGATACCTCGGAGGCCGGGATCCGCCGGGCTGTAACCGGCCCCCAGGAGAACTTCGACCTCCGCCGGCAGTCCCGCCGCCATCATCCGATCAACACGTTCTTCGATACGGCGATAGAGCTCCTCCCGGGGGCGGTACAGGGCGACTAGCACTACGTCAATCTCTTCCCGGAGCTCCTTCGGTGTGGGAAAGCTCGAAAGCGGGTGCCCCGCCACCTCGTAGACCTCGAGGGCCCGCAGCGTTCGGTACTCGTCCGCCGGAGAGATCCGCGCCGCAGAGGCTGGATCGACCTTGGCAAGCCGCTGGTGTAGCGCCGATAGGCCCTGATCCTCAAGCTGCTCTCGAAGCGCGGCGAGGCGCTCCGGGTCGGAAGGCGGGGTCCCCGGGAGCCCCATCAACAACGATCGAAAGTAGAACACCGTCCCGCCGGAGACGACCGGCCACCCGCCCCGGCCCGCTATGTCGTTCACGGCCCCTTCGGCGGCTTCGACAAAGTGGCCGGCGTGGAACTGCTCGTCGGGATTTCGAATGTCTAGTAGGTGATGGCGAACCCGAGCTCTCTCCCCGGCATCCGGTTTGGCGGCGCCGATGGAAAGGCCCCGGTAGACCTGCATTGAGTCCGCGACGACGATCTCGCCGCGCCCCTCGAGAAGCTCGACGAGCAAACCGGTCTTGCCGACCGCCGTGGGCCCAAAGACGCAGGCGAAGGGCGGGAGCACTACTCTTCTATCTGGTACTGCACTTTCTTCGTAAGGATCTGGCGAATGGCGGTAGACACCACCTTACCGTTGTTCTCGTCGAGCTCTTCGTCGCCGGTCATGGTAATCTGATACGCTCTTCGCACCGAGGCGTTGGTAAGCACGTAGGAGTTGTTCTCGTTGTCCATGAGGAGGTCGAGGGGTATGATCATGAAAGAAGAATACCCATCCGGAGCCTCGGAGTAAAGCAGTGGCTCATCCTAATTCCCCAGCGGTATCAGTCCCACGAGGCCCCGGATATCCTCGTCGGTAAAGCGCAGCCCCCCGCCGAAGTAGGGAGTGATCCCCTCTGTGTCCAGGATGTCCGCGACCCCCCCGGAGAGGTAGAGCCAGTACCAGGGACGGTTCCGGTCTGGATCGTAGAAGGGAAAGACGGTGCCCCCGGCCCGGAGGTTCGGCCCTTCGCCCCCGAAGTCGAACATCTCACCCGAGAGAACCAGCTGCTCGACCAGCCGGAGGTCGAGACCGAAGCCGCCGGAGCTCTCGATAAGCCCGCCCCGAAGCGTCACCGGGCCGAAGTGCCGGGCGATGAGCGCGTTAAACCGTATCTCGTCGCTGGTTACCCGCCGTTCGGTCCTGGTAGTCGTGGTCGTACCGCCGGTGGTGACCTCCTCGACGACGGTCTCCTCTTCGGTGACGCCCCCCGGCGTGTCGACCACACCGACCTGGTAGTAGCCCCGTTCGCTCTCCGGGAGGAGGCGCAGGGAGAACTCGCTCTGGGCAGCCTGGCGCTCGGTCAGGTACGCCGACTCGAAGCCGACCTGGACCCCGAGGCCCCGAATCTGTTTGACCAGTGCCTCGGTCTCCTCGGCGACGCCGAGGACCCGGTTGTAGAGCTCGTCGTCGTAGAGAGCCCGGCCGACGTTACCCTCGCCGCTGCGGACCTGGGCGGTAACCTCCTCGACGTTCTGGATCGACCGTTGCATCGACACGATCGACCGGTCGATATCCTCGTCTCGTCGATCCACCAGAAGGGAGATACGCTCGACGGTCGCAGAGACTTCGGCGATTATCCTGGAGACCTCTGCGAGGTCTTGCGCCGAACGCTGGTCTATCCGGTTGGCGATGCGGTCGATGGCCAGAAGCGAGCTCTCGAGAATCTCGAGGTGCTGCCGCCGGAGCTCCTGCACCAAGCCCACTATTTCCTCTCCCGCGTTTTGGGCGGTTTCCAAGGTGTCGCCGAACTCGCCATGCACCCGGACATTTCGAATACGGTCGCCCCC
>CAZTRQ010000069.1:0-3681 GCA_964616245.1 uncultured Spirochaetaceae bacterium | reverse complement strand
CCAAGGTGTCGCCGAACTCGCCATGCACCCGGACATTTCGAATACGGTCGCCCCCCTGGAGCTGGGCGCCTCCTGCCCCGCCGGGGTTGAGCTCGATAATCGAGGTTCCTAAGAGCGAAGAAGCCTCCTTTACCACAGCAGCGTCCTCGTAGAGCTCGACATCCTCCGAGACGGCCAACAGAAGCCGGGCTCGCCCCTCCTGGAGCTCGATCGCCTCTATCTTCCCGATCGGCACCCCGGCCATAAATATCTCGGAGTTGACGGTAAGACCGGACGCGTCATCTACAATCACGTCTACCTGGTAGGTATTCCGGTTCGAGAAGCCGTCCCAGGAGCGGACGATATAGTAAGTCCCGGCCACGGCGACTACGACGACAAAGAGACCTATTTTTGCAAGGCGGCTCATTCTCCCCCCTCCTTGGTAAACGAGTTATCGACAAACTCCCGGACGATCTCGTGACTCGACGATGATACCTCCGGGACGCTCCCGACGGCGACCACGTTCCCCTCGTGGAGAAAGGCGATCCTGTCGGAAATACGAAACGCCGCCGGAATATCGTGGGTAATCAGAATGCAGGTAAGACCGAGCTCCTTGTTGACCCGAAGGACCACATCGTCGATCGTCCGGGCCAGAATCGGGTCGAGGCCCGAGGTCGGCTCGTCGAAGAGCAGTATCTTCGGCTTGATGGCCAACGCCCGGGCGATGCCGATGCGCTTGCGTTGGCCACCGGAGAGGTGGGCCGGAAGCTGAGAATCGATCCCAGGGAGCTCGATCCAGTCGAGCATCTCCTGGACCCTCCGGTCGATCTCCCGGCGGTCCTTCATGCGGAGTACCTCCCGGAGAGGAAAGGCGATGTTTTGCCAGACGGTCATCGAGTCGAAGAGAGCGTCGTGCTGAAAGGCGTACCCAAAGTCTCTTCGAAAATCAAGAAGCTCGTCCCGGTCGAGGCCCTCGAGGGTTTTTCCTCCGAAGGTAATGACGCCCTCGTCCGGTTGCATCAGACCGAGGATGCACTTAAAGAGGACGCTCTTCCCGGTACCGCTCTGCCCGACGACGCTGGTAATCTCTCCTTCGACAAAGTCGAGGTCGATACCCTTGAGGACATCGAGGCTTCCGAAGGACTTGGAGAGATTTCGAACCTGGACGACCGCGTTCACGTCCGACACCTTAGCCCATCACCTTCATCAGGAAGCTCGCAAGAATGTAGTCCGCCACAAGGATAGAGACGGATGAGGTAACAACGGCTTGGGTAGAGCTTTCGCCGACCCCCTTCGCTCCCCCGGAGGACTTAAGCCCGTCGTAGGTGCAGATAGTCGCGACGATAAACCCCATCACAGCCGCCTTGATAAGCCCCGCGCTAACGTCGACCGGCCGAAGGTCGTTAAACATTCGTTCGACGTAGACGGCCCCTTGAAGATCGTAGACCCCCGTCGCGACGACGTAGGAGCCGATTACACCGACGACGTTCGCCAGGAGGGTCAGTGCCGGGAACATAAAGACGGAAGCCCAGACCCGGGGAACCACAAGGTAGTCCACCGGGTTGACGGTCATCGTGCGAAGGGCGTCGATCTGCTCGGTAACTTTCATGCTTCCGAGCTCCGCCGCCATGGCCGAACCGTTCTTTCCGATCAGCATAAGGGTGGTGATGACCGGGGCGAGCTCCCGGGCGAGGGTAACCGCCACCGCAGAGCCGGTGGCAATTTCCGCCCGAAAGGGTTGCAGAAGACGGACCATCTGGAGGCTAAAGATCATTCCGATGGCAAGGCTCGAAAGAGCGATAATCGGGACCGAATTAACCCCGATTTGCTCCATCTGCTCGAGCACCAGTCGGAGCCGGAAGGGGCGTCTGACGGTGTAGCGAAGGGTTTCACCGACGAAGACCGTGTACCGACCGGTCTCCTCGAGACGTTCGAGAACCGGTGCCAAAAACCTCGCGCCGGAGCTGCGCTGCTTCATCCGGGAAGGTTACGCGAAATTTTTGCCAATAGACAAGCTGAGAGGAGCCCGAAATCGACCCTTTCCCCAATAAAACGGGTAGCTCCGCCACAAGCCGGGTAACTATAACCCCTTTGGGTTAGTTCGCCAGGCGTACACAAAAGCATAACAAGGGCTGCGTCACACTGACACATGTAGCGGTAATAATCCTGTGAAGCAGAAAAACCACACCATATCTAGTGTTTTTTTTCGAATAGGTCTTGATCCATGCCGAAAGCTTCCGATAAGCTAACCGTCGAGTCTTTTAGCAAGCGATTTGGTAAGCATTTGGGAGGAAGCGATGGCTCAGTTAGTAGTACATAAGCGTGATGGGAAGCAGGTCCCCTTCGAAGCATCACGGATTGCCGCGGCGGTGGCCAAGGCGTACGACGCCGCGGGAGTCTCGAAGGAAGAGAACCGTTTCGACGAGGTTGTTGATGCAATCGTAGAGAGCGTCCGGGAGAATTTTACCGAAACCAGCCCCGGGGTCGAGGAAATCCAGGACCTCGTCGAGAGACACTTAGTCGGTCATGGACTCTATGAAGTTTCGAAGCGCTACATCCTCTATCGCGAGGAGCGGCGGCAGCGCCGGGAGGCCCTCCGGCAGGAGCGCATACGCCTCGCCGGTGCCGGCAAGCTGAGCGTCACCAAGCGGTCGGGGAAGAAGGAAGCCTTCAACTACGCGAACCTCGAGGCCACTCTCAACCGGGCCGCCGCCGGAATCGAGGAGCACGTCTCCCTGGACTTGGTTTTGCGGGAATCCTCCAAAACGCTGTTCGACGACATGGGGACCGACCAGGTGGAGCAGAACCTTATTCTGGCGGCCACGGCGTTTATCGAGCGGGACCCGGCGTACAACACCCTCGCGGCCCGGCTCCTTCGCCGGAAACTCTACCGGGAGACCTTCGGACGCTCGGTCGACGAGGCCGACTTCGACGCGGTCTACCGCCGGGCCTTCGTAGACACGATCCGCCGGGGCGTCGAAGGAGGGGTCTTCGACCCGACCCTCGGCACCTTCGACCTCGACGCCTTGGCCGAACAGCTAATCCCGGAGCGGGACGACATGCTTACCTACCTCGGAACCCAGACTCTCTTCGAGCGTTACTTCGTTCGGATCGACGGCCATGTCGCCGAGACACCCCAGAGCTTCTGGATGCGCGTCTCGATGGGACTCTCGATAAGAGAGGAGAACCCGGTGGCCCGGGCAGTCCAGTTCTACGGGGAGCTTTCCAACCTGCGCTTCGTCGCCTCGACGCCCACCCTCTTTCATTCGGGGCTGACCCATCCTCAACTCTCCTCCTGCTACCTGAGCACGGTAAAAGACGACCTCTCCCATATCTTTAAGGTGATCGCCGACAACGCCCAGCTTTCCAAGTGGTCCGGCGGCATCGGAAACGACTGGACCAGCATTCGAGGAACCGGAGCTCTCATCAAGAGCACCCAGGTCGATAGCCAAGGAGTCGTCCCCTTCCTCAAGATCGCCAACGATACCACCGTAGCGATAAACCGCAGCGGCAAGCGCCGGGGTGCCACCTGTGCCTACCTCGAGACCTGGCACCTCGACATCGAAGAGTTCCTCGACCTCCGGCGCAACACCGGGGACGACCGGCGACGGACCCACGACATGAACACCGCCAACTGGATCCCCGATCTCTTTATGAAACGGGTAAAGGCGGACGGAACGTGGACCCTCTTCTCCCCGGACG
>CAZTRQ010000068.1:0-13493 GCA_964616245.1 uncultured Spirochaetaceae bacterium | reverse complement strand
CGGAAACCGAAACGGAAGAGGCCGCACTGGAGCCGAAGGTCATCGGCATTTCGAAAATTGTCTCCCACCCGGCCCTCGACGGCGTGGAAGATGGTATCCAAGACGAATTGGCGGGCCTCGGATACCACAACCTCCGATTCGACCTCCAGAACGCCAACGGCGACATGAGCACGGCGGCGAGCATCGCCAATAAGTTCAAGAACGACGGGGTCGATGTCGCGGTCGGCATCGCGACGCCGACGGCCCAGGCCCTGGTGAACGCGATCGACGACACCCCGGTTATCTACGCCGCGGTTACCGATCCCGTCGACGCGGGCCTCGTCGATTCCTTCGACCAAGGCGGAGAAAACGTCACCGGCGTCTCCGACCTTACTCCGGTCCGGGCTCAGATCGAGATGCTCCAGCGGATAGCCGGAATCGAGACCCTCGGCCACGTCTATTCCAGCGGAGAGGCGAACGCGGTCCGTCTCGCGGAGCTGGCCCGGGAGGCCGCGGAGGATCTCGGCATCGATTTCGTCGAAGCCACCGTTACCAACTCCTCGGAGGTGCGCTCTGCCACCAGTTCGATTATAAACCGCGTCGACGGCATCTACGTCAGCAACGACAACACGGTTGTTTCCGCTCTGACCGCGCTTCTCGACGTGTCCAACGCCGCCGGGGTGCCGGTTATGTCCGCCGACCCGAGCTCCGCCGAAGAGATGGACGTTCTGATCGCCTGGGGTTTCGACTACTACAAGATGGGCCGAGCTACCGGACGGGTTATCGCCCAGGTCCTCGACGAGACGCCGACCTCGGAGATTCCCACCGTCTTTATGACCGAACCCGGAGATATCGACCTTCTGATAAACCTCGACGTTGCAGAGCGGTTGGGTATTACCTTCCCCGACGACGTGGTCTCCACGGCGAGCAAGATCGTCGAGAACGGCGAGCTCCGAACGCAATAGTCACTCGATAGATGATCGAAGGAATTCTCGTCGAGGGCCTGATCTATGGAATCCTGGTCCTCGGCGTTTTTATTACGTTCCGTATTCTCAACTTTCCGGATCTTACCGTCGATGGTTCTTTCCCCCTCGGCGCGGCGATTATGGCGACCCTTATTACCGCCGGGGTCAACCTGGGGGTCGCGGTTTTCGTCGCCTTCCTCGGGGGCGTCGCCGCGGGGTTGATAACCGCGCTGATCCACAACAAGCTAAAGGTTCCGAACCTCTTAGCCGGGATCCTGACCATGACGATGCTCTGGTCGATAAACATCCGGGTCCTGGGAAATAGGGCAAACCTTCCTCTCCTTCGGCAGGAGACCATCCTGAGTCGGGTAACCGAGATGACTTCCGGGTGGCTGCCGCAAGAGTGGGCGGTTCTCCTCTTCTTCGTCCTGGTGGCCTTCGCCATCAAGTTTGCCCTAGACATCTTCTTCCACACGGATCTGGGGCTGACCCTCGGTGCCATGGGGAACAACCCGCAGATGGTCATTTCGACCGGCGTAAACCCCGAGGGGCTCAAGCTGATCGGCGTCGGACTCTCGAATGGCCTCGCCGCTCTCTCGGGAGCCTTCGCCGCCCAGTTTCAGGGCTTCGCCGACGTCAACTTGGGGCAGGGTATCATCATCGCCGGTCTCGCCTCGGTGATGATCGGGGAATTTCTCCTCGACTCGAACAAGATCGGCCTCCTGACACTTCGGGTCCTACTGGGGTCGATCGTATATCGGGGAATCATGTACCTTGGCCGGTACTACGGCTATTACATCAACCTGACGCCGAACGACCTCAAGCTGATAACCGGTCTCTTGATTATCGCCTCCCTGATCGCGACCCAGACCCGGGGCCGGTCGGTCTTCGGTGTTTCGCGGAAGACCGGCGACCCAGGAACAACCGCCACTCCGGCGGCGGAAATACCCCCGGCGCCCGCTGTCCCCTCTCCTTCGGAGACGGCGCCGGAGCCGGCTGCCGACGCCGGTGGTTCGAAAGGAGCCTCCTCATGATCCGCCTCGACGGCGTTACGAAGGTCTTTAACCCCGGCACCGTCAACGAGGTAACCGCCATGCGGAACGTCTCGCTCCGGGTCCGGGAAGGGGATTTTATTACCATCATCGGGAGTAACGGTGCGGGAAAGACGACGCTCTTTAACCTGATCTCCGGGACGGTGGGGAGTACCTCCGGGCGCATCTTTATCAACGACCGGGACGTAACCAAGGAGCCGGAGTACCGCCGAGCCAACTACATCGGGCGCATCTTCCAGGACCCGCTCCTCGGAACCGCCTCGAACATGACCCTGGAAGACAACATGGTCATCAGCTACCGGAAGGGCTTTAAGGGCCTCCGGATTAGCCTGAACAGCCGGATGCGGGAGTTCTTTCGGGAAAAGCTCCGGCGTCTCGACATGGGGCTCGAGGACCGCATGCGGGAGAACGTGGGGCTCTTTTCCGGGGGGCAGCGTCAGGCGCTTACCCTGCTGATGATGGTTCTCTCGGAGCCGGATCTCGTGCTCTTAGACGAGCATACCGCAGCTCTCGACCCGAAGAACGCCGCCCTGGTCCTGCGTCTGACGATGGATTTTATTACCGAGTACCGTCTTACCACCATCATGATTACCCACAACATGCAGCACGCAATCGAGTACGGGAACCGGCTGCTGATGATGGACAAGGGGGAGATTATCTTCGACGTGGAAGGCGAGGAGAAAAAGAAGCTTACCGCCTCCAAGCTGGTCGACAAATTCCACGAAATCCGGCACACCGAGCTTACCACCGACGAGGTCCTTCTGTCGGAGAAATAGGCAGGAACCAGGGGGGCCGGCGGCCGAGCCGCCCACAACTTCCTTTCGTGCGCAGACTTGCATGGTTATCCTCTAGTGTGGTATGACATCGAAAGTCTATTCATTACCAAGGAGGCTTTTAATGAGCAAGAGTCTAAAACTTGCCGCTTTCCTGCTGCTTGCGGCCACCATGATCTTTGTTGGCTGTGCGGGCGAGGAAGAGGTAATCAAAATCGGTGTTGCGGGACCCCATAGCGGCGACCTCGCATCCTACGGAATTCCGACGGTCCACGCCGCGGAGCTCGTGGTCGCGAACGCGAATGCCGACGGCGGCGTTCTCGGTCGGCAGATCGAGCTGATTATCGAAGACGACCAGTGCCAGCCGGAAGTAGCGACCAACACGGCGTCCCGCCTTATCGGTGAGGAAGTCGTCGGCGTTATCGGTCACGTCTGCTCCGGTGCCACCCGACCGGCCCTCGGTCTCTACACCGACGCCCAGATCGTGGCGATCTCCCCCTCGGCGACCAACCCCGCCCTTACCCAGGACGACGAGTTTCCCTACTTCTTCCGGACCATCGCTCCGGACGACGCTCAGGGCCAGCTCCAGGCGCAGTTCGTCGCGGAAACCCTCGGCGTCGAAAGTGTCGTTCTCCTCCACGACGGTGGCGACTACGGTCGGGGCCTCGCGGACTTTGCCGAGGCTGCTCTTCAAGCAGACTATCCCGAGATAAACATCCTCTTTAAGGAGGGGATTACCGTTGGTGCCGTCGACTACTCGGCTATTATCAACCGGGTCGCCGCCTCGGACGCCGAGATTATCATCTACGGTGGGTACCATCCGGAAGCGGCCCGTCTCGTCTCCCAGATGCGGACCCAGGGAATGGATACCCTCTTTATCTCCGGCGACGGTGTTCAGGACGCCTCTTTTATCGAGGTAGCCGGCGAGGCCGCCGAAGGCGTCTACGCCACCGGGCCTCAGGACACCGGGGCGAACCCGATTGCGGCCCGGGCCGTCGAAGAGCACGTCGCGGAGTACGGTGAAGAGCCGGGACCCTTCTTCCAGGAAGGCTACTCGGCAATGCTGGCGCTGCTTAACGCCATCGAAGCCGCCGAGTCTACCGAGACCGAAGCTATCGCCGCCGCGCTCCGTAGTGAGAGTATCGAGACCCCTGTCGGAAACATCAGTTTCGACAGCATCGGGGATGCCGAAGGCGTCGGGTTCGCGATCTATCAGGTACAGAACGGCGTCTACGTCGAGCTCTAAGTCTCGCGTTCACCAGCAAGTAAGACGGTCGGAGGATCTTGATCCTCCGACCGCATCATTTTTGGACCAGCTTACATGGACACAGAGTTTTTCTTTCGGCTCCTCTTCAGCGGGCTTACGAGAGGGAGCATCTACGCCCTAATCGCCCTGGGTTACACGATGGTCTACGGGATCATCAAGTTGATCAACTTTGCCCACGGCGAGATCTATATGATCGGGGCCTTTACGGCGTTGATTGTGGCCGGCGTCCTCTCCGTCGCCGGGATGCCAACTCTCGCGATCCTCGTTCTGGCGAGCCTGGTAGCGCTTCTCTATTCGTCGGCTTACGGCTTTACCATCGATAAGGTTGCCTACAAGCCGCTCCGAGGCGCACCACGACTTTCGGTTCTGATTAGCGCGATCGGCATGTCTCTCTTTCTGCAGAACTACGTGCTCTTGGCTCAAACATCGAACTTTTTGCCCTTTCCGGCCCTTTTACCGGAGGTTCCGATTCCCGAGGCTGTCCGGGGGCTCGTAACCTCGGCGCAGATATTTATTCTGGTTACGACGGCCATCGTGATGATCGTCCTGACCCTGCTTATTCGCTACACTCGGATCGGTAAATCGATGCGGGCGACGAGCCAAGACCGGGTAATGGCCACCCTCGTCGGTGTAAACGTCGACCGGGTAATCAGCTTTACCTTTATTATTGGGAGCTTTACCGCGGCCCTCGGCGGGATTCTGATTAGCTCCTTTATCGGGCAGATCAACTTCTACATCGGGTTCGTCGCCGGAATAAAAGCCTTCGTCGCCGCCGTCTTGGGGGGCATCGGAAGCATTCCCGGCGCGGTCCTCGGCAGCCTGGTCCTGGGGATGGCGGAGTCCTACGCGGCCGGCTACATCTCGAGCGTCTACGAAGACGTCTTCGCCTTCGTCATTCTGGTCGTAATTCTGATATTTAAACCCTCCGGAATCCTCGGGGTTTCGGAAAACCGGAAGGTCTAACGTGATAACCTTTCAAGACATAAAGCGAACGTTTGTCACATCGCTCTGGTTCGTCTTTCTGACCTTTCCCATCATGGTAATTCGGGTCAATTACGTCGCCGGGTCGGTCAACTGGCGGTGGCACAACCTCTTCTACATCGGCTTCGGCTCCTTCTTCGGGGGGCTCGTGTGGCGCTTCTTTATGACCCGCCGGAGCGTCGCCGTAAAACCGACGGTCGAGGTGACCACCAAGGAAGCGGCGGCGAAGCAGAAGGCCGGAACCGAAACGAACCTCGAGCGGGCCCGCCGGGTCCTCAAGCAGCCCCGGGTTCGCAACAGCATCTACGCCGCTCTCGGGGCCTTTCTGGTTATTCTGCCCTTCTTTAGCTCCCTCTATCAGGTCAACATTCTTATTACGGCGTTTATCTACGTCATGCTCGCCTTGGGCCTGAACATCGTCATCGGTCTCGGGGGCATGCTCCATCTGGGGTACATCGCCTTCTACGCCGTCGGGGCCTACACCTACGGGATTCTCTACCGCTTCTTCGGTATCGGTTTTTGGGTCGCCCTCCCGATCGGAGCCTTATTGGCTACCGTCGCGGGTATTCTGTTGGCCCTCCCTGTGGTTCGTCTCCGGGGGGACTACCTTGCGATCGTAACCCTCGGGTTCGCCGAAATCGTCAGAATCGTCCTAAACGGCTCGACCGGTTTTTCCGGAGGGCCCGGTGGCATCGGCTCGATTCCCCGGCCCACCTTCTTCGGAATCGAGTTCTCTCTTACGAACGCCACCGTCTACATCTACTTCCTTGTGTTGATTGCCGTGCTTCTGACGATCTTCGTCGTCTGGCGCTTCGAGAACAGCCGTCTCGGAAGGGCACTCGTCGCGATGGGGGAGGACGACATCGCCGCCGAGGCGATGGGTATCGACCTTATGAAGACCAAGCTCACCGCCTTTGCCCTCGGTTCGCTCTGGGCCGGAATCGGCGGCGTTCTGTTCGCCTCCCGGACCACCTTTATAAACCCAGCGAGCTTTACCGTGTGGCAGTCCATCATCGTCCTCTCCTGCGTCGTCCTCGGTGGCATGGGGTCCATACCCGGAGCTATCGTCGGCGCCCTGGTACTGATTCTGGTTCCGGAATACCTGCGGGCCTTTTCCGACTACCGGATGCTAATGTTCGGCGCGGTCCTCGTCATTATGATGGTGTTTCGACCGAGTGGCCTGATCCGGAAGAAGCGGAAAGCCTACACCTTCCAAGAGTCGCCGTCTGGGGGCGAGGCATGAGCCGAATTCTTGATGTAACCCAGCTGACCATGGACTTCGGGGGATTGCGGGCGGTCAACCACGTCGACCTCTCGATGGACCAGGGCGAGATTATCGCCCTAATTGGACCCAACGGCGCCGGGAAGACGACCTTCTTTAACTGCGTAACCGGGGTCTACAAGCCCACCATCGGCGACGTCGTCATTACGCCTCCCGGGGCCGAGCGTTCCGAATCGATCAAGGGTCTCAAGCCGAGCAAGATTACCGAGAAGGGCCTCGGGCGAACCTTCCAGAACATCCGTCTTTTCGGCAACATGACCGTCCTCGAAAACGTCATGATAGGCCGCCACTCCCGGCTCAAGGCCGGGGTCGTCGGCGCCATTCTCCGGGATCCCCGGACCAAGGAAGAAGAGGAGCGGGTCGTACACGAAGCCTACGAGATTCTCAAGAAGATCCGGATAGAGCAGTACGTAAACGACCTGGCCCGGAACCTCCCCTACGGCGCCCAGCGGCGCTTAGAGATTGCCCGGGCACTCGCGACCGATGCTTTCTTGCTGCTCCTCGACGAGCCGGCGGCGGGGATGAACCCCCAGGAGACACGGAGCCTCGAGCAGCTGATTCTGCGGCTCCGGGAAACCGAAAACGTCTCAATCTTTCTGATAGAGCACGACATGAGCCTCGTTATGTCTCTCTCGGAGCGAATCTACGTTATGGACTATGGAAAGCTCATCGCCACGGGGAGCCCGGCCGAGGTCAAGCAGAATCCCGACGTCATCAAAGCCTACCTCGGAGAGGAAGTCGATGCTTGAAATTAAGGCGATAGAGACCTACTACGGCAATATCCAGGCCTTGAAGGGCATTACCATCTCGGTAAACGAAGGCGAAATAATAACCCTCATCGGGGCCAACGGAGCCGGGAAGAGCACTACCTTGATGTCCATCTCCGGCGTCGTGCCTCCGAAGAACGGTGACATTCTCTTAAACGGAAAGTCGATCGTCGGGAAGAGTCCGGACGCGATCGTCGCCTTGGGCATTTCCCAGGTCCCCGAAGGTCGGCGGATCTTTCCCCAGCTGACGGTTCGGGAGAATCTGGACCTCGGCGCCCTGCTTCGGCGGGACAAGGAGAAGATCCGAGAGGACCTCGACTACGTGTACGAGCTCTTTCCGATTCTAAAAGAG
Organism: uncultured Spirochaetaceae bacterium; assembly: GCA_964616245.1. Taxonomy (GTDB): domain Bacteria; phylum Spirochaetota; class Spirochaetia; order DSM-27196; family PWMO01; genus CAYPUT01. Next base: position 6,075 of record CAZTRQ010000068.1, on the reverse strand, counting down.
CGACGCCACCAAGCCGGGGGCACGCTAAGCGGTGGCGAGCAACAGATGCTGGCTATCTCCCGGGCGTTGATGGCCCGGCCTAAGCTCCTGCTCCTCGACGAGCCCTCCCTCGGCCTCGCCCCACTTTTGGTACAGCAGATCTTCCGGATTATCGAGCAGATTAACCGGGAGAATCGTACTACAATATTTCTTGTAGAGCAGAACGCAAACTTGGCCCTCAAGATTGCCCACCGGGGCTACGTCATGGAGACGGGGCGCATTACCCTGGCGGACGAAGCGGCGAACCTGCTGCAGAACGAAGAGGTCAAGAAGGCGTACCTAGGCGTTTAGCTGCGTCCCAACCAGGAGGTTCTTGTGGTCGTAAAGCGCGTGATGACTCCCAACCCCTTTACCGTGTTTGCCGACACGCCTCTGAGCGAGGCGCAGGCACTAATACGCCGCGAGAAAGTGCATCGGCTGCCGGTTCTCGACAAGCACAAGAAGCTCGTCGGCATCGTTTCCGAGAAGGATCTTCTTTACGCGGCGCCTTCCCCTGCGACGACCCTAAACGTCTACGAGATGGGCGAACTACTCTACCGGCTCAAGGTCGAAACCATAATGACCAAGAAGGTCATAACCATCACCGAGGACACGCTCTTAGAAGACGCCGCCCGGACTCTCGTCGATAACGACATCGGCGGCCTCCCGGTAATGCGGGATGACCACCTCGTCGGCATCGTCACCGAATCGGACATTTTTAAGCTCTTTATCGAGCTCTTCGGAACGCGGCAGCGAGGGCTCCGGGTTACCTTGCGTCTTCCCGACGAGCTCGGTGAAATTGCCCGGGTAACCTCGGCCATCGCCGAGGCCGGCGGAAACATTATCAGCCTTGGGACCTTCCCCGGGGACGACCCGACCAACATGGTCTGCACCGTCAAGGTCGCCGGTATTGGAGTCGAGGAGGTCCGGGAAGCCTGCTCTCCCCTCGTCGACGAGATTATGGATATTCGGGAGGCCTAGGCCCGGGGTGGGGCGGTCGTAGGGCCCCGGAGCACGTCCAAGCCACGGTGCTCAAGGGAATCGAGGAGCTCGTAGGCGTTCTTCGCCGCTTGGGCGTTGGCGTGGTTGTTAAACGTTACGATAAGCTCCTCGGAGCGTTCGGCCATCGCGACGACTCGATCCGCCAAATGAGAAATCTCGGTTCCATCGTAGAGATAGTCGTAGCGGCTCCTGTTGTCCCCCTCCCACCACATCGCGTTATTCCGGCCATGGAGCCGGAGGTAACCTCTCCGGGACAGCACGAGGTCTCGGGGTAACGGGAGGCCCGGTAAGTCGGGGAGGTCTGTTTGTACTACGGAGGCTTCGGCTTCTTCGAGGTAGGCGAAGACGCGCTCTTTTTGCCACTCTTGGTTTCGAAATTCGACGAAGAGACCCGGGGGCGACGGTGTGGCGGATGCCCCCGACGATACCAACCCTGCCGTCAGAACCTCGAGGAGGGTACCGAGGTGCCGCCGATTCGGGATGTCGTAGTGAAAGCTATAAGGAAGCTGTATGAGTATGCCGGTCAAGGCTCCGGCTTCCAGCGCGGGTTGGAGGCCGGCAAGAAATCGTTTGGCGTTTTCCTGCCATTCGTGTCCGATCGTATGCGTTAGGCTCCCGTGGGTCTTAAACACGAATCGGAAACCCGGGGAGGCTTTCCCGACCAGGGACGCGGTAGTTTCGGCGGCAGGTAGCTGATAGTAGGATGAGTTAATCTCGACCAAGGGAAACGCCTCGCTGTAGACGCGCAAGAAATCCCGGTGGGATGTCCCCGGGGGATAAAAGGGGCCGACCCAGTCGCGATAGGAGAATCCTGATGTCCCGACCAATATCCTTGGGGATGGCATCGACGAAATTCCTGTCAATCGCGGTTGAAAACCGCATGAACTAAACGTATATTATGGGCCGTTCCGCTCTGGGGCAACCCGGGCGCACCTTCCATGAATACCTTTGTACCCAGAGTAGCTGGAGTTTAGCCACATGGCAGAGAAAATGACCGAAATGAGAAATATCGGAATCAGTGCACACATTGATTCCGGCAAGACAACCCTGACCGAACGCATCCTCTTTTACACGGAGAAGATCCACGCCATTCACGAGGTTCGTGGTAAGGACGGGGTCGGGGCGACAATGGACTCCATGGAGTTGGAGCGGGAGCGGGGCATCACGATTGCCTCCGCGGCGACCAATGTTTCCTGGAAGAATCACAACATCAACATCATCGACACTCCGGGGCACGTCGACTTTACCATCGAAGTAGAGCGTGCTTTGCGTGTTCTCGACGGAGCAATCCTGGTGCTGGATTCCGTCGGCGGTGTCCAGAGCCAGACGCTCACAGTCGACCGACAGCTCCGCCGGTACAACGTTCCCTTCGTCGCCTTCGTAAACAAGTGCGACCGCACCGGCTCAAACCCGGTGAGGGTTCGGGACCAGATCGAGGAGAAATTGGGACATAATTCGGTTCTGATGCAGCTCCCGATCGGTCTTGAAGAGCGTTTCGTCGGGGTCGTCGACCTGGTCGAAATGAAGGCCCATTACTACGACGGTGCCAACGGCGAGATCGTCCGGCGGGACGAGATTCCCGCCGATCTGGTCGCCGAAGCGGAAGCCAGGCACGAGGCGCTCATCGACGCGGCGGCGATGTTCTCCGACGAATTGGCCGAGTCGTACCTCGAAGGAGAAGTCTCTGAGGAGCTTCTCCGGAAGGCCGTCCGGGAAGGGGTTCTGCGGCGACAGCTTATCCCGGTGTTTATGGGTGCGGCGTACAAGAACAAAGGTGTCCAGGACATCCTCGACGCCGCTATCTTCTATCTTCCGGAACCCTACCAGCCCGAGTACTACGCTTTGGACCTCGACAGCAACGAGGAGACGGTGCGGTTAAAGACCGACAACGCCGACGCGCCGACGGTGGCCCTGGCCTTTAAGCTCGAGGACACACAGTACGGGCAGTTGACCTACGTGCGGCTCTACCAGGGTGTTCTCCGAAAGGGCATGGAGCTTATGAACACCCGGGCGCAGAAGAAGACCAAGATCGGCCGCCTCATCCGGATGCACGCCAACGCCATGGAAGACATTTCCGAGGCTCCTGCGGGAGACATCGTGGCGATCTTCGGGATCGACTGCGCCTCCGGAGACACCTTCTGTCACCCGGACCTGAACTATTCGATGACCTCCATGTACGTTCCGGAGCCGGTAATCTCCCTGGCTATTGCGCCGAAGGATAAGAGCTCCGAGGGGAACATGGCGAAGGCGCTGAACCGGTTTACCAAGGAAGATCCCACCTTCCGTACCTTTGTCGACCCGGAGTCGAACCAGACCATCATCCAGGGCATGGGGGAACTCCACCTCGAAGTCTACATGGAGCGGATGCGCCGGGAGTACCGAGCGGATGTCGAGTCGGGCATGCCACAGGTTGCCTACCGGGAGACCATCACCGAGCACGCGGACTTCGACTATACCCACAAGAAGCAGACCGGTGGCTCCGGTCAGTTTGGTCGGGTTGCCGGGTATATCGAGCCCTTAGAAGAGGGCGAATACGAGTTCGTCGATTCGATCCGCGGTGGCGTTATTCCCAACGAGTACATCCCATCCTGCGACAAAGGCTTCCGGACGGCAATGAAGGACGGTCGGCTGGTCGGGTTTCCGGTGGTCGGCGTTCGAGCCTGCATCAACGACGGAAGCACCCACCCGGTGGACTCCTCCGACATGGCCTTTCAGATGGCGGCCATCAGCGCGTTCCGAGAATCGTATCCAAAGGCGAAGCCGAGAATTCTGGAGCCGATCATGCGGGTAAACGTGGAAGGACCTACGGAGTTCCAAGGCAACGTCTTCGGCAGTCTGAACCAGCGTCGCGGAATTATCGTCAGCTCGTCGGAAGACGGGGCCAACTCCGTCGTCGAAGCGGAGGTTCCCTTGGCCGAGATGTTCGGCTATTCCACCACGCTCCGCTCTTTGACGCAGGGAAAATCTGAGTTTACCATGGAGTTCCTCAAGTATGGGCCGGTGCCCAAGAGCATTGAAGAGGAACTGATTGCCGATTATCAAAAGAAGAAGGCCCAAGAGAAGGCCAAAGCGAGGTAAGTGATGGTTCGTTCTGAACTGGTCAAACGGAGTCCACTACGCATCTTAGACCAATCAATCCACGGTGGGCTGGAGTCCGGCGGAATCGGTGTCATCGCTTCGCGAAAAGGCGTCGGCAAAACCGCATGTCTGGTACATCTTGCTACGGACCAGCTCTTCCAAGAGAAGCATGTCATCCACGTCTCGTTTTCTTCCCGGACGGATCACATCATCAGCTGGTACGAAGACATCTTTAGGGAAATCGCTCGAAAGCGTGAGCTCGAAGACGCGATGGACGTGCATGACCAGATAATCAAAAACCGCGTCGTCATGAACTTTTCTCAGGAAGGGGTGTCGGCGGAACAGGTAATAAAGAGTATCCGGGCGATGATTGTCGACGGCAACTTTAAGGCGGACGTCATCATGATCGACGGATACGACTTCGAGAAGGGGACCGTCGAAAGCCTGAAGATGCTCAAAGAGTTCGTCGCCGACCTGGGCATTACCGCCTGGTTTACCGCCACGCTGCACAGGGAAGACCCTACGACCGACGAGAATGGAGTCCCTCAGATTCTCCATCCTTACGTCGACGTCTTTAGCGTACTGGTCCGGCTTGCTCCCACTGACGAACACATCAAGCTGAGCCTGGTGAAGGATCACGAAACCTACCCCCACGAAGACCTCCACCTGAGGCTCGACCCTCGAACGCTTCTGATCGCGGAAGACGCCTAACGAAATTTAGCGGGATCGGGGAACACCGATCCGGGGACAGTCCGTTGCCACGGGGCAGCGGCTGCACCACGGGGAGGTAGGGGTACAGGTTCGTTGCCCGAACCGCACCAAGATTTCGTTGAGTGGAATCCAGAGCTCCCTCGGCACCCTATCCATTAGCGCAAACTCGGTTTCTTGCGGATTCTTGGTGGTAATCCACCCGAGTCGGTTTGCGATGCGGTGGACGTGGGTGTCGACGCAGATCGCGGGAATCCCGAAACCGAGGCCCAACACCAAGTTGGCAGTCTTTCGTCCGACCCCCGGAAGGGCCAGCAAGGCGTCTAGGTCCGCGGGTACTCTCCCGCGGTGCTCGGCAAGGAGCAGGCGGCAGACTTCGGCGATGTTTTTCCCCTTGGTGCGGTAGAAGCCCGCGGGGTAGATGAGCTCGCCGATCCGTTCCGGCGGGAGCTCCGCCATGGACTTCGGCGTCGACGCCTCGGCAAAAAGGCGCTCCGTGGCCGCCATGGTGACCTCGTCCTTGGTCCTAAGCGAAATAATGGTGGAAACGAGAACCCGAAAGGGGTCCTGGTGCTGCCGGGCAATCTGAGATACCGAGGGAATATCGGTTCCGACGTGGGCGGCTATCCGGTCGAAGACGCTCCTCTGCCACGCCGGCTTTCCCGTTTCGGCGGCCACTCAGGTGGGCTACTCTTCGTCTTCGAGATCGTCTGGGTCTTCTTTGACCTCCGCCGGCTCTTTGGGGGGGTGCTCGGTCTCCAACTTCTCGAAGATCATGTCTTCGACCTTGTCCTTGGACTTGTTGAGGGAAAAGGAGACCTCGTCTACGAGGAGCTTCAACGCGCTGTCGAAGAGCTTGCGCTCGAGAATGGGCAGCTCCTTTACCTTGCTTCGGTGGTAGAGAGCCCTGACAACGGTCGCGATGTCGCTAATACTGCCCTGCTTTAAGAGGTCCAGGTTCATCTGATACCGGAGCTTCCAGTCGGTCGGCGCCGGCTCGTAGTCCTCGGCGATGAGCCCGAGGGCTTGGTTCGCCTCTTTCTTGCTGACAATAGCCCGGATTCCAAGCTCCTCCGCCTTATCGACCGGCACCATCACCGTCATATCCGATACTTCCAGATAGATGATGTAGTAGAGGATCTTCTCTTCTTTAAACTCTTTTTCTTCGATCGAGAGAACTTGCCCCACACCTTGCAGGGGATAGACCAACTGCTGCTTTTCTTTGAATGTGGTGCTGCTCTTTGCTTTCGCCATGGGGGGAAGTATAGT
>CAZTRQ010000067.1:0-13942 GCA_964616245.1 uncultured Spirochaetaceae bacterium | reverse complement strand
CGGGGCAAGGCCGAGCAGCTTACCCTGGGCGTCTGCCATCTCTACACCGAACCGGTAAAGGGCTACAGCAAGGTTACCGACTTCGACCCGGTCGAATTCTACCCCGGCGTCAAAGGAAACCTCGAGGCCTTCTACACCGCGAGCAGTTGGGCCGAGGCAGTCCTCAAGTCCCTTGCCGGCGGCGGTCAGACGACGGAGGCTTTCGAGCTTCTCAAGGAGAGTCTCGGTGGTCTCGAGGCGTCGCTCCCCGCCGTCCGGCTCTTCTCCATCCGGTTTCTCTGGCGCTATCTGGCTATTCTCGGGGTGCAGCCGGACCTCGGCGAGTGCGGCTCTTGCGGTCGGCTCCTCGGCGAGGGGGACCCTCGCTTCGTCCGGCCCCGGGCCGGGGACATCGTCTGCGACTCCTGCGCGACAGAGTACGACCTCGCCCTCCCGGCGCCGGAGGCCCTATCCCGAATCGCAGCCGCCGAAGTCGACGAGCTAAACGGCATACGGTTGAGCGGCGAGGCGGCGCGGCGGCTCTCCGGAGTGCTCTACACCCTGCTGGAAGCTACTCTGGGGGTCGCCTTGGAGTCTCGGCGGAGCGGTCGGTCGATTTTTGGAATGGAATAGGGCTCTTTTGATGCGCCCGTGATGCGCCGGGCAATCCAGGTCGGTTTATGGGGTTGAGGAGAGAGAAGCGGTTTTCAGCAAAACCGCTCCGTGATACTCTAGACCGTTCTTCTGGAGGGGAATAGCGTGCGTGCCTTAGACATCATTACCGCGAAACGGGACGGCGAGAGCCTTTCCCGGGAACAAACTCAGTTCCTTATCGATGGATACGTTACCGGCTCCATCCCCGAGTACCAAATATCCGCATGGTTGATGGCAACCTACTTCTCCGGCATGACGATGCAGGAAACCGCGGATCTTACCCAGTGCATGATCGATTCCGGCAGAACCATCGATCTCGGAGGCCTCGCCGGCCCCTTGGTGGACAAACACTCCACGGGTGGGGTCGGGGACAAGGTGTCGCTCATCCTCGCGCCCCTCGCGGCGGCCCACGGCATTCAGGTGCCGATGATGAGCGGCAGGGCTCTTGGTCACACCGGAGGAACCCTCGACAAGCTGGAGTCGATACCCGGCTACACGACGGCCCTCTCCCCGGAGCGTTTCCGAGACATCATCTCCGATGTCGGCTATGCGATGACCGGGCAAAGCGAGGACATTGTCCCGGCGGATCGCAAGCTCTACGCCCTCCGGGACGTCACCGGCACGGTAGAGTCGGTGCCGCTCATTACCGCGAGCATCCTCTCCAAGAAGTTCGCCGAAGGCGCCCAGAAGCTGGTCTTCGACGTTAAGTGCGGTTCCGGCGCTTTTATGAAGGACCTCGAATCGGCCCGGCGCCTCGCGGAGTCCCTCGTCAAGACGGGGCAGGGCCTCGATCGGGCTGTCTACGCCGTTATCACCCGGATGGAGGAACCCCTGGGGATTATGGTGGGGAATTTTCTCGAGGTAGAGGAGTCGGTTGGTCTCTTGAAAGGGAAGCCGACGGATCCACGTCTGGTCGATCTCTGGGAAGTTATCATGCGGCTGGTCGCGTGGATGCTCGTTGCCGCCGGGAAGTACGACTCCATCGACGAAGCCTTCGAAGCCGCCCCGGGTCCCATCGAGTCCGGGGAGGCCCTAAAACGTTTCGAGCGGAACGTAGAGCTCCAGGGCGGCAACCTCGAAGAGCTCCGGGCACGCCTCGGCAGCCGGCGGGCGCCGAAGACCAGAGACATTGCCGCCGAGACAGCCGGCGTGGTAACGGCCGTCGATGCCTACCTTACCGGGATGGCCGGGGTCTATCTCGGGGTCGGTCGAAGCACCGCCGAGGACGACGTCCTCCCGGATGTCGGAATCGAGGCCTTCAAGAAGGTCGGGGCAGAGGTTACCGAGGGAGAGGCTCTCTGTCGCATCTACGGTCACGACGAGTCGGCCCTCGACGAGGCGGAACTGCGGCTGCGGAAGGCGTACTCCGTGGATGCCGATAAAGCGGCGGGGCGGGGTACCCGAGAGTCGATGATTCTAGACGAGATTTCTTCTTGATGGTCTGGGACAAAACCGAAGTAGACCCAACCCTTGTCCGGGGGCTCAGCGAAAGCTACGGTGTTAACCTTTTGACCGCGGCGATTATGGCGCGACGGGGTCTCGTCGACGCCGGGGAGATCAAGTTTCTTTTAGAAGAGGATATCCGCTACCTCCACAACCCCTTCCTGTTCGACGAGATGGAAGACGCTGTCGACCGAGTCCGCCAGGCCGTCGTCGAAGGGGAGAAGGTGCTCGTATTCGGCGACAGAGACGTAGACGGAATTACCAGCACGGCCATTCTGGTCGACACCCTTCGTGGCCTCGGCCTGGAAGTCTCCTGGCGGGTACCAATGGGGGACGACCCCTACGGATTGACCGCCGAGGCCGTAAAGACCTTCGCCGATAACGACGGAACCCTGATCCTTACGGTGGATTGCGGCATCACCAACAACGGTGAGATAGCCTTGGCCCAAGAGCTCGGAATCGACACCGTTGTCCTCGACCACCACCACCTCCCGGCGGAGCTGCCCCCTGCGGTCGCCATCGTCGACCCGAAGGACCCCGAAAGCTCCTACCCCTTCGACGGCCTCGCGGGATGCGGCGTGGCGCTCAAGTTCCGCCAGGCTGTCACCCTTTCGGGCTTCGAGATCTATAAGCAGCCGATCTGCCTCATCAACCTTCGCCCGGGAAACGACACCATCATTTTTGAGGCGATACGTCTGAACAACCTGCTCGAGATAGACCGCCTCGTCGAGACCGTCGTCCCGGGGATGGTCCGTCCCGAGGAGTCCCGTATCGCGGACTTCGTCGCCGGGCATCACCTGGTGGTCTACGACCGGCCGGTGCAGGAACGCTTTCTCCGGGAGGTGTTCGGGACCTCCGTGGAGATCGACCTCGACGACCTCTCGACGGCGGTCTGGGAGCACTTTCCGTCCCTCGAGGGAAAGAGCCTCCTCCAGATTCGGGAGCTCTCCCGGCTGGTCAGGTACCACGGCGAGGGGCTCTTGGAGGTCGATGTTCTAAAGAACCTCTTCGAAGTCGTCCTCCTCAAGGTCTACCCGGGGCTCGGGAAGAGTCTCGAGAGCGTTTTGGACCTGGTGGCTCTCGGAAGCTTGGGTGATATGGTACCCCTCCGGGACGAGAACCGCATTATGGTTCGCCAGGGGATCAAGAAACTCTCCGAATCGCCTCGTCCCGGTGTTCGTAAGCTTCTCGAGCTACAGAAGCTCCTCGGCAAGACGATAACAGCCCAGGACGTCAGTTTCTCCATCACACCGGTCATAAACGCCTCCGGGCGTCTCGGCCGACCCGACGTGTCGGTACGCCTCTTGCTTTCCGAGGACCCGAAGGAGATCCACGAGCTTGCGACGACGATCGTCGAGATGAACAAAGAGCGGCGCAAGATAGGCGAAGAGGCCTGGGGACAGGTGTTGCCGGTTGCCCGGGAGAGTTTCGAACGCCTCGGAGAGCGTCTCGTGCTTATCGTCGACCCCTCGATTCACCGGGGCATAACCGGGATTCTCGCCGGCCGTCTGTCGCGGATGTTCAACGCCCCGGCCGTCGTCATTACCGAAAACGACGGCCAACTCGTCGGTTCCCTTCGCACCATGCGGGGTGTCCGGGCGACCCGCTTTTTGCAGCAGTTCGAGGATCTCTTTCTCGACTGGGGCGGCCACGATGGGGCCGCCGGCTTTCTCTTAAAGAAGGAGCAGGGTGATGAGCTAAGCGCCCGTCTTACTGCGAGCGCCGAGTCGCTCTTTCTCGAGGAGGCGGAGGACCGGCTTTCGGTCGACGCGGAGCTCCCGCAAAACTACCTTACCCCGGAGCTCCAAGAGGTGGTGCGCCTCTTCGGCCCCTTTGGCCAGGAGAACCCGCCTTTGGTGTTCATGGCCCGGGGACTCACCATCCGCAGCGTTCAGCTCATCGGGAAGGAGGAGCAACACGTCAAGCTCCTCATCGACGCCGGACGACACAAGTGGCCGGCCGTCTTTTGGAACGGCGGCGAGCGCGTCGGAACCGACTTTTCCACCGAGGACCGAGTGGACCTCCTCTTCGGGGTCTCTACCAACTACTTTCAGAACCGGGAGACGCTCCAGATGCAGATTGTCGACCTTCGGAGGACAGCATCGTGACGATTGTACCGGCAGGCCGGGGCCCCCTTAGTCGGGCGCTTCGGTCTATTACGCTCGCGGTGGCGCTTCTCGTTGCCGGGGCAGCGGCCCTCTCGGCGGCGGAGCTCCTCGCGGTAACACGGGTTGTCCGGGGCGAGCCCTTGGGGGTTGTCCTCCGAAGCGACGAAGCCTCCCTCCGGGATTCGGGTTGGGAGATCCGACTCGTCGATTCCGACGGCGGCGTCGTGACCCGGGCCCAGGGTTTTCCAACGACGACCGCAGACCGCCGAACCGTCGGGGTCGCGCTCCTCGGCATCCCGAGCACCCTATCACCCGGGGAGTACCGGCTCGAAACCGAGATAGCCGATCGCGCGGTATCCCGGAAGGTGTCGGTAGGGCCTCGGGAGTTTCGCCGCGAGGAGATTCCGCTGAACGCCGCGATGACCGAGCTCCGGGCGACCCCGGACCCGGCCAAGGTCGAAGAGGCCCTCGAGCTCTTCGCCCTCCTCGGCAGCTTCGATCTCGAGGCATTCTTCCACGCGACGCAGTTCGTCATGCCCGTTACCGGCGCTCGTCGGACCTCGGAGTTCGGGGACCGCCGACTTTTCAGATACATAGACGGCTCGTCGGCTCAGGCGATTCACAACGGCTTGGATCTCGCCGCGCCGGTTGGAACGCCGATCCTTGCCGCAGGGGACGGAGAAATTGTCTTCGCGGCCCCCCGAATCGTCACCGGGAATTCCGTGGTCATCGAGCATTTGCCCGGCGTCTACTCGCTGTATTATCATCTAGAGGAAATTGACGTCGAGGAAGGGGAGCTCGTTGAGCAGGGGAGTCAGATCGGCACCCTCGGAAGCACCGGCTTGTCGACGGGCCCCCACCTCCATTGGGAGGTTCGGGTGGCCGGCGTAGCGGTGGATCCGGAGGCCTTCGTTCGGCGCCCCATTCTTGACACCGAAGAGATTTCGGCTATTATTGCAGACGACTCGGTCTTAAGACCGGGAATACGGCCCTAGACGAGGGCCATAGACCACGTAGAGAGGAGGTGATTGCAATCGCTCAAATCAACGTCGACGAAGGCGAAGCACTAGAGAAGGCCATCAAGCGCTTTAAGCGGATGGTGGAGAAAGAGGGAATTATCCGTGAATGGAAAAAGCGCGAATACTTCGAGAAGCCTTCGACTATCAAGAATCGCAAGCGAAAAGCCCTCGAGCGGAAGCTCCTCAAGAAAGCCCGAAAAATCCAAGCGATGAAGAACTATTAGATCGCGGACTTCCGCGGTCTAAGTAAGGCGGTGTGTTACCTCCGAATTCTCCCTATCTACTGTTAAGGCGACTTGGCCGCGATCTGGTAGGGGCCGGCCACCGCGAATCCCCCCTCTTGTCCCCTGGAACGCGACTCCTCCTGGTCCCGAGCCTCGCCCTCGCGGTGACGGGGAAGCCGCGCTCCGAAGGAATAGACGTCAAGCTCTTGAGCGGGCGTCCGGCTACCGAGGATGTCCTCGCTCTCCCCTTCGGCGCCGCAGCCTACCTCGACTCCAAAGCGAAGGTCACTCTTTCGACCGACGGACTCCCGGGGGACGCCCCATCTGCGGAAGGCACGCTTCTCCTCGCGGGGTTTCCCCTCGGCCCGGTTAGGCTCTCCGGCGGGTATCCGGCCGGCGGTGACCCGGGCCTTATTCTGGAAGCGAAGCGCCTTCTCCCCTGGTACTCCGGGCTGCCCTACCTGCTGCGGGTCTCCGCAGAACGCGAATACCCGATTTCCGAAGCCGTACCGGCGACGTCGGTCCCCTGGTCCGGTCGCGTCACCTCGGAAGAGCTGGATGCATCGGCTACCCCGGATGCCTCGGCACCCGCACCGGAGAACGCCCCGATTGACGTCGGTGGAGTCCTCTTCCCACCGGAGGCCTACGAGCGCCTCGCAGCCCGTGCCGGAAAGGCGGCCCGGAGAGAGGGTGGGGTTCCGAGAAGCGCGCTACACAAGGCACTCGGGCCTTTGCAGAATCCGATTCGGGGGCCCTTTGTCGACTCCTTGCTCTCTCGGGGCCGCCTGAAGGACCTCGGAGATCTACTGATAGAGAATCCACCGGAAAAGACGCTCTCCCCGATAAGCCGGGGCGTGCTCCGGGATCTCGACGCCGCCGGGCCCTCGGGGATTACCCTCGGAGACCGGCCGAAAGGCTTCCGGGAGGCAGCCCTTCGCCTCGAGACGATGCACCTCGCCGTCGTCGTGGCGGAGCGCCTCGCCTTCTCGTCCTCCGGGTTCTCCTCCGCCGTCAACGCTCTAAAGAAACGGTCCCGGGGCAATCTGGAAGCAGACGATGTGGCGGCGTACCTCAACTGCTCCAAAACTGTCGCGAAGGATGTGCTCCGGCGTTTAGCAGACGAAGGGCTCGCCTACTCGATTGCCGCGGGAACCGCGAAGTGGCGGCATCGGGGTCGACGGTGATGGGCCGGCGCCCCCGGGGCCTCCGGGGCGTTCTTGTCGGGGCGATCGTGCTGCCGCTCCTTGCTGTTCTTTCGGCCTGTGCCCCCCGGCCTCCGGAGATTTTGCGGATCGAAAGCGAGCTACGCCTGGTGACGGATCGAGTGATGGATCGAGAGTACGAACAGCTCTCGTTGTTCCTCGAAGCCGAGGACCCCGACGGGTTCGAGGACCTCGACGAGGTTCTCCTGCTCCACGACCAATCCGGCCTCTACTGGCGAATCGATCGCAACTCCTGGGCTGTAACGCGGGGCGAGGGGTGGTTCGGTTCGGCCGGGCTCACCATGCCGCTTTTTACTCCCTTCCCCCGGGGCGTGTACCGCCTTCGCCTCTACGACGCCGGAGGACACTCCGAGGAGGTCTCCGTGTCCATCGACGCGGCCCTCGAGGCGGTCGGAGAACCGGATGTGCTCTTGGACGACGCCGGTATCGATCTGCTTTCTCCGGAGAGGGTTGTCCTCCAGGCGGTGGATCCCCAGGGGCGGACGGTGGCTCAGAAACGGCTATACCGGGGACGCCACGACTGGGATGCGATCTTCGACGGCGCAGAGATTCCCCTCGACACCCGCGTTTTCCTCTACCTGCCGTCGTCGGAGGAGAGACTACCGCGGATCGTCGGCCCTTTCTTTCGGTAGGCGCCGGATACCGAGCCGCTGGAGAAGCCGTCTCCAACGACTCGTTCCGAAGCGGCTAGCGAAATCTCGGGCAGCCTCATCGGCGGGGTAGCCCTCGCCACACTGCTCTTTGAGAAAGTGCCAGTGTTTTACGATCCAGACGTAGAGGTCGTCGACGGTTCGACGGGGAAACCGGGTAATGATCCCTTCTTTTCGGATGGTATCGACGATCGGTTTGAAAACGTGGTCATACCAGGACCTTGCCGCCTCCGCGAGGGGCAAATCCAACTCCCGCTCTCGATCGAGAAAGTACTTGTGTCCGTGGATGTGCTTTAGAACCTCGTCGTAGCGGCCGGTTTCGGTAAAGTTTAGGTCGTAGCCGTCGGTCCAATCGGAAAAGTCGGTGTTCTTGTAGAACTGCTCCTTTTCGTAGTCGATGACCCGGCGCTTGAGCTCGTCGCTCGTCATCTTGGGGTCGATGGAAATCTCCGTGTCGAGGGCGGAGATCTCCGCATCGATCATCTCGACGCCCTGGGCCCGGGCCACCGAGACCCGATGGTTTCCGTCCCGGACGAAGTATACACCGCCGATTTCGTAGAGCCGGATCGGCGGGAGGATGACGTCGGTTAGATGTGCCTTGTCGATGCTCGTCCAGCGGCCCCGGAGGCCGTCCCGTCTCGGAAGGAATCCCTTGTTGAAGTCGCGGTACCGTCCCTCGCTTCCGACGATTCGATCGACGGGAACCGGGTGCACCCCTTTATAGGTCTCTTTCCGGGGGCGCAAGTAGCTTCGGACCTCGTTCAGAGAGAGAAGGTCCTGGTTCTGGGGACGCAGCGCGTTCAAGAGCCGGGAAAAGGTCTCTCGGGTTCGCGCGCGGCTAAAATCTTGTTTTGCGGTTACGTCGAAAAAATCACCCATCGGTCAATTACCTATCGTCTTCCGTGTCGAGTACAAAGTAGCTAAATGCATTTATTATTGTCGTTTGTCCGAAACTTGTTATCCGCGGTGCGTTCAGATCGTAGAGGTGGATGTGGCCGTGCAGATGGTAGCGAGGCTTGAACGTTTCGAGAAACCAGCGGAAGCATTCGAACCCGTGGTGCGGTAGATCATCACGATCATGAATATAGCGCGGTGGCGCGTGGGTGACGAATATGTCGAGGAATCTTCCGAAGAAAATGCGGTTAACGAGGAGCCGGGGAATCATGCGAAAGATCCGGCGCCGCATCTGCCGGTCGCTAAACTGGTGCGCTCCCTCGTTGTACCGGATGCTTCCCCCGAGCCCTCCGATCAAGAGGCCCTTAATGCGGCGGACCTTACCGTCTATGTAGGTGGCCCCGTAGCTTTGGGAGGGGATACCGTAGGCGTTTCTCAGCTGCTCGGCGGGGCTCGGACGGCCCTCGAAGCGGTCGAGCTCCTTGAGGTTGTGGTTTCCGAAGACAAAGGCAACCGGCTTGTTCAGACTGCTTGCGAGAAATCCGAGGAAGCTCATCGGAAGGTCTCCCGCCGAGATAACCATCTCCACGTCGCCGAATCGCTCTCTGACGCTTTCGGAGTACACGAGGGGGTCTATTTGGTCGGCCACGCAGAGAATCTTCACGGTCTCGATGGATTAAGGATTCGTCTTTTTGAGTAACTCGGCAAGTTTGCTGCCGTCGACGAGGTCGATGGGACGGGTCTCGGCAAAGTCCTGCGCGAGGCGGGAGAACGTGGAGCTCGTTACGATAAGCCCTCGGCTGATGTTTTGCTTCTTCATCTCTTCGTGAAGAGTTCGGACCGTTGCCTCATCCAATACGTCGGTCACCCGAAAAAAGCGGATCATCCGGGGGAGCTTTCTGGCGTTTCGCCACTTCGACTGATGCTCGACGGCGACAATCTCGCACACATCCCCGGAGGCCTTTACATCCCGGACCGCGAGCCCCAGCGCAGCACAGACGCCTTGGCATACTGCGGTAAACTCTTCGGTGCCGGCGGTCATGTAGTCTTTAACCCCGTCGTCCGAACGGAGCTCCGTGTACTGGCTCAGCTTCTCCGCCACGTCCCGGAAGTCCGGCTTCGTCGCGTAGATTCGCTCCCACTGCTGTATGGCTTCGTCCATGCGCCGGGATTGCTCGTAGGCGGCACCCAAGAAGTAACGGCCGTAAAGGACCTCGTTGGACTCCTCGGAGGAGAGGTTGATGGCCCGTTCGAGCTCCGCGGTCGCCCGGTCGTTGTCGCCGATGTTTAGAAAACAGACACCCCGCTCGATGAGCGCCTTTACCTTGAGCTCCGGAGACCTGGCGGCCTTTTCGAGAACGTTGATGGCAGTTTGATACTCTTTCTGCTCCCGATAGATTCTGCCGAGGTAGTAGCTCGCTTCGGCGCCATCGCCTTTTCGAGCGGCTCGTTCGAGGAGCGCCCTTGCGTCGGGGAATCGTTTAGCCCGGAAGAGCAGATATCCGAGTCGAAAGTTTGCTTCGGTATGCCCCTCGTCTACCTCGATCGCCTTCTTGTAGTAGCCGGCAGCTTTGTCGCTCTTGTTTCGGTCTTCGAAGAGCCGCCCGATCCGATAGTAGTGCTCCGCGTTTTCCGGTTCTCGCTTGACGAGAAGCAGATACTCCTTAAGCGCCTCTTCCGGCTGATTGAATTTGGCGTAGAGTTCCGCTATCTTGTGCCTAAAGGGAACCTCACGGGCGTAGTTTCCGAACTGCCCGATCTGGTTGACCGCCTTGAGCTCCATCAACGCCAGTTCCGATTTGTCGTCCGCCAAGTACGCCTGAGCCAACAAGAAATGGGCGTCCGGGTTTCGAGGATCCCTTTCGATAATGCGTTTTGCCGTCTTGATCGCCTGGGGAATCTTGTTCTGCTTGATGAGCATCGACAGGCTTTCGACGCGCTTTGGTGATAAAATGGACCGAAGGACGATAAACGTAACGAATCCTACGACACCGCCGAGGATTATTATGAGAACGAGCAAGTCCATGGCCGCTTCCACACTTGAGATATTCGCAATACTGGAAAAGAGTATCCTTTTTGGTGTAGGCTGTCAAAGGGAGGTTCCGGAGTGCCACGAGGCCGTCTAGTTATTTCTGTTTTACTGTTGGCAATGCTTCTCCCGACTGTATCCGGGGCTCAAGAGTCCCTTCTTGCCCGGGGCGAAGCTCTCTATATGCAAAACAAGCCCCAAGAGGCCGCCGCACTCTTCGAAGTGGCCCTCCAGGAGCAGCCGAACAACCAGAAGCTCCATCTCTATCTCGGGGTGGTCTACGAGCAGCTCGAGCTGTTCAACCAGGCGGTCAGCACCCTCGATCGCGGAGCATCCCTCGGAGGAGGCTACACCCCGGAAATCAACCTGAACCTGGGCAATAACCTCCTGCGACTCGGGCGTCTCGAAGAAGCAGAGACCGCCTACACCCAAGCCCTCGCGTCGAACGGTCGTCTCGCCGAGGCTTACCTGAATCGGGCGAATCTGCGGGTCCGGACCGAGAGCTACGACGGGGCCATTTCCGACTACACCGTCTACCTTACCCTCGAGCCGAACGCCCCTCAGGAGCCGGAAATCCGGAGGATGATCTCCCTTCTCCAGGGCACCATCGAGGCCGAAAAGTCCCGGCTGGCCGAAGAAGAACGACAGAAACGGGAAGAAGAAGCACGACGCCAAGCGCTCTTGAGCTCCGTCTTGGATTCTTTGGATTCTGCCGGTCAAGAGGCGCAGAACCTCTCCGGCGGCTCGGAAGACATTCGAGAGACGGAAGACACAATCGATATAGCGGAATGATGAAGCATTATGATGGATAGAAGACTCATTGTGATCGGAGGGGTCATCCTGGCCCTTCTTCTTATCGGCGGAGCCCTCCTTCTCTTTCTGCCCCGGGGCGGAGACACCGGAGGGTTAACCGAAGCCGAACAGCTTCGGCTGAACAAGCTGACTCTCGCCCGGGACTACTTCCAAAACGGCGAATACCAGCGTGCCCTCGATTTGGTCGACGACCTGCTTGTCGCCGACGCTTCGGACGACGAGGCTCGCACTCTCAAGAACGAAATTCTCGATGCGAAGCGTGTGGCCGAGGTCGAGGCCGAGGCGAGGCGTCGGGAAGAGCTCCGGGAATCCGGAGGTGACGATTCGGCGGCGCGAGCCGCGGAGGCCGAAGCTCGGCGCCGGGAAGCGGAGCTAGCCATTACCCGGGAGCTCGAATCCCAGCGCCAAGCGGAAGCGGCGCGTCGACAGCGGGAAGAGGAAGAGCGGCGTCGGGCCGAAGAGGAGCGCCTTGCCCGCCTTTCTGCCGAGGAACGGGCCAAGGAGCAAGAGATACAGGCGTTGATACAGTCAGGGCAGGACGCTCTCGATCGAGAACGGCACTCCGAAGCCCGGTCCGCCTTCGACGAGGTCCTCGATATCAGCCTTCAGGATTCCGCTTCTACCAATCGGTATCATGCAATCGCATTGGCCCGGCAGGCTCAGTCCCACTACGAGGAAAACCCGGGCTCCGCAGACGCGCGACGCCGAGCGATCCAGCTCGCAAACCAAGCGCTCTCCCGGGACCCGAGCCTCTGGGAGCCGCACTACACCCTCGGACGGATCTACAGCGAGACGGAGCTTTACGACGACGCCATCGATCAATTCAAGGCGGCAGCCCGGCTCAACCCGGATAACGCCGCGGTGCTCTTCGCCTTGGGAAACGCCCAGTTTCGAGTCGGAGAGTTTCAGGAAGCTCGCGGTTCCTACGAGGCCTGTGTCAGGATAGATCCCTACTTCGAGAACGCGTACCACAACCTGGGGATTACAAACCTTCAGCTCGGGAGCAATACCCGGGCCCTCGAAGCGTTTCGCTTCGCCGCCCAAGTGAAGCCGGATGACGCCCGGGCCTACTTCCGCATCGGCAACATTCTGACGTCCCAGAACGACCTTACCGGCGCGGTTTCGAACTTCGAGAAAGCCATCGATTTTGCCCCGAACAACGACACCTACCACTCCCGCCTCGCAACGGCGCATTACCGCTCCGGTAACCTTACGGCGGCGGAAACACACTTCGGTCGGGCGGTCAGTCTGAACAACGGCGTCGCGCTAAACAACTTTAACATGGCGCAGGTAAAGCTCGACCTCGACAAGCCGTCGGAGGCGCTTCCCTTCGCCCAACGGGCGGTAAGCCAGGCGCCCAACGATCCCAAGAACTATTTTACCCTCGGGCAGGTGTACCACGCCCTGGACAGACCCAACGACGCCATCGAGGCCCTCAGCACCGCGATCCAGAAGGACTCCCGGTACGTCCTCGCCTACGTCGAGTTGAGCGTCGTCCTCCAGGACGAGGAGCTCTACGACGAAGCTCTCGATTTTCTCCTCGCGGCAGAGCAGATAGAGCCAAACTCTCCGGAGGTAAACAACAACCTCGGGAACGTCTACCTCGCCAAAGAGCTCTACTCCCAGGCGATTACCCACTTTCGCCGGGCCGTCGACTCCCGGCCCAACAGCGCTTTGATGCGTTACAATCTGGCCCTCGCGCACATCGAGGCAGAGCAGTACGACGCGGCGGAAAGTGCCCTCTTGGAAGTAGTAAAGATAGACGCTCGCTACTGGGCTGCGTACCATAAGCTCGGAGAGGTACTTATCGCCCAGGATCGAAAGACCGAAGCGCGGTCGATTCTCGAGCAGCTCCTCGAGCAGAACCCAAACTATCAGAACCGGGGCGAGGTGCAGGCACTCTTGACCGGAATATAGAGAAAGGAACGACATGGCAGACAACGAGACGGAGAAGGTAATCATCATTGGCTCCGGGCCCGCGGGACACACCGCGGCGGTATACGCGGCCCGGGCGGAGCTGAAGCCGCTGATGTTCGAAGGCTTCATGGCCGGCGGGGTCGCCGCCGGGGGACAGCTGACGACTACGACCGACGTGGAGAACTACCCCGGCTTCCCCGAAGGGATCTTAGGACCGGAGCTAATGGTCAAGATGCGGGAGCAATCCGAACGCTACGGCACTCGGATCAAGACCGAGACCATCAGTCGCGCCGATCTATCGAAGCGTCCCTTCGAGATCGTTACCGAAAGCGACGAGAGCTTCTTTGCTCACACCGTCATTCTGGCTACCGGGGCGACCGCCAAGCGGCTCCACCTTCCCGGAGAGGAAACCTACTGGCAGCGGGGCATCTCCGCCTGCGCGGTCTGCGACGGAGCCCTTCCCATCTTCCGAAACCAGCCTTTGGTTGTTATCGGAGGCGGAGACAGCGCCTGCGAAGAGGCGACCTTTCTGACGAAGTTTGCCAGCAAGGTCTACATGCTGGTTCGCCGGGACGAGATGCGGGCCTCCAAGACGATGCAACAACGCGCGATCAGCAACCAAAAAATCGAGATCCTTTGGAACACCATCCCCGTGGAAGCCGTCGGCGACGGCAAGCTCTTGACCGGCGTAAAGGCACGCAACAAGGTAACCGGCGAGGAGCAGGTATTCGAAGCGAAGGGACTCTTCTACGCCATCGGCCATTTGCCGAATACGCAGTTCCTCGACGGGCAAATCGAGACCGACGACGTTGGCTACGTCCTTACCGAAGGCCGGACGACCCGAACCAGTGTCGAAGGGGTCTTCGCCTGTGGGGATGCCCAGGACAAAGTATACCGCCAAGCCATAACCGCCGCCGGAACCGGCTGTATGGCCGCCTTAGAAGCCGAGCGCTACCTCGCGGAGAAGGGGTTGGTCGACTGAGGCTCGG
>CAZTRQ010000066.1:0-13977 GCA_964616245.1 uncultured Spirochaetaceae bacterium | reverse complement strand
TCCGGCCCCGGCACGGGAACCGAAGGCCCCGCGGCCGAATCGGCCGACGGCGCCCAGGGGGACCCGCGCCTGGTTTGGGAAGGCGGAGAGCGGGGCGGTGCCGGGCCCCTGCCGGAGCTGACGGCAGCGGACTTCGGAAACCAGGTGCCGGCGGAGACCCGATTCGTCGTCATCTTCGAAGTAGACGAGGGGGGCGGTGTGGTTCCGGGGTCTATCATCCTTCAACAGCGTTCTCTCTACACCCAGGCGAACGCGAAGATCCGGAGCGCGATCGCCTCTTGGCGCTTTGCTCCCGCTCGGGGGGCCGGAACCCAATCCGCGGTCTTTACTCTGGTCGTCCGCCGGGAAGACGTCCGGTAATGGCGATCCGGGGCGTAGCCTTCGACGTCGACGGAACACTCTACGCCAATCGTCCGATGCACATCTTGTCGATTCCCTTGGCTCTTACCCGGCCGAGGCTCTTGCGCGCCTTTCGCGACGTCCGCATCGCCCTCCGGGAGAAGGGGGCCGTCCCGGACTACTACCAAACCCAGGCCGAGATGCTCGCCGAGGCCCTCGGGACGACTCCCGAGGAAGCTCGAAAGACCATCGAGCGTCGCATCTACCGGACCTGGGAGAACGTTCTCTACGCGGTTCCGCTGCGGCGCGGCGTGCGACGGACTATCGAGGGGCTCCGGGATGCCGGGCTAAAGGTGGCGGTCTCCTCGGACTTTCCTCTGGAGCGAAAGCTAAGGGTCCTCGGTCTCGAGGGGCGCTGGGACGCCGTGGTGCCTACCGAGGCCACAGGAGCCCTCAAGCCGAACCCAGAACCCTTCCTGGCGCTTTCCGGTGCTCTTGGGCTTCCGCCGGAAGAGATCCTCTACGTGGGTAACAGCTACGCCTACGACATCGTCGGGGCCGCCGGTGTGGGGATGAAGACGGCGCACGTAAGCGCGAAACCGCCGGAAAATAGCATCGCAGACCTTACATTCCGGCGCTTTTCCGACCTTTTCGAGTGGATTTTAAAACAGAGCTCCTAAACCCGTGGGCATGTTTTTGCGATCTGGTGTATACTGGATGGTGACATACTGCCTACTGGGAGGGGGCTCATGGGTTTATTCTCACCTGGAAACGTGATCGTACTACTTGTAGTACTGATCATTCTCGCGGTGTACAGACAGCTAGACAGAAACAATCGGTCGCTCGACAAGGTAAAGCGCTACGCCGAGCGAGTCGTAGGAGAGCTCGACGACCTTGTCCAGGAGAAGGCTACGGCCATTCGGGACATGGGCATCGAGCTCGAAGTCCATCAAAAGGCAGCCCGATCGGTTCTCGACCGGATCAAGGAGCTCGAGGACGGCTTGAGTAAACGGGCCGAACAGATCGAGCGGATCGGAACCCGGATCGGCGACTACGACACGGCGCTCGAGGAGCTGCTCAAGATGACCGAGCGGGCCGAGGAGAACCTCACCAGGGTGCAATCCGAGAGCGAGTACATCGACTCGGTAGGCAACCGCCTGAAGATCTCCCAGGAGAAGCTCAAGGCGCTCGAGATCCGCATCCCCGAGCTTACCGCCGACTTTGCCAAGCGAAACGACGAGACGCTCCAGACGGCGGTCGACACTGCCGTCCGTCACGCCGACGCCCGAAGCCAAGAGCTCGCCGATACTCTCGAGGCTCTCGACCAGAGAGCCGGGAATCTCGACGAGCGTTTCGACGATTTGGAGATGAGCAATCGACGAATCGGCGAGGAGACGGAGAAGAAACTGCGAACGCTCCAAGCAGAGGTCCTCGAAGCAGGGCAAAACCAGCTCGAGAAGATGGAGGCCTCCGTGGCTTCCTTTGAAGAGAGTTTTGCCCGGGTCGAGGGGGATTACCAGGGACGGATTCGGAAAGTAGCCGAGGACGCTTCCTCGTTTCAGGAGGCTACCCTTCGTACCCTTACCGAACGGATCGAAAACCAATCGACGGGAATTCGGCAGGAGCTTACCGCCGCCGTCGAAACCTACCAGAAAGAGTGCACTGCCCAGATCCGAGAAGCCAACACCCAGCTCCGGGTTCGCTCCGACGAGCTCTCGAAGCACATCGAGGCTGCGTCTTCCAAACTCGGTGAGCGACTCGGTGAGGTAACCGAGAAGGCGTCGAACTTGGAGGGCGAGCAGGCGCGCCTCGATCAGAGAATAGACGATAACAAAAAACAGCTTACCGAATCCCTCGACCGCAGAATCTCGGGTATCGAGCATTCGGTTCTCGAAACGGTCGAAGCACGGATCAAGCAATACGAGGAGGCCGTCGGCTACCGCTTGGCCAAGCTCGACTCCGTCGGAAGCGACATCGACGAGCTCGAGGTTTCCCTCCGGGAATCCATCAACCAGGTTTCCACCCGGATGCGGCAGGAGTTCGAAGCATTCTCCCGGGAGCTCGCAGAGCAGCGGGCGGAGGACGGACGTCGGGCCCAGGAAGAGATGAGCTCTCTCCACAAGGGGATGGAGGAGATGGAAACGGGGCTCGACAAGCTTAAAGAGCAGGCCTACGAGAATGTTTCGGAAAAGCTCCAGCTTCTCGAAGACGCCTTCTTCGCGGACCTCCGGGAACGCGAAGCCGGTTTGGGGACCCAGCTTACCGATTGGCAAGCGGCCTTCGAGAGTCGTCTCGACGAGGCTCGAAGCGCTCAACAAGAGCTTCTCCGGGAGAGCGAATCCCGAAGCGCCGACGATTTCCGCCGGAGCGTTTCGGAGCTCCAGGAGCGCTTCTACGGAGGCGTCGAGAAGATCGATACCCAACTCGACGACTTCCGAAATGGGCTTTCGGGCCGGATGGCAGAGACCGAAACCGCCGTGGAACGCTTTAAAGACAACGCCGGGGAGCGCCTCGAGGGTATCGAGGCGGAAGCCGAGGCGGCCCTGAAGGCGGAGATCGGAAAGCTCTCCTCGTCCGTCCGGGAAGAGATAGAGGATCACCGACACCGCGTCGAGAAGGACCTCGCTGATTTCCAGCACCGTTTCGACGCGAGCAGACAGCAGTTGGAACAGGACCTCGAAGGAACACGGTCGGAGATGTCCATCTGGCACGCCGAATCGCTCAAGCGGATGAACGAGACCGGCGACCGCATTGGAGAGTTGCAATCGTCCCTCAAGAACCGAAGCCAGGAAGCTCTCGAAGATTTCAAGGAACGATTCGACGAGATGCGGACCGCCGTCGAGGCCCGAAACCAAGAGCTCGGGGTCGAGGCGGATACCAGAATTCGGGAGTTCCGGTCCTTTGCCGCCGACTTGCGGGAGCAGGTTGGAAATACCCAACAGAAGCTCTTCGGCAAGATAAACGACGAGGCGAAGCTTCTCTCGGTCAACCTTGCCGAAATCGACAAGCGGCAAAAAGCCTTTGTCGAGCAAACCAAGGTTTTCGACCGTGCCGACGCCCTCAAGCTGGCCCTGGAAGAGAGCCTGCACGAGCTCAAGACCGATCTTGCGAAGGTCGACGCCCAGCGGGAGGAAATCCGGGAGATCGAGGTCCAGATGGGGCGGATCCGGAAGCTCTCCGGGGAGGTAAACGACCGGGTAGAGCGCTTCCTTGGGGAGAAGCGGCGGGTCGACAGCCTCGAGGACGACTTTAAGAAGCTGATGAGCATGTCCCAGGCGGTCGAGATCAAGCTGGACCAGATTACCTCCTCCGACGACGAGCTCCAGGCCATCCAAGCGCGGCTGCGATCCCTCGAAGAGTTGGACAAATCCATCGACGAACGGATGAACCGTCTGGAGAAGAAACGCAGCATCATCGACGTCACGACCGAGGGTGTCGACAAAAATTTCGATATGCTCGGAAAGCTCGAGCACCGGCTGGTGGGAATCGAAGGCGAGATCAAAGAGCTTCCCACTCTGGTCGAGGAGCTCTCGGGACGGGTGCGGGAGCTCGCGACCGGTAAGAAAGAGGTCGACACGGCCATCAAGCAGCTCCGGGACCTCGAAGGTGCCCTGGACGATATCGAAGGGCGAATGGCGGAGCTCAACAGTGCTCGAGAGTGGCTTGCCCGGACCGAGACCCGCCTCGAAGAGGTTGGCCGGGACGCCCAGGACAAGGTAAAGCTCCTCGGAAGCCTTTTGAAAGGGGAGGGCCAAAAGGCTCCTGATGGAAAGGCGGCGCCCTCCCTCTCGGCCCGCGATACGGTCATCAAGCTTGCGCATCAGGGGTGGAAGGTCGATGAAATAGCTCGGGCGACGAAGGTCAGTCGAGGCGAGGTAGAGCTTATTCTCGAGCTCGCAACCAAGCGGTAGCCCTTCGGTTCGGTTGACTCCCCGGTGGTGGCGGCAGTACTTTAGCGCGAGATTCACTCACAGGGGAAGCTATGACCGAAAGACCTGAGGACGCAGCCAAGCGAGCTCAAGACGAGATTGCACCCGAGCAAGCAACCGAGGAGCAGGCTGGGAAACAGGCGACGGAAGAGGTCTCTACGAATTCCGTCGACTCACCGGGAGCGTCGCAGTCCAACGACTCTAACGCCGCAGCCGGTGACGGTTCCGACGACGAAGAGGCCGGCGATCCTATTCAGATTCTTACGAAGCGGCTCTCCGCTCTCGAGCAGGAAAATAGCGATCTAAAAGACCAGTTCCTCCGAAAATCCGCGGACTTCGAGAATTTTCGCAAACGCATGAACCGGGAAAAGGAAGAAGCAATCGCCTTTGCCAACCGGGAGCTCCTCGAAGATCTTCTGCCGATTATCGATGACTTTGAACGAGCCATTAAGTCCGCCGAGGAATCCAAAGATTTCGACGCCTTCTTAGAGGGCGTCGCGCTTATCGAAAAGCAGTTTACCTCCATGTTGGAGCGAAAGTGGGGCCTTTCCCGTTTCGACTCCGAGGGCCAAGAGTTCGATCCCCAACGGCACGAGGCCGTTACTTCCGAAGAGGGAGCGCCGGGATCGACCCCTACTGTGGTGGAGGACTATCAGAAGGGCTACCTGCTGAGGGACCGAGTGCTTCGGTCCGCGAAGGTCAAGGTAGCGTTGCCAACGGAAACAAACGCGTAGAGAGAAGAGGAGCAGATAGATGGGACGGATTATCGGGATTGACCTAGGAACAACGAACTCCTGTGTTGCCGTCATGGAAGGCGGCGAGCCCATTGTTATTCAGAACGCCGAAGGGCAGAGGACCACACCTTCGATGGTGGCGTACACCGCCAAAGGCGAACGCCTTGTCGGGCAGCCGGCAAAGAACCAGATGGTAACCAACCCCGAGAACACGATTTTTTCGATCAAGCGCTTTATGGGGCGCCGGTTCGAAGAGGTCAGCGAAGAAATCTCCATGGTTCCCTACCATATCGTCCACGACTCCTCCGGAGGCGCCCGGATTGATGTATCCGGGAAGCAGTACTCCCCACCGGAAATTTCCGCTGCCATTCTTCAGAAGATGAAGGAGACGGCAGAGGATTATCTCGGCGAAACCGTCACCGAAGCGGTCATCACGGTACCGGCTTATTTTAACGACTCCCAAAGACAGGCGACAAAGGACGCCGGGAAGATCGCGGGCCTGGAGGTCAAGCGGATCGTCAACGAGCCTACCGCCGCGGCATTGGCCTACGGGTTCGGGAAAGAAAAGAAAGAAGAGCGGATCGCGGTCTACGACCTCGGTGGAGGAACCTTCGATATTTCCATCCTCGAGCTCGGAGACGGCGTATTCGAGGTTAAGTCGACCAACGGAGATACCCATCTCGGTGGCGACAACTTCGATCAGCGGATTATCGATTGGCTCGTGGAAAACTTCAAGAACGACTATGGCATCGACCTGTCGCAGGACCGTATGGCCCTTCAGCGCCTCAAAGAGGCCTCCGAGAAGGCCAAGAAAGAGCTCTCGAGCACCCAGACCACGGAGATAAACCTTCCCTTTATTACCGCCGATTCCTCGGGTCCCAAGCACCTTCAGTATTCGCTTTCGCGGTCGAAGTTCGAGCAGATGGTCTCGGATCTAATCGCGAAGACCAAGCATCCCTGTCAGCAGGCCCTCAAGGATGCAGGCGTCGGCGCCGACGGCATCGACGAGGTCATTCTGGTCGGCGGTTCTACCCGAATTCCCGCGGTGCAAGCCCTGGTAAAGGAGCTTTTTCAGCGCGATCCTCACAAAGGAGTAAATCCGGACGAGGTCGTCGCCGTCGGCGCCGCGATACAGGGTGGTATCCTCGGGGGCGACGTCAAGGACGTGCTTCTATTGGACGTTACCCCGCTCTCCCTGGGAATCGAAACCCTCGGAGGCGTCTTTACAAAGCTCATCGACCGGAATACCACAATTCCGACCCGAAAGAGCCAGATCTTCTCGACTGCTGCGGATAACCAGACGGCGGTAAGCATTCACGTGCTTCAAGGGGAACGGGAGATGGCCACGCAGAACCGGACACTCGGTCGCTTCGATTTGGTCGGAATCCCTCCGGCCCCCCGGGGAGTTCCTCAAATCGAGGTCTCCTTCGACATCGACGCCAACGGTATTGTCCACGTTTCGGCGAAGGACCTCGGCACCGGTAAGGAGCAGAAGATCCGGATCGAGTCCTCTTCCGGCCTTTCGGAGCAGGAGATCGATAACATGGTCCGAGAGGCGGAAACCCACGCGGAGGAAGACAAGAAAGCCCGGGATCTTGCGGAAGCTCGAAACGAGGCGGATTCAATGATCTACTCGACTGAGAAATCTCTCGGGGAGTTCGGCGACAAAATCTCGGACTCGGATAAGGAGCGAATCAACACTGCCATAGCCGATCTACGCTCTGCCCTCGAAAGCGAGGACCCGGAGCAGATCAAGACGAAGTCAGAAGAGCTAAAGCAGGCTTCCTACAAGCTCGCCGAAGAGGTTTACAAGCAAGCCGGCGAGCAGGCTGCCTCGGAGCAGCAAGACTCCGGTGGGTCGAATGGTTCCGGAGGAGGAGAAGCCGCCGGCGCCTCGGGGGACAATGTGGAAGACGTCGACTACGAGGTAGTCGACGAAGAAGACAAGAGTGAGTAGCGGTTGCGGCTTCGGAGATGGCTAAGCGGGACTACTACGAGGTTCTCGGCGTAGCAAAAGGCGCCGCCAAGGACGACATAAAAAAAGCCTACCGTCGCGTAGCTGTGGCGAATCACCCGGACAGAAATCCGGGTGACAAAGCCGCCGAGGAGCGTTTCAAGGAGGCGACCGAGGCCTACGAGGTGCTCGCCGACGAGAAGAAGCGGCAAACCTACGACCAATTCGGCTTTGCAGGCCTCGAAGGCATGCAGGGTGGCGGTGGTTTTGGGGATTACTCCCATGCCTATCGCGATTTCGAAGACATCTTTGGCGATTTTTCCGGAATTTTCGAGAGTTTTTTCGGTGGAGCCGGTGGGCGTCGACGCTCGGGGCGAGGGAACGTCCAGCGAGGGGCGGATCTCCGGTACGACATCGAGGTATCCTTCGAGGAGGCGGCCTTCGGCGTCGAACGGGAAGTTGGTTTCCGGAGAAACACCACCTGCGATCGCTGCGAAGGATCGGGCGCAGAGCCGGGAACGAGCAAGAAGACCTGTCCAACCTGCGGTGGGGTCGGTCAGGTCCGCCGGAGCTCCGGCTTCTTCTCCATCGCTACCGCTTGTCCCAGCTGCGGTGGCGTAGGCTACGTCCTCGAGAATCCCTGTAAGAAATGCAGCGGAAGCGGAACCCAGGAAAAAGAGCGGCGGATCAAGATTACGATTCCTCCGGGAATGGAATCCGGTAAGCGGATCGCTCTGAAGGGAGAAGGGGATGCCGGTCCCAGCGGCGGCCCCTCGGGCGATTTGTTCGTAGTTGTCCACGTAAAACAACACGAGTACTTCGAGCGTCATGGAAGCGACGTCTATTGCGTCATCCCAATCAGTATTACCCAGGCGGCTCTCGGAGGGGAGATAATGGTTCCGACCCTCGCCGGAAAACAGGCGAAGGTAAAGATTCCACCGGGAACGCAGAACGATCGCGTCCTTCGTCTAAAAGGCGAAGGAATTCCCGTGCTTCACAACCCCGATCGCAGGGGAGATATGTATATTAAGATGCAGGTTACCGTACCGGGCAATCTCTCGGGACGGGCCAAGTCGCTCCTTAAGGAGTTGGCAGAAGTCGAAGGGGAGGACAACAGCCCGAAACCGGTACCCCTCTCGGAGTTGCGGTAAGGGCCTACGACGCACATGCTTCCGGCCATCGGGCTTGCTGCGGAAGCGCTCACGACGTTCATCTGCGGTCTTTACATCGGGTTCCGCTCGGCTCACAGACCCTACACCCGCCCCCTTGCCGTCTTTCCCGACGTTATCACTGTATTCGGCCTTGCGGCCGTCTCTCTGCTTTCCGATTCCTCTTCCGGTAGCGCCGTCGCCTCCGGCATGGTGGCTGTCGGCGTCTTCTCCTTCGTTTTCGGGGGACGGCCCTTTCGGCTAGTGCTCTCTTGCGTCCTCGCGATGTCTTTTGGCCTCCTGGTCGCGACTTCTACCGGAGACCAACCGCTCGGTCTTCTGCTCTGGGAGACCGCGCTGGTCGTTCCGGCTACCATCTTTCTCCTTTTCCCAACCGCAGCTCCCGATCGAACCCGGGGACCCGGCTGGATTCGATCCCTGGGCACGCTTTCGGCTATCACAACCGTCGTTCTATTTGTCGAACTGTTCTTTTACCGCCGGGGAATCCGACAGACGTCTATCGGCGTTTCCACCGTCGCGCTCCTGGCCGCGATTCTCTTCTTCGCGTCTCGGATGCCGTTTCAGCCCGACAGGGGGTCGGTCTCCGAGATGCTCGCCACGGGAGTTGTCCACGAATACCGCAAACTTCTCGGCCGGCTTCAGTTGCTTATCGACTTTGGCACTCGTTACGACGGCGGCTTCGAAGTGGCCGAAGGGCATCCGGATCCCCTGCGTTTGATTAGTCAAGAGATTCGACTCTCAGCCGCGTCTCTCCCGGGGCTCGACGCTCTCTACGGGCAGCATCCCGGCGGACGGGAGACCCGGGTCCCCGGCGACGTCGATGCTATTCTTCGGTTAGCGGGGCCACTGTTTCGGCGAGCCGGAAAGAGTCTCGAGCTCCGCGTCGAGACCGGGATGGTAATCGCTGCGTCTCCGGACATCGTCCTCCATTGTCTTTTGATCCTCCTGAGGAACGCCGCGGATTACGCCGCCTCGGGAAGCGACCCTGTAACGCTAAGCTGGAGGTCGGTGCATCCGGACGGCGAGGCTCTTCTGCGCATCGTAAACGGGGCGGAGCTTGCCAACGGTCGACCTCCCAGAGTCCGGGGATGGGGCCGGGGACTCGCTATCGCTCGCGGTCTCTCCCGACGCTCCGGAGGGGATCTTACGATCCGTCGAACACGCGGCTCCTTTTCGGTGGAGCTGCGATTTCCCCTAAGCAAGCCCTCGTGAAGCTTCGATAATCTGATCGAGTCGTGTTGTCGTTTCGTCGGCACCGCGGTATCTAGGCCTGCATGAGGTTCTTGATGAAATGGACAATTATTCTGGCTCTGGCGATGGTACCCGTGGTGGTTCTCGCGATATCCACCGGGGACGCCGAGTATCCGCGGGAGCCCGAACCGGACCAGTACTTCGATGTCGGCATGTACGACGAAACCTGGATTACCTCCGACCGCAATGGAGACGGTCTTATCGATTACGCCATGCGGGTCACCGACGACCTCTTTAAGGACCGCGAGGCGGTGGACTTTAACTACGACGGCATGATGGACGACTTTTATTTCTACCGGAACGAGGTGCTTGTCCGGCAAGAGATCGACACCAACTTCGACGGAGCGATCGACCTCTGGGTGTTCTTGGATCGTGGCGTATACGTTAGACGCTATGAGCGCGACACGGATTTCGACGGAATGCCCGATGTGATAAAGGACTATGTCGCGGAGTAGCGCGGTCGTCGGAGTAAACGCCATCCGCGAGCTCTTCCGCCGGGGCAGTCCGCGGGGCACCCTGCTCTACGGCGGACGAAACAAGCGCGTACTCGATCTTGTCGAAGAAGCGAAGCGACACGGTGTCGAGACCAGGCGTGCCGAGGCCAAAGAGCTCGCCCGGTACAAGGCGCCTCAGAGTCAGCCGGTCGTGTTCCTGGCAAAGGACCCGGATTCGACCGGCCCCAGGGGCGCAGCATCGCCGCAGATGCGGCTTTCCCTCCGTGACTTCTTGGACCGGGAGAGAGACGCGAGTTCCCTGACCGTTTTTCTCGACGGCATTACCGATCCCCACAACATCGGGGCCATCTACCGCGTGGCCGACCAGTTTGGCGTCGAGGCCGTGGGTATACCCGGCCGACGCTCCGGGGGCATCAACGAAACCGTCGCGAAAACGTCCTCGGGGGCCGTGTTCCACGTAGCGACCGTCGATCTCGACAGCACGGCCGAGGCCATCCGGCAGGCAAAGGAGTACGGTTTTTGGGTCTACGGAGCCGACGCCGCCGGTACAACCCCGGACAAGTTGCGTTTCGCGGGGCCGGCGATTCTCGTGATGGGGAGCGAAGGAAAGGGGATGCATCGGCTCGTCCGGGAGCGGTGCGACGACCTCGTCGCCATTCCAACCTGGGGAGAGGTCGATTCTCTCAACGTCTCGGTCGCCACCGGGATTCTGGCCTACGAGCTCCGGCGGCACCTCGGAGCCCCAAGCCGCCCCTAGGAACCGAAGATCCGCGCGCCGATGTCGGGACGGTACCAGGCGCCTTCGAAGGCTACTTGTTCCGCACTCCCGTAGGCCCGGTTTCGCGCTGCGAGTAAATCCTGCCCCGTTCCGACAACGGTAAAGCAGCGCCCCGTCGGAGTTACGAGGTTGCCGTCCTCGGTACGAGTGCCGGCATGAAAGACCCGAAGGTGCTCGCCGGCTTCCGGGAGCCGTGTTACCTTCGCCGGCGTCGACTGCCCCGTCGGATATCCCTTAGAGGCTACGACGACTCCGACCGCGGCGTCGCCGGTGGTCTGAACCGTAACATCGGAAATAGTGCCCTTCAACACGCTCTGGCAGAGATCTACGAAGTCGTTTCGTAGGAGGGGCAACAACGCCTGGGTTTCAGGGTCTCCGAAACGGACGTTGTACTCGAGAACCTTCGGGCCCTCGGGGGTTACCATCAGGCCAAAATAGAGAACCCCCCGATACCCGAGACCATCGGCAGCGATCCCGGCAAAGGTGGGTTCTACGACCTCTTCGACCACCCGTTCCCAGTCGCCTTCGAGAACCCACGGGACGGGGCAGACCGCGCCCATCCCGCCGGTATTCGGTCCGCTATTTCCCGGGCCCGCCTTCTTGTAGTCCGCGCAGACAGGCAAGAGCAGGTAGTCCTTTCCGTCGGTAAGGGCGAATACCGATAACTCATAACCGGTAAGAAACTCCTCGGCAACCAGGCTGTCGGTTTCCAACACCGCTCTTCCGAAGGTCAAGAGCTCGTTCCGGTCCTCTGACTCGAGAACGCCTTTCCCTCCGGCGAGGCCGCTCTTCTTGATTACAATCTTTCCTGTGATGCCGTCGAGGTACTCTTCGAAGGCCGGAAGGAAGGTAAAGGTCGTGTACTTCGCGGTCGGGATAGAATGGCGAGCCATAAAATCCTTCGAGAAGGCCTTGCTGCTCTCGAGCTGGGCACTCTTTCGCCGGGGCCCGATCGATGGTATGCCCTCGGCTTCCAGTTGGTCGATGACGCCCTCCGCCAAAGCCGTCTCGCCGCCGACGAAGACGAGGTTGATGCGCAGGTCGCGACAGCGGTCGATTATCCCCTCGACGTCGTCCTGCGCCAGGTCGGGAATATTTGTCGCGACTTCGGCGGTTCCGGCGTTTCCCGGTGCGACGAAAAGCCCGGAGATCTTTCGACTCTTGGAAAACTTCCAGGCGATTGCGTGTTCCCGGGCGCCTCCTCCAAGGATCAGCACCCTCACCGGCAATCCCTCACCGTGGGCAGGCTGTCGCAGGAGTCAAGGAGATCTCGAACCACCCGGGGATAGCTGCGATGCTCCAGGCTATGAATCTGCGCCGCGAAGGAGTCCAAGCTCTCCTCAGGGCGTCGTACAAAGCTGTCTTGCATGATGATTGGTCCCGTATCTACTCCGTAGTCCACGTAGTGAATCGTTATTCCTGACACAGTATCTCCCGATTGGAAGCTCTGTTCAATGGCATCCGCTCCAGGATACTTCGGAAGCAGCGAGGGGTGGATATTTACGATTCGCCGTGGAAAAGCGTCTACCATGATAGGAGAGAGGATTCGCATAAAACCGGCCAGAACACAGAGCTCCACGTTCCTCTCGTCCAAGGCGGCCACCAGCTCCTTTTCCAGCTCTTCTTTGTCTCGTCCTCGGTAGGCGAGGGGAAGGACGGGAACTCCTGTCGACGCTGCATGCTCCGCCGCCGGAGAATCGGGCCGGTCGGTAACCAGACATACCAAGAGGTGTCCGCTCTCCCGGAGTGACTCCTCGATTCGTCGGAAATTGGTACCCCGACCCGAGGCAAACACGGCGTACCTCGCCACCGTCAGCTCTCCCTTAAGATTCCGATCGGAAGAAGATCTACCCCCGCGGCGGCGGCGCGAGCCGCCACTCCACCCGGATCTCCGGGAGGCACGACCAAAGCGACGCCGATCCCCATGTTAAAGACTCGTTTCATTTCTTCGTCGTCTACCGAGCCGTACCTACGAATCTCTTCGAAGATAGAAGGCACCGGCCAGTCCCACCTTAGGTCGACCGTAAGGGTCTCGGGGACGACGCGCCGAAGATTGCCCAGGATGCCACCCCCGGTAATATGAGCTGCGGAGACAACACCGCCTTCGCTAAGAAGCGCCTTCAGATCGGCAACGTAGATCTTTGTCGGGGCGAGGAGCGCCTTCCGGAGATCCGTTTCTTCTTTAGGGATGACCTTCCGCGCGAGGGTAAGGCCGTTGGAATGGATCCCCACCGAGGACAGACCGTAAACCTCGGCCCCCGGCGTAACGGCCTCGAGACGGGGAAGCTGCTTCGACGCCTCGACGACCCCTGCGGCGAAGCCGGCAAGATCGATGTCTCCCGGAGCGTAGAGATCCGGCAGTTCCGCGGTCTCGCCCCCGGCAAGGACGCACTCCGCCGCTTCGCAGCCCTCTGCGATCCCACCGAGGACCTCCGAGAGCACCGATTCGTCGATTCGGTTGCACGCGAGGTAGTCGAGAAAGAGTGAGGGGAAACAGCCGCAGACCGCGAGATCGTTTACACACATCGCGACGAGGTCGATTCCGATAGTCGAATAGTCTCCGAGCTCCCGGGCGAGGAGAATTTTGCTCCCGACCCCGTCGGTGGTCGAGAGAAGTCGCGGTTCGGAATACCCGGAAAGATCGATCGGGACGCCCCCGGCAAAGCCGCCGATCTCCTTAGAGACTGCTTTGGAAGCCATCGCAGAGAGTATCCGGGGTACCGCCTCTCCGCGGTCGATATCCACTCCCGACTCTGCGTAGCTCCGAGGAGCCCCGGTTTCACGTTTCAATTTTTGGTCCCGAGACATTAGATGAGCTCCTGCTGAGCCGTATCCCGGGGATACCCCGTTCGTTCCGATTCCGGCAGAGGTACCGATAGGGGATAGTCTCCGGTAAAACAGGCGTAGCAGAACCGATCCGGGTCGTCCCGAGTTTCCCGGAGGCGCTGCACCGAGAGAAACCGGACCGAGTCCGCGCCGATCAGCGTCGAAATCGCCTCCGGAGTGTGGTGGTTGGAAATAAGTTCCTGCCGTGTGGGAATATCGATTCCGAAAAAGCAGGGCCACCGAATCTCCGGAGAACAGAGCCGGAGGTGAACCTCCCGCGCTCCGGCGTCTTTGAGAAGCTTGACGAGATTTCGAGCGGTCGTCCCCCGGACCAAGCTGTCGTCTACCAGGATAACCCGCTTGCCCCCGATTACTTCGCGAACGGGGTGGAGCTTCATCCGTACCGCCAACTCCCGTTCCCCGGTCGTCGGGAGGATAAAGGACCGCCCGGCGTAGTGATTTCGAGTAAGACCGAAATCGAAGGGGAGGGCGGCCGCCTCGGCGTACCCGAGGGCGGCGCTAGTCCCGGAGTCTGGAACCGG